>CAZXIR010000020.1:18296-21732 GCA_964640845.1 uncultured Syntrophomonas sp.
CACATAGGTATTAATGTTGCGGTGTTTTTTGCTCCCATTATCCCAGCTACCTGAGCTACGGATAAAACGTCTCCCTTTTGCGTGCCTCCGCTTTTTATCGCGTTAATAGTCTCGGGTTTCATTTTCACTACTGCCTGGGCAATAGCTACCCGGGCGGTGTCACTTTTCCCACTGACATCTACCATACGTGCCCGTCCTTCGTTATTAATATGGGTAAAATCCAAGAAATCAGCCTCCTATTTGATACATCTTGCGTTCATTTTGGCTGCCCCATCCAGAATTCATATTATGGCGGGGAGCTTTATTTATTATGGTTTTTATAAACAAATTCTTTAATTCCTCATCACTAGCTCCATTGAGTAGAGCTGATTTTAAGTTAACCTCAGCCTTTTCATAGAGGCACCCTCTCAAACTGCCATCAGCAGTCATACGAATCCGATTACAGTTGCCACAAAAGTGATTGCTCATTGGACTTATAAAGCCAATGGTACCCATTCCGCCCTCAATATGATAATACTTGGCCGGCCCATTACCTTCTATTTTGCTTCCTTGGTATAAAACATATTCCCGCTCAATTTTATCCTTAATTTCATCTACACCCATAAGTTTCTCTTGTTTCCAAAACAACAGATCACCTATCGGCATAAACTCAATAAACCTTATATGCAGTGGATATTTGTAAGCTAAGGATACAAAGTCCAATATCTCAGAATCGTTAAAGCCTTTTATCACCACGGTATTTATTTTAACCGGTTCCATTCCCAGCTCTAGTGCTTTAAAGATAGCCTTACTGACGTTTTCCAATTCTCCCCCCCGAGTGATATACTTAAATTTTTCCTCCACCATGGTATCCATACTAAAGTTTACCCTTTTAAGCCCGGCATTCTTCAATGCGTTGGCCATACCGGGGAATAACATCCCATTGGTAGTTAAAGCCAGGTCATCTATCTCAGATAAACCTGCAATATCACTTAGCAACTGAACTATATTCTTCCTTATTAGAGGCTCCCCCCCGGTCAACCGGACCTTCTTGATCCCCAGTCCTGAAGCCACCCTGATCAGCCGGTACAACTCTTCCAGGCTCAGTATATTATAATGTTCGATCTTCTGTATGCCCTCTTGAGGCATACAATATCTGCACCTCAAATTACACCGATCAGTAATGGAAACTCTTAAATAATTAATCTCTCTTCCATAACTGTCATTCATTACCTTCCCCCCCCTTGGACCACGGTATTGTAAAATGACTTAGCTTGTCCCTACTAAAAACATCCCAGTTCGCATCCGTAAACTTTTATACCCGCCTCATCACAAAGCTCTCCCATTCTAGCCAGATCAATCTGGCTCTGAACCGCAAACTCCCTGGCTTGGGTACAACTTATTTTTCCGCTCGGAAACTGTTCAATTAGTTTAGCAACTAATTCCTGCTGATTCATTATTTACATTCCTCCCCAATAATAAATAAAACCCTTAACGGGAAAAATCGCCTTATAAAGGTTACTAAACAAACACCCCGAACTCTGTCGTTATTTCTTGAATAATATGTTTCATTATACAACATATAATAGCTCAGCTACAATTCACATTTGATAGAATGGGGGTGCTGTTATTCCACGAACTAACAAATATTTGTATATATACTATCCTAATATATTTAGCAGTTAATTACCTTTATCATATCTACTGGTTATGATATTAATGGGAGTATGATATGATTAAATGCAGAATCATAATGCTGGTTCATCCATATTAGAGAGGAGGGTATAGCATGACTTCGATGCAATGGATACTGGTGGCCATAGTCAGCGGAGCTATCGAAGTAGCTTCAGCAGGTTTCTGGTTTCTATGGCTGGGGGTGGCCGCTTTGCTAGTAGCTTTGGGAGCCAGCCTAAATTTCCTGGTCAGTCTGGAGAGTCAGTTGCTGGTATTTGCCATATTAAGCACCCTGTTAATAATCTTTACCCGTCCCCTGGTAGTTAAATTGTTTAAATCGGAAGATGTTCCTACTACAACAGAGGCTCTTATAGGCCAGCACGGGGTTACCCTTAGCGAAATAAACCCAATGCAATTCGGCCAGGTAAAACTAAACGGCGAAGTATGGACAGCGGCATCCGATGAGAATATTACTGAGGGTACCCGGGTTGAAGTCAAAGGTATAGAAGGAGTTAAGCTCCTGGTAAAAATTTCTGAATAACCAGCAAAATTGTTTCATATGAAAGGAGATATTCTAATGCAATATTTTGTTAATTTCATCCTGGTATTGTTTGTAATATTTATTGGGCTGAGTGCCATAAAAATAATCAAACAATCTACGGTAGGTATTGTGGAACGCCTGGGAAAATATCATAAAACCGCTGCTAGAGGTATAAACGTTATATTCCCTTTCATCGATCGCTTTCGGGCCATAGTAGACTTAAGGGAACAGGTTATGGATTTTCCGCCTCAGCCAGTTATAACTAAAGACAATGTAACCATGATGATCGACACCGTCATTTATTATCAGATAACAGACGCATTCAAGTATATATATGAAATTGCTTCCCCTATACCAGCCATTGAAAACCTCACCGCCACTACCCTCAGAAACATTGTCGGTGACCTGGAGCTGGACGAAACCCTTACTTCACGTGATGTGGTTAATACCAAACTCCGAGCTATTCTGGATGAAGCCACTGATAAGTGGGGGATAAAAGTCAATCGGGTAGAATTGAAAAACATCTTGCCCCCCATGGATATCCAGAATGCCATGGAGAAACAGATGCGGGCAGAACGTGAAAAACGCGAAGCCATTCTCCGGGCCGAAGGACAGAAAACAGCCGCTATCCTGGATGCAGAAGGAAGAAAACAGTCGGCCATATTAACAGCTGAAGCCGTAAGAGAAGCAGCTATTAGAGAGGCGGAAGGTCACCGCCAGGCTCAAGTACTTGAAGCTCAGGGTGAATCTGAGGCCATTCTCATGGTACAGCGGGCTTTTGCAGACAGCCTGGTAATGATAAGAGAAGCCGGAGCAGATGATAAAGTCCTGGCTTTGAAGTCTCTGGAGGCTTTGAAGGCTATTGGCGATGGACAATCCACCAAGCTTATAATACCTGGTGATCTGGCCGGTCTCAGCAGCGTTTTTGCGGCACTCAAAGAAGTAGTAGTAGATGACAAAAAATCCCCCCGCTCAGAATAAATTCTTTAGAAACAATGAATATAAACCTTAGTGCTAGCTCTGGGCTAGCATTAAGGTTTTATTTATTGACATAATTTAGTCAATATAGTATATTGGTTTTAGTAATATTATACAATATAGGACCCAAGGCGGTCAAAAACCAATTATGTACAAATTTACGGGACCTTCTTTTAGAGTAAACCAATCGACATAACATAAGAAAAAGGCAAAGCCATTGAAAAGTGGTGACGCAAAACTACAGGGGCTAACACGGTTTTACCG
>CAZXIR010000021.1:0-7285 GCA_964640845.1 uncultured Syntrophomonas sp.
TGTCCCACAAACAATTCAAAATTGGGACAAGGAACCTGTCCCCGCGTCCCACCTGGTAACTTTTAACTTGACTCATCGACGGGATTTTAGTTCGACGAATATTTCACCTAGGTCTACTCCTTGTTCCACTAGCAGGACCAGGAGGTGATATAGTAAATCCGAGGTTTCATATATGACTTCTGATTTTTCCCGGTTCTTGGCAGCTATTATAACTTCTGCATTCTCTTCTCCAACTTTTTTAAGGATCTTGTCCAGTCCATTTTTGAACAGGTAGGTGGTATATGATCCTTCCGGCATCTTGAGCTGGCGATCCTTTATGATCTCATACAGCTCATATAATATAGCCGGGCTACTAGCAGCGGATTCATAAACCTGGTTTAGATTGAAAATCTGTTTTTCTACTTCTTGACCGGCGGAGTTTCTATAAAAGCAGGAATAATGCCCGGTATGGCATGCCACCCCGGTCTGTTGAACCTTTATCAAAACTGTGTCTTCATCACAGTCATACAATATCTCTTTAACTTCCTGCACATGGCCGGAGCTTTCCCCTTTCATCCACAGTTCCTGCCTGCTGCGGGAATAGAACCAGGTCTTACCGGTATCTATGGTTTTGCCCAGGGCTTCTTTATTCATATAAGCCAGCATAAGCACTTGACCACTATTGCAGTCCTGGATAACAGCAGGAATTAGTCCATCCTGCTTTGAAAAATCAATTTTATCTATCATTATCGCACCGGAACTCCTTTTTCTATTAAATACTTTTTAGCTTCCTCTATGGTATATTCCCGGTAATGAAAAATGGAGGCACATAAAACCGCATCTGCTCGGCCAAATTCTATCCCTTCATAGAGGTGTTCCAGATTTCCTGCCCCTCCGGAAGCTATAACCGGTATGGTTACCGCATCACTTATGGCCCGAGTCAATTTCAAATCATAGCCATCTTTCGTTCCATCCTTATCCATACTGGTGAGCAATATTTCACCCGCTCCCAGTTTTTCAGCCTTTTGAGCCCACTCCACCGCATCCATTCCGGTAGGAACTCTTCCCCCGTTGATATAAACTTCCCAGTTGCTTTCGTCTTTCATGCGAGCATCGATAGCTACCACTATGCACTGGCTGCCAAATTTCCTGGCTCCTTCGCCAATCAGGGCCGGGTTTCTTACTGCAGCAGAGTTAATCGATACTTTATCTGCACCAGCTACCAATATACTCCGTATATCATCGATATTTCCAATACCACCGCCTACTGCAAAAGGTATAAATACCTGTCGGGCAGTCTCGCGGACTACCTCAACCATGGTTTTTCTGCCTTCGTGGGACGCACTGATATCCAGAAAAACCAGTTCATCAGCACCTTCCTTATCATAAAATGCTGCCAGTTCCACTGGATCCCCCGCATCCTGCAGGTTAACAAAATTAATTCCCTTTACTACTCGGCCTTCATGAACATCCAGACAGGGAATTATTCTCTTGGCCAGCATATACTCCCCTCCTTAAAACTCATCCTACTATTATAATTAATCTTTTGCTGCTTGTAATGCTTCAGAAATACTTATTTTACCATCGTATAATGCTTTACCGATAATGGCCCCTAGTACTCCGAAGGATTCAATAGCCTTAAGATCCTTTATATTTTGCGAGCTGGATACCCCTCCCGAAGCTATAATCTTGAGTCCCGTGCTTTCAGCCATCTGCCGGGTGGATTCCAGGTTAGGTCCAGTTAAAAGCCCATCGCGACTGATGTCTGTAAATACACAGGTAGTTACCCCTATACTCTTCATGGTATTTCCGAATTCCAGAGCACTCAAGGCAGAAATCTCTACCCATCCCTCTACTGCCACCATACCCTCCCGGGCATCAATTCCCAGTACTATCTTTTCCGGTCCAAAGCGGTCCAGCAGTTCTTTTACAAAATCTGGACTCTTAACCGCTCTGGTTCCTACAATGGCCCGGGCCGCACCACGATCCAATACCCGCTGCACATCATCCACATTACGCAGTCCTCCTCCTACTTGAAAGGGAATATTTATACTGGCTGCAATTGCTTCAATGGCAGCAGCATTCTGGGGACTGCCGGTAAATGCTCCATCTAAATCGACAACATGCAGGTAAGCTGCTCCCTGTTTTTCAAAGGAGGCTGCCACCTGGGCCGGAGTATTGGAGTATACGGTCTTGTCCTCGACCCGACCCTGTACCAGTCGAACACACTGACCATCCTTAAGGTCAATAGCAGGATATATAATCATCTATTACATCACCTCATTATAGTCCTTACTCGGCCATTTTAAGAGGCCATTAAATTGTGGCAAAATTGTGCAACACCTGCAACCCTAGCCGCCCTGATTTTTCAGGATGAAACTGGGTGGCAAACATATTACCCTCTTCTACCGCGCACACGAAATCGCTTCCATAATCGCTGTGTGCAGCTATGACACTATCATCATCAGGAAGAACATAATAAGAATGTACAAAGTAGAAGTGACTGCCTGCAGTCACACCTTTAAACAGCCGGCTGTCCTCCCGGGGACGGACCTGATTCCATCCCATATGCGGAACCTTGTATTCCCTGGGCAACTGAAACCTCAATACCCGCCCTTTAATAATATCCAGACCTTTATGAATACCGTGTTCCTCACTTTGGGTGAAAAGCAGTTGTAGACCCAGACATATACCGAGAAACGGTGTACCTTCTCGTACCACTTGTTTTACCGTGCCATCCAGTCCATAGCGGCGCAGGTTATCCATTGCATCAGCAAAAGCGCCAACTCCCGGCAGAACTACCCGGTCCGCCTGCATTATTTCCTCGTTGCTACTAGTAATTGCTGCTTCGAAACCAAGTTTTATAAAGGCATTTCTTACACTGGCCAGATTGCCAACTCCATAATCTATTATAGCTATCAAATTTACTCCCCCCGGACTATGAATCTTATTTCAATTATTTCTGTCTCTTAAAGATTGCCTTTGGATGACCATATTCCTTCCATGCGCGGTTCTACTTCTACGGCTTGTTTTAAAGCCCGGGCAAAGGCTTTAAAAATTGATTCCAGTATATGGTGAGAATTACTTCCCCTTAATACATCAATATGAATAGCCATGCGAGCGGTATTGGCTACTGCCTTAAAGAACTCCTGGGCATTTTCCGTAGAAAAATTACCAATTAAGCTACGGTCTAATTCGACATTATACATCAGCACGGAGCGTCCAGAAAGATCCAGTACTACTCTGCTCAGGGCTTCATCCATTGGTATGGTGGCTTCTCCATACCGACGGATACCTCTTTTTTCCCCTAAAGCCTGGTCCAAGGCCTGCCCCAAACATATCCCAATATCCTCCACTGAGTGGTGATCATCAACTTCAATGTCTCCCCGGGCGGTTACTTTTAAATCACATAGGCTGTGCAGTGAAAACAAGGTCAACATATGGCTTAAGAAGGGAATCTCGGTATCGATTTGATGGCTGCCGGTTCCATCCAGATCCAATTGCAGAAGGACTTCTGTTTCATAAGTTTTTCTCTGTACTTCCGCGGTTCTTGCTCTTTCCATCAATCATCACTGTCCTTTCTTACTCTAACCGAATTAGCATGGGCATTGAGTCCTTCCACCTGAGCCAGCTTGATTATTTTATCGGCATCCTCTTTTATCCCCGATTCCGAAAAATAGACCAGGCTGGAAGCCTTGGTAAAAGTATCTACGCTGACCGGTGAGTAAAACCTGGCTGTTCCGCCGGTGGGCAATATATGATTGGGGCCGGCAAAGTAGTCTCCGACCGGTTCTGGGGTATATCGACCCATAAAAATGGCTCCGGCATTTTTGATCTTGCTAAGTAGATCAAAGGGGTGTTCAACCATCAGCTCTAAATGTTCCGGTGCTATGAGGTTGGCAACCTCACATGCCTCCTTCAAACTATCTGCCCAGACTAAAGCCCCGTAGTTGTTAAGTGCTTGCTCTATAATATCCCGGCGGGAAAGATCCTGAATCTGTCGGTTCAGTTCCTCTTCCACCCGGTCCAACAATCCTTTATCAGTACTGACCAGTATACTGCGAGCCAGCACATCGTGTTCAGCTTGCGACATCATATCCGCCGCTGCATATGTGGGATTGGCCTTATTGTCTGCAAGTATTAATATTTCACTGGGTCCAGCCAGCATATCTATATTTACATCTCCATAGACCATTTTCTTGGCCAGGGTAACATATATATTACCAGGTCCACTGATCAAGTCTACCTTTCTTATAGTCTGGGTTCCCCAGGCCAGAGCAAAAATGGCATGGGCACCGCCCATCTTATAAATTTCTTCCAGACCCAGTTCATTAGCTGCTACCAAGGTATAAGGATTCATCTTACCGTCCCGACCAGGCGGGCTTACCATGGCAATTTCTTCTACTCCCGCTACCTGTGCCGGTATAGCGTTCATCAAGACTGAAGAAGGATAAGCAGCCGTACCTCCCGGCACATAAATCCCTACTCTTTCAAGAGGACGATAGATTTGGCCCAATATACAACCTCTGTGGTCAGGTTCCATCCATGAATTTCTCAACTGCCGGGAATGAAACTCGCTTATATTATCAATGGCGGCCCGCAGGGCAAATATGTAATCATCATCTACAACATCATAGGCTGCTTCAAGTTCTGCTTCGCTCACCATAAAATTATCTTCATTTATGGAGGCACCGTCAAATTTCAAGTTCAAATCAAATACGGCCTGGTTGCCTCGTTGTTTAACTTCCCGGCCGATTCCCTGCACGATTTCTTCATATTTTTTCATATCATCGTAATTAGATTGTAGAAAACTCTTTAGTTCTGGACTTGACGCTTTGATCCGGCGCAATTTCATATGCTGTCCCCACCCTTCACAATTTCCTGCATACTTTCAATCAGAGGCTGAATATTATCGTGTTTCGTCCTATAGCTAACCCGATTGCAAATAAGTCTGGTGGTAGAATCCATTATTTTAACCAGTTCTACCAGGTTATTCTCTTTCAAAGTCCGCCCGGTTGAAACCAGATCCACAATCATATCCGCCAATCCCATCAGAGGTGCTAGTTCCACATTACCATGCAGCTTTATAACATCTACCTGCAGGCCCTGCTCGCGGAAGAACTTTTCTGCTATCAGAGGGAACTTGCTGGCAACCCTGCGGTAATTGAATTCCCGGATATGCTTGTCTCTCATACTGGCCGGTACCGCAACCACAAAACGGCAGTAACCGTATTTTAAGTCCACCATTTCAAATACATCTTTAGTCTGTTCTACAATAACATCTTTACCCACGATCCCTAAATCAGCCGCACCCTGCTCCACATAGGTAGGTACATCGGTAGGTCGGCACATCAGATACTTGATGCCCTCATCCTCATAAGTAAAAACCATATTACGACTGTCCTCACTTAAACCACCAACCGGCAACCCCGCCTTTTCCAGCAATTTCACCGTCGGTTTAAGCAAAGTACCCTTCGACAAAGCAATAGTCAAATATTCCCGCTGCATCTCTTTCCTCCTACTATCTATACCAGGGACATTCCTGCCACCAAAAGCCCAAGGGCAGGTGTGTCCCCTTTCCTTAGCCCGAGACTCTCACCTCACAGCCTACAAATCTAGAAATCCCTTTCCAACCCGGTGTGTCCTATACTCAGGGACATTCCTGCCACCAAAAGCCCAAGGGCAGGTGTGTCCCTGTTCCTTAGCTCGAGACTCTCACCTTACGGCCCACTATCCATTAAATATCAACACATACTCTGAGTTCCCAACCAGGTGTGTCCCCGTTCCTTGACCCGAGAATCCCACCTTTACAGCCCACTGTCCACAAAATCTGAGCAACATACTCCGAGATCCAAGCCCGGTGTGTCCCTGTTCCTTAACTTGAGAATCCCACCTTTACTTCCTACTGTCCACGAAATCCATTCAATGACTCCGAGATCCCAGCCCGGTGTGTCCCCGTTCCTTAGCTTGAGACTATACCCAGGGACATTCCTATCACCAAGTCCTACCAGGATAGGTGTGTCCCTGTTCATTAATCCTCACAGCCTACAATGCTTAGAAGTCCCAGTTTACCTGCTTACTCCAAATACACCAGCCTCCACTTACCCTTCCCGCTAATCTTCTCTTCCAGCTGGTCCCTACTATGTTGTCCCAGATCCATTTCTACCATGAACCCCTGTTCCCTCAATTGTTCCGATTTCTCTATCATAGCTTGATAATTGTTTCCTCCCACCAGATACTGATCTGACTCTTCATCGCGGCATTTTAAAACAAGAGCCAGCCTATCCATATGCAGAGCAAAACCTGTAGCCGGGCAAGCCAATCCGAATTGTCCCAGTAGATTATCGTAGCGCCCTCCACCCAGAAGACCGTAACCCAAATCAGGTGAATACCCCTCAAATACCAGTCCGGTGTAATAATCCAGATTTCTTAATACCCCCATATCTACAACGATATGGTCAGTAACCCCGTATATTTTTAATGCATCATAGATTTTCATCAACTCTTCCACTGCTGCTGATGCATTTCGGTTTTTTTCCACATAAGGGATGCGATGAATCACATCCAGCCCTCCGTGTAATACTGGTAGGGCGGCAATAGTTTCTTTTAAATCATCCTCTATATTAAGCCCTTCCAACAACCGGGACAACTCAACCAGATCTTTGTCCTCCACCAGTTTGCGCACCAGTGCCCGGTCCTCTGCATTAAGACCGCTGTCATCCAAAATACTATTAAAAATAGGCAGTTGATTAATACTTATTTTAAATCTTTCTAAACCCATACCAGCCAAGAGTTTGACCGCTATATTTACCACTTCGGCATCCGCCCACACCCCGGCGGCCCCTAACAGTTCCACCCCGGTCTGCCTGAATTCCCTATACTGAGCCAACTGAGGTTGCACATGGCGAAATACATTGGCGGTATAGAAGAGCCGGCGGGGAAAATCAGCATCATGCATATGGGTAGATGCCATGCGGGCAATAGATCCGGTTACTTCCGGCCTTAGGGAAAGTATGCCCCCTTCCCGATCCATAAAGAGAAACAGGTCTTCTCGCCTGCTGCCTCTCCCGGCTTCAATCACTTCCAGAAACTCGAATGTTGGGGTCATAACTTCTTCATAACCATAACTAGAAAAAAGACTCTGGGCCTTTTTCTCCATACTCCTAATTACCTTTACTTCTTCCGGTAATAAATCACGCAATCCTCTTGGAATCTGCCTGTTCCTCATCTTATCTTATCTCTCCTTATATATGGGGACATTCCTGCCTATACCGGGGACATTCCTATCACCAGGAACCCCAAGGGT
>CAZXIR010000021.1:7295-18818 GCA_964640845.1 uncultured Syntrophomonas sp.
GCCTGAGACTCCCACCTCACAGCCTACCATTCTAGAAAATCCTAGAAATTCTTATAGCAATCTATTCTTATTCACCACCAGGGCAAATTCACAATTCAGGTATTGAGCTGCCCGTCTGCACATCAGCATTTTTGTCAAAAATATTTCGAAATATTCCATAACCGAACACACTTGAGTATCAATTTCAATCTCCAAAGAGATCACCATATTTTCTGTATCAATCAGCAGGTTGGTATCAGTTACTGCATAGTTTACTCTATCCCTGGGAGTAAATGAAGACATCTCATGTTTTCTAACTCGAGAGCGGTGTACATCCGACTTATCTGCCAGCATCAATGCTGCTCCGATAATATTAACACTGTTGCCTCCTGCATGTTCCTCATGATTTCCTATTGCTCCCATAACTGCAGCAACTTTTGCCGGCTCCATTCCCATCCCCATCAGAGTATCAAAGGCCAGGAGGGCTCCTGACATACCGTGTCCATAACGGTTAACTAAATTACCAATATCATGCAGATAGCCGGCGATAGAGCCTAACTCTGCCTCTTCTTCAGAATAACCCAGTTTTTCAAGTATTTCATAACACAGCATGGAAACATATTCAGCATGGTTAAGATTATGTTCAATGGCTCCTATGGTTCCAATGTATTCATTACCCAGTCTCATGTAAGCCTGTACCATAGTATTAGCTTTGACCTGTTCCAGTGTAACCATCTTATTCTCCTACCCCTTTTAAAGTTTTAATCAGCCTGGCCGCCTCCTTATAGACCCTGGTATCTGAAGACACAGATTCCAGCAGTGACAAGGCCTTATCCTTTTCTCCCCTCTGAATTAGCACCTTAGCCTGCTCTAATAGAGTGGCTGCGTCTTTTTCCTTTTCTACCCAAGCCAGCTTTTTATTCATAGTAAGAACATCACCATACTGCTCCAGTTCACTAAATTTTTGCGCTGCAACAGCATACTCACCATCGGTCAGTAAGGCAGTCCCATCAATGACAATCTGATGAGTTGCTATACGATGCGGTAAATCGGTCAGCAAATATATGTATCCCCCTACCGTAACCACAGTTAATAATAAAGCTATCATCCAAGGCAGGGAGTACTTGCGGGTCTTTTTCATAAAAGCCAAAATAAATACCAAAGGTATTCCCAACATAAAAGTTGTTTTTAGAAATTCCCGAGTCGGTAAGTATAATAGCATAGCTACCAGAGCTATAAAGAGTCCGACCCTTATAAAGGGAGCTGAATTGGAATTCATATTTTACTCCTATATCAAAGCCTTTTTTCCAATGTCGGTGCGATAATGCATATGGTCAAAATTGAGCTTCTTAACTTCTTTATAAACCTTATCAATGGCGTTTTTGATGTTTTCTCCCCGGCTCACCACTGCCAACACCCGACCGCCACCGGTATAAAAGGTATCGTCTCTCTTTAGGGTACCAGCATGGAAAACAAGAGTATCAGGGTCCAGCTGATCAATACCCTGAATCTTTTTGCCTGTTTCATACCTGCCCGGATAGCCCCCTGAAGCCAGAACTACGCATATGCAGGTTCCAGTCTCCAGATCAACCTGATAATTTTCCAACTTGCCTTGGGCTGCTGACTCCAGCAAAGGCAGAATATCACTTTTTATCAAGGGCATTACCGCCTGGGTTTCTGGATCCCCAAAGCGGGCATTAAATTCCAGGACCTTGGGGCCTTCTTCAGTGATCATGAGCCCGGCATACAAAACGCCTTGGTAAGGACAACCTTCAGCGGCCATAGCTTCAATCACCGGAGTAAGTACCGTATCCAGCACTACCTGGTGCAGCTCCGGAGTATATACCGGGGGGTTGCAATACGCACCCATGCCTCCGGTATTGGGACCTTCATCATTATCAAAGACCTGCTTGTGGTCCTGAGCTGATACCAGAGGGACGAAGTTTTTTCCGTCACTTATGGCAAAAAAGCTGACTTCCTGCCCAAAAAGGCATTCTTCGATAACTACTTGATCCCCAGCAGCCCCGAATTCTTTATTTTTCATTATAGAGTCAATCGCCTGGCTGGCTTCTTGATAATCCGCCGCCACAACTACTCCTTTACCTGCAGCCAGCCCGTCGGCTTTTATTACCACCGGTTTTCCCACATCAGTATAGGTTTTAATATGCTCCCGGGCTAATTCTATATCACTGAAGATATCATATTTGGCAGTAGGAATGCCATACTTTTTAAAGAGGTTCTTGGTAAAGACCTTGCTTCCTTCTAACTGTGCCGCAGCTGCAGTAGGTCCAAAAATGATAAGTCCGTTTTCACAAAACCGGTCTACAATCCCGGCCATCAAGGGAGCCTCCGGCCCTACTACCGTAAGATCAATATTCTTAGCCAGTGCAAATTGCAACAATTTTTCTACCTCATGGGCCTCAATATCAATACATTCGCACAACTCAGCTATACCGGGGTTTCCGGGAGCAGCATACAATTTATCCAACTCCGGGCTCTGCGCAATTTTCCAGGCCAGAGCGTGTTCCCGACCCCCTTGGCCAATAAGCAATACTTTCTTACCCAATTTCAAACCTCCCTGTTATCAACTGTCATGTTTAGTGTTTAAAATGCCTTATATCAGTAAACACCATGGCAATACCTTGGCGATTACATTCATCAATACTCTCTTGATCCCGGATTGATCCGCCGGGCTGGATGATAGCCTTAATCCCATAGCGAGCTGCCATTTCCACCGTATCTTTAAAGGGGAAAAAAGCATCCGAAGCCATTACTGCTCCCTGGCACTTTTCACCGCCCTGCTCCAAAGCAATCAAAGCCGAACCGACCCGGTTCATCTGCCCTGCTCCAACTCCCACCGTCACATGGTCTTTAGCCACCACAATGGCATTTGATTTAACATGCTTGACCACTTTCCAGGCGAACAGCAATTCCTGCACCTGTTCGGGAGTAGGAGCAATATCGGTTGCTACTTTAAGATCGGCCGGTCCAATAGCGTCTGCATCAAGGTCTTGCAGCACAAATCCGCCTTCTACCGTTTTCAGTTGCAGACCTTTCTCTTCATTAATAGGTAATTCCAGAACCCGCAGGTTCTTTTTCTTCTGCAGTACCGCCAAAGCCGCTTCATCATATCCGGGAGCTATAATAGCTTCCATAAAAGGACCGGCTGCTTTTTCGGCTGTTTTTACATCTACTTCTTTATTGAAAGCAATAATACCACCGTAAGCTGAAACTGGATCTCCTGCAAAAGCCCGATCATATGCTTCATTCAGTTCATTTCCTACTGCAGTACCGCAGGGATTGGTGTGTTTGATAATCACACAGGCGGGATCGGAAAATTCCTTTACCAGTGCCCAAGCTGCCTGCAGGTCAACAATATTGTTATATGATAATTCTTTGCCATTTAGCTGCCGGGCATCAGGCAAACCGGTGCCCGGAGTCATATTGCGGTAAAAACATGCTTTCTGGTGAGGATTTTCCCCATAACGCAATTCATATACTTTCTCACCCGCTAATACAAAATTATCATTAAAGGTAGTCCCGGTAATTTTTGATAGATAAGCAGTGATCATAGCGTCATAGGAAGCTGTATGGCTGAAAGCCTCCAGAGCCAGCTTTAGCCTCATATCTTTTCCTATATCACCCTGCTCCTCTAGGGTTTTTAATACTGATTCATAAAACTCGGGTTTAACTACTACTGTTACATCCTGATAATTTTTGGCTGCCGATCTGATCATGGTAGGACCGCCGATATCGATGTTTTCTATGGCATCTTCCAGAGTATTCTCTTCTTTACTTACCGTTTCCCGGAAGGGATAGAGATTGACACAAACCAGATCTATGGTACTGATATCATTATTCTGTAACTGCTGCAGATGGTCATCAGTGCGCCGGGCCAAAATACCACCATGCACTTTAGGATGCAGAGTCTTTACCCGACCATCCAGAATTTCCGGGAAACCGGTAAGTTCGGATACTTTAATAACCTTTACTCCAGCTTCCTGTAGAGTCTGATAGGTGCCGCCGGTAGAAATTATCTCGAAGCCCATTTTTTCCAGGCCCCGGGCAAAATCCACAATTCCGTCTTTGTTTGAAACGCTGATTAAAGCTCTTTTCATGAGTTGGATCCCCCTTTATGATAAACTATAGGTTGTTTAGGGCTAAATTCCTTAATATTCAGTCCCTCGCCTTATAATAAACCGGTTAACAGTTTAGTCTCCCGGAATGTTGCTTATAAATATTCTTCGGTCTTTAATCCATACCCGTCCTTCTGCTATCAACTGCAAGACTCGCCAGTATACCTGGTGTTCTTCCTGTAGTATCCGCTTGGAAAGAACCTCTTCGTCATCGGTATCATAAACCGGTACTGCCTTTTGCATAATAATAGGCCCAGTATCCATTCATTGGTCAACGATATGTACGGTACAGCCACTGATTTTCACTCCATAATCCAGGGCCTGTTTTTGAGCATGCAGTCCCGGGAATGAAGGTAATAGGGCGGGGTGAATATTTAAGATCCGATTTTGATAGGCCGAGAGGAACACTTTCCCTACCAGTCGCATGTAACCGGCTAAGACCACCAAATCAATATTTCTAGCTTTTAACTCATCTACCAGAGCCGCCTCGTAATCACCACGCCCGGAAAAATCCCGGGGGTTGATATGCAAAATCTCAATCCCTCTGGCAGTTGCTTTTTGCAAAGCCTGAGCATTTGGTTGGTCACTTATTAGTACCGCTATTTCAGCATCCAGGTCCTTTTTATCTATGGCCTGGCCGATGGCATCAAAATTGCTTCCTCTTCCAGACGCCAATACTGCCAACTTGAGGTGCCCGGCTTCCATGAGTTGCTTCATTTCACCACCACTCCTCTTTCCTGGCTGGTAATTCTCCCTATAATTATCGGCTTTTCCCCTTTATTGCGCAAGTGCTTTAGGGCGGCACTGAATTTATCAGGGGATATCACCAAGACAAAACCAATACCCATATTAAAGGTCCTATACATCTCGTCTTTCGGTATCTGACCCAGGTTTTGCATCAGGTCGAAAATGGGCGGAATTGGCACTTGCGAAGTCTCAATTACCGCCCCCAGGCCCGTCGGAAGAATACGCTGCAGATTTTCCACAATTCCTCCCCCGGTTATATGTGCCATTCCATTTACTTCGACTTCATCTAACAGGCCTAGAACCGTTTTAACATAGATGCGAGTAGGAGTTAAGAGTTCCTCTCCCAGCGTCTTTCCCAATTCCTTTATATAGTCATCAATTTCCAGACCGGCTCTTTCAAAGATGACTTTACGCACCAGTGAATAACCGTTGGAATGTATCCCGGAAGAGGGAAGAGCGATTATCACATCTTCGTTATTTATCTTTTTTCCATCTATTATTTTAGAACGTTCTACTACTCCTACTGCAAAACCGGCCAGATCATACTCGTCTGCCTCATAAAGGCCTGGCATCTCGGCAGTTTCACCGCCAATCAATGCACATCCAGCCTGCACACAGCCCTGACTCACCCCTTTAACCAAGGATTCAATAACCTCCGGTTGTAACTTGCCTACCGCGATATAATCCAAAAAGAATAGGGGTTCAGCCCCATGTACCAGAATATCATTGACACACATAGCAACCAGATCAATGCCGACAGTATCACTAACTCCGGTCATCTGGGCTATTTTTAGTTTAGTTCCCACTCCATCGGTTCCGGAAACTAAAACCGGTTCTTTATATCTGCCGGTATCAAGGGCAAAAAGGCCACCGAAGGAACCTATCTCTGTCAAGACCTCCGGTCTGCGGGTCATGCCTACCCATTTCTTAATCATATCTACTGACTGGTTAGCCTTATCTATATCCACTCCAGCATCTTTATAACTCAGCCCTGCTTTATCCATATTAAACCTCCCGACCTATTTCTAACCACCACTTCAGGTGACCTGACCTCAACATTAACTACCAAAGACAGATTTTCTCTTGGTCTAGCTTTCAACTCCTACTGGATAAAAACCGCTGAAGCAGGCATCACAGTATTTCTCCGAGTTACCTCCCAAGGCCTGGAACATCCCTTCCCGACTAAGGTAATTCAAGCTATCAGCACCAATAAACTGTCTTATCTCTTCTACCCCCAGCTTGCTGGCTATCAATTCTTCCCGGCGGGAGGTGTCTATTCCATAATAACAGGGATACCGGGTGGGTGGTGAAGATACTGCCATGTGCACTTCTGTAGCCCCCGCATCCCTGAGCATCTGCACAATCTGTTTACTGGTGGTTCCTCTTACTATGGAATCATCCACCATAACCAGCTTTTTGCCGGCTACGATTTTCTCTACCGCATTTAATTTCAAACGAACGCTCAACTCCCGCATGCTCTGGGTTGGTTGTATAAAGGTTCGGCCCACATAGCGGTTTTTCATTAAACCATCCTGAAAAGGCAGTCCCGATTCCTCAGCATAGCCTAGTGCAGCAGCAGTACCGGAATCAGGCACTGGAATAACCATATCCACATCAATGTCACATTCCCGGGCCAGCCGTTTCCCCATTTCCCGCCGGGCCTGGTACACATTTATACCATCCATGGTGCTGTCCGGCCGGGCGAAATATATATATTCAAAAATACAGTGGGCACAGCGGGGGGATTTAACTACCTGACTGGATCTCAGTCCATCCTTATCAATGATCACAATTTCTCCCGGTATTATATCCCGGATGAATTTTGCCCCTATAGTGTCCAGGGCTGCAGATTCTGAAGCCAGGACATAATTGCCCTCATAGTCTCCCAGACATAATGGCCGAATCCCCATCTGGTCCCGAATACCCACCATTCTATCTTCGGTTATGATAATTAGAGCAAAAGCCCCTTTTAGGTCAATCATGCACTTGTTAAGACCGTCTTCCAAGGTATCTTGAGAATATCGTGCCAAAAGGTTGGCCACCAGTTCCGTATCGGTAGTGGTTTGAAATACCGAACCATAAGTAGCCAGCTGTTTTCTCAATTCAACCGTGTTGGTCAGGTTGCCATTATGAGCTAGTCCCAGCATTCCCTGCAGGTAATGAAATACCATGGGCTGGGCATTAACTATGCCACTTTCTCCGGTAGTTGAATACCGCACATGGGCTATGGCTATATTACCCTTTAGGTCTTTGATGGTGTTCGGTTTTATTACATCTGCAACCAGTCCCATGCCCTTGTGCAGTGATATTTTATGGCCATTGGATACTGCAATCCCAGCACTCTCCTGACCTCGATGCTGCAAAGCATAAAGACCATAGAAAGCGGTACTGGCTGCATCAGTCTCATTATCTGGCTCCTTCAGAAATACTCCAAAAACACCGCATTCATCTTTAAATTTGTCCCCTATTTCATGTGGCACTCTATGGCCTCCCCCCAGATCTTGGCCAAGTCCTGTACTGCCAGGTTGACGAATTCCATGCCGCCATCTTTAAAAACCATTCTCTCTCCACCCACACTGCCTAGTACACTTATTTCAATACCATACTGGACTGATAAAGTCCTCACTGTCGCCAGGTCATCTTGGTTCAAGCTGGCTACTACCCGGCTGGGAGCTTCCGAGAACAGTATTTTATCCCTTCTCTTCTCTTGAAAATCCCAATCCACCTTAAAACCAATACCGCCTTTAATGGCTGATTCGGCTAGTGCTGCTGCCAGTCCGCCATCTGAGATGTCATGACAGGATTTCAGCAATCCGGCTTCGATCAGACTCAACAGTAAGTTAATGAGTTGGTTTTCCTCTTCCAAATTAACCGCTGGTACAGCACCCTTTTCTATGCCATGACAGACCATCAAATATTCCGAGCCACCCAGTTCCTCTCTAGGTCTGCCCAGGAGTACGATAACATCACCTTGATCCTGAAAAGCCATCTGGCAGCGTCTATCTATATCCTGCAATATTCCTACCATTCCCACCACTGGAGTAGGGAATATGGCTCCAGCTGCAGTTTCATTATACAGGCTTACATTTCCGCTAACTACTGGTGTACCCAATACCTTAGCTGCTTGGGACATCCCTTTGATAGCTTCCCGCATCTGCCAGTATATATGGGGATTTTCAGGACTGCCAAAATTAAGACAGTTGGTGAGTGCTAATGGTCTGGCCCCAACACAGGCTAGATTACGAGCTCCTTCGCATACCGCCATCATCCCTCCCTGATAGGGATCCAGGTAAACCATACGGCCGTTGCAGTCGGTGGCCATGGCAACGCCTTTTTGATAGCCCTTGATTCTTAGTACTGCAGCATCGGCATCGCCAGGTACAACTGCCGAATTGGTCATCACCTGATGATCGTACTGAGTATATACCCACCTTTTACTAGCTATATTGGGTGAAGCCAGGAGCTTGCTCAAAGCCTCCCCGGCCTCCCATTCAGGGAGGTCATCCAAATTAAAATCGCGATATTCTTTATAATAGGGTGGTTCCAATCCTTCTCGCACATAAACCGGACAACCTTCAGTCAAAGCTTCTACCGGCACCACACCTACCAAGACCTCCCCTTCGAAAACCCGGAACATCCCATCCTCGGTTACTTCTCCGATGATGGTGGCATCCAATCCCCATTTATCGAAAATCTCTTCGATCCGGCTTTCTTTACCTTCCCGAGGTACAATCAGCATTCTTTCCTGGGATTCTGAGAGCATAACTTCATATGGTATCATATTCGTTTCCCTTCGAGGGATCCTAGCTACATCAACGATTACCCCACGCCCGTTTTTACTGGCAGATTCAGCAATGGAACTGGTAAGTCCTGCCGCTCCCAAATCTTGCATTCCGGCTACCAGATCTTCCTTTATCAATTCCAGGCAAGCCTCTATCAAGAGCTTTTCCATAAACGGGTCCCCTACTTGAACTGAGGGTCTTTTCTCCTGAGAGGCTTCGCTTAATTCCTCTGAAGCAAAAGTGGCACCATGAATACCATCCCGTCCTGTCCTGGCCCCCACCAGCATCAGCGGGCTTCCAACCTGGCTGGCGGACGCATAAGCTATCTCATCTTTGTTCACTAATCCCACACACATAGCATTTACTAGTGGATTCCCCTGGTAAGCAGGATTAAAATAGACTTCCCCTCCTACCGTAGGTATGCCCAGACAATTGCCATAGTCTCCTATACCTGCTACCACCCCGGTAAAGAGCTGTTTTACCCGTTCATCATCCAGACTTCCGAAACGAAGGGAATTTAGCGAGGCTATAGGCCGGGCTCCCATGGTGAAAATATCCCGAACAATCCCACCTACCCCAGTAGCGGCACCCTGATATGGTTCAATGGCCGAGGGATGATTATGGCTCTCAATTTTAAATACCAGTGCCTGCCCATCACCAATATCAACTACTCCGGCGTTCTCCCCCGGACCCTGTATAACCTGAGGTCCCTCAGTAGGGAAATTCTTTAACAGGGGCCGAGAATTCTTGTAACCGCAGTGCTCAGACCACATTACTGAAAACATTCCTAATTCTAAATAATTAGGCTCCCGGCCCATTATCTCTTTTATCTGCTCATATTCCTGGTCTAAAAGGCCCATCTCTTTATAAGTCATCTCTTTCACTATTTCCCCACCTCCTCAATCCAATTAATCATCGAATCAAATATATAAAAGCCGTCCCGGCCACCCAGAATCTGTTCCGAACACCTTTCCGGGTGGGGCATCATCCCCAGCACATTGCCCTTTAAGTTACATATCCCAGCTATGTTGGCCAGTGAGCCATTAGGATTATATTCCGGAATCTCTTCTCCATTTTCACCACAGTAGGTAAATACAATCTGGCCATTATCCTTTAGACTCTGCAGGGTATTACTATCACAGAAATAATTCCCTTCCCCGTGAGCCACCGGGATACTCAACACCTGGTCTTGGTCCAGGCGGTTGGTAAATGGGGTATCGCCCCGCTTAACCTTTAATAAAACCGGTTTACATATAAATTTAAGGCTACTGTTTCTTAACATAGCTCCGGGCAATAACCCGGCCTCCAGCAGTATCTGAAAACCGTTGCAAATACCTATAACCAGTCCCCCTCGGGCGGCAAAATCTACTACTGACGGCATTATTGGTGAAAAACGAGCAATGGCACCAGTGCGCAGGTAATCCCCGTAAGAGAAGCCACCTGGCAGAATAAGTGCATCAAAGCCAACCACACTGGTCTCTTTGTGCCATATATACTCAACTGGCTTATTCATTACGTTCTTTACCACATGAAAACAATCTGCATCACAATTTGAGCCGGGAAATACTACTACCCCAAATTTCATGACTAATCTACCTCCACTATTTCGACCCGGTAGTCTTCGATGACCGGATTGGCCAGCAGTTTGTCACTCATCACCTGCAGTTCCTTTAAAGCTGAATCACGGTCATGGCCTTCCAACCATACTTCGATAAATTTACCGATACGCACTTCGTTAACCTGTGCATAATCCAGAATTTTTAACGATTTTTTAACCGCTTCCCCCTGGGGGTCTAACACACCATTTTTCAATGTTACATAAATATTGGCTTTTAACATTTATTTGCCTCCTCTTATACCATAGTACTTTTACTTATTATCCCAATACCTGGTCTATTCTTCGCACAACTTCCTGATAAACCTCTGTTTCCCCTCCCATGTCCCGGCGGAAACGATCCTTATCCAGCTTCTCCAGGCTGACTTTATCCCATAAGCGGCAACTGTCTGGGGATATTTCATCTCCCAGGACTATCCTTCCTTCAAAAAGGCCAAACTCCAGTTTAAAATCTACCAGTATGATTCCAATATCGTCAAAGAATTTTAACAGGATCTCATTAATCTTAATACCCTGTTTTTGAATGTCCTCCAACTGTTCACAGGTAGCCCATCCCAAAGCCTGGGCGTGGTATTCATTGATCATGGGGTCATGCAGATCATCGTTTTTATAATAAAGCTCTACAATAGGGACCGATAGTTTTATACCTTCTTCCATTCCCAGTCGTTTGGATAGGCTTCCAGCAACCACATTTCTGACTACAACTTCTACCGGCAGCATATTCAGTCCCTTTACCAATACATTTCTATCATCCATCTGCTCTACCAGATGAGTCTCTATCCCTTTCTCTTCCAGCATTTTGAATAACAAACAGGAAATCCGGTTGTTGGCAATTCCCTTGTTTTCAATAATACCCTTCTTGGCTCCGTCAAAAGCGGTAGCCTCATCTTTATAGGTCATAATAAAATAACCCTCATCTTCTGCCGCATATATCTGCTTGGCTTTCCCCTCGTACAGCTTTTCCCTTTTTTCCATTTCCCTTTCCTCCCCGTACTGCTAGGCCAATCCACAGCGCTTAAATATATAGTCAACCTGGTTGGTGTATATCTTCAGATCAAAAATGACCTCTATCTCAGAGCCGGTGATGAAATTCATAATTTTAGTATCCTGTAATATGAGTTCCTTATAATCAAGCTTCTCTTCCCAGCTGCGCATGGCATGACCCTGAACCAGGCGGTAGGCTTCTTCCCTCAGCATTCCTTTGTTCACCAGGGTCAACATCAGTTCCTGGGAGAATATCAATCCCCGGGTCTGATTAATATTT
>CAZXIR010000021.1:18918-21076 GCA_964640845.1 uncultured Syntrophomonas sp.
CAGGGTCAACATCAGTTCCTGGGAGAATATCAATCCCCGGGTCTGATTAATATTTTCCATCATATTATCTTCATATATGACCAGACCGGCTACAATAGCGCAGAATTTTTCCAGCATGTAGTCCAGAAGTACGCAGCTATCTGGGATAATGATTCTTTCCACTGATGAATGAGTTAAATCCCGTTCATGCCACAAAGCTACATTCTCCAGCGCTGCCAAGGCATTCCCTCTTATAACCCGGGAAAGCCCAGCCACTCTCTCGCTCATCATAGGGTTTCTTTTATGGGGCATGGCCGAGGAACCCTTTTGTCCTTTTTGAAATGGTTCGTCAGCTTCCAGTATTTCTGTTCGCTGAAGATTACGAATTTCAGTAGCCATTTTCTCCAGCGAACCGGCTATAACCGCCAGGGTAGTCATAAACTGGGCATGACGGTCTCTTTGGATTATCTGGGTTGAAACCAGGCAGGGCTTCAGGTCCAGCTTCTGACATACGTATTCTTCCACCCGGGGATCCAGATGAGCAAAATTACCCACCGCTCCGGATATGGCTCCACAGGATACCACTTCCCTGGCTTCCTGCAGCCTTTGTATATTACGGTCTATCTCCGTATACCATAGAGCCATTTTCAGACCAAAGGTAGTCGGTTCCCCATGGATACCATGAGTACGACCAATATTCAATGTATATTTATATTTCCTGGCCTTTTCTTCCACCAGTTCTTTTAGGCGATAGAGCTTTTCCATTATCACGTCGGCCGCATCTCGCATCTGCATAGCTAAGCCGGTGTCCAGAATATCCGAAGAAGTCATTCCCAGGTGAATGTACTTGGACTCGTCCCCCACATATTCAGCAACATTGGTTAAAAAAGCAATTACATCATGATGAACTTCATCTTCTATTGCTTTAATTCGATTTATTTCAAAATCAGCCCGTTCTCTAATAACTGCTACGGCGTCTTCAGGAATACGTCCGATAAGAGCTTGGCCTTCACAGGCGGCTATCTCGATACTTAACCAGTTCTGCAGTTTAGTCTTCTCTGACCATATAGTTCCCATGCGGGGAAGTGTATACCTATCTATCATTGATGATCCTCCCGAATTACTTATTTCTTATCCTCCAGATACCTCTGTACCCCTATTTGCTTAAGCTTTTTATCTTTTATCAACACTGAATCAGCCATTTGTTGTCGGTACTTAAAAAGAGCTAGTTTAAGCTCATCATTATTTACTGCCAGTATCTGCACTGCTAACAGAGCTGCGTTGGCACTGCCATTGATGGCCACCGTGGCTACCGGAATACCTTTGGGCATCTGAACTATAGAATAAAGTGAGTCAATTCCAGATAAAGTACTGCTTTTTATAGGAACCCCAACTACCGGCAGTACCGTATATGCAGCGATAACTCCCGGCAGGTGGGCGGCACCTCCGGCTCCAGCAATAATAACCTTCATTCCATTACTGGCAGCATTTTTAGCATATTCAGCAGTTTCTTCTGGCAAGCGATGAGCTGAACAAATGGTATATTCATAACTAAGACCGAATTCCTCCAGCATTTCTCCGGCTTCTCTCATTATCTCCAGGTCAGAATCGCTGCCCATGATAATCCCTATATCAGGCATTTATTACACCCCTCCTTATAACCAAAAAACTGGCTTCTCTTGTAAAATAGAATGCCCAGACGGGCAGTTTCGTAACCGAAACCTGTCCGCCTGGGCTTTTATCCCTATACGGTGTAGCGCCAAAAAAGCGCCTGTGTCACTCGGACCAGTCCATTACTGTGTATGCGGAACCCTAGACACACTTTCGCGTTTTAATATGTATATTTACTTACACCTTGATATTAACAAAGCATGTATCCGGTGTCAACCAGGAGTTTTCTTCGGGACGCGGGGACAGGTTCCTTGCCCAACTCATTTTTAAATGGGACAAGGAACCTGTCCCCGCGTCCCTAATTTAAGCCCTGAAGTTTTTCTCGGAGTTTGCATATTCCTTCATAAAGCTCTGATGCTTCATGGCGCAATTCCGGGTCTGATAAATTTAAGAGATAGTCGAAATCACTTTCAGCTTCTAGATTATCCAGCCGCTCAATAACTCTAGCCGCCAGTTGCCTTATTAAATCTTCCACCCTTATCCTCCTTATGATGGGTCCTGTGCTAGA
>CAZXIR010000022.1:0-1931 GCA_964640845.1 uncultured Syntrophomonas sp.
CTAATTCCTAATTGCAAGACGGAATTAATATACAGGGGGATAAGTCAGCTGACTCAGACAGGGGGACGTTTCGTTTGTCTTATTTTCCAGACGGGAAAGCATGGAAAATAAGACAAACGAAACGTCCCCCTGTCTTAATAGCCATACCCCAGCCCATTAAGCCGGGCCTGTTCATTCAGGATATAGCTTTGTTCATAGTCCTGTGCTTCCATTTCCGGACGGCCGGCAGTGTAACTGGTGACAATGATTTGGGGTTGTTTTTCATCATAAGTTCCTGTTGAAGCATCAAATGATGGCAATAAGATGTAATTATAAATATTAAAGTGCTGCATCCCTACATCAGAAGCAGAGTAAAAAGCAACCGCACTGCCGAGTCCTTGATTTACCAAGCCTGCAATGGATATGCCGTGTGGCGGGTTATTGCCCAGCAACACCCGCTCTGTACCGTCATGCTCAACTATTACGATCTGGTCACCACCGCTGCCGTTCATGCCAGGTATACGTTGACCAGGTTCGTGGGTCAGGATGATATAACGGTAATCCATACGGAATGCAGTTATATCTAGAGTGGGGCGCGCAGTGATCTGTATAAGTCTTTCGCTCTCAGGGTCCAGCACATACAAGCCTGCTTCGCCGTAATAGCGATGATATCCCTTGGCCGCGATGGTGCGTTGATTATAGTCATCCTCCATATCCTGACTTACTGTGTAGGAATCTACTGTGGTACCATCCACTGCCCGTAGGCACGAAATCACAGTATTCTTGTTTGTTACCAACTGGGTTACCATGAGGACGCCGTCAAAACCGAGTACCTGGGTGCCTAATGCATAGTCATGACTGCGGATACCGTTTTTGTCTGCCAGATAATATAGATTGTTTCCCGCGATCAGCATAACATCATCTGATGTGAAGAAGTTCCAGTCTAAATCAGGATAAACACCATTTTCATAAAATTTGAGGTCCGGCAGTGCAGTAGTCAGTTGCCCATCGTCGCACCGCACTAAATTCAATATGTTGGCAGCATAGTTATGCTCGAACAGATAATCCTTGTCATGAATGGTTGTGGCATACGTGTAAGCCCATTCGCCATTATCGGATAGGGACTGGGAGGAAATTATAGTACTCTCCATGGTTTTACAATCGATTTGGTAAAGTGTGACAGTCTGCCCTTGGTTGGCAGATGCATAGAAATAAGGTAGTGGACTGTGCGCACCAGTTACATTACGTAGATGACCCACATCTGTTTTAGTCACAGTTACGCCTGCAATCGTATTATAGAGGTGATCTTGGTCATCCAGGTATTTGTATACCGGAGGCAATACCCCCCACGCAGCTTGCAGAAGCTGTTCAGCAGAAAACACGCCATGATCGACCAGGTATTGTGCCATGGAGTAGGTCCAATTATTATTCTTAGTATAGGTTAAGCTCAGGGCCCGGGTGGACAATCCCACTGCCGCCGCTCGGGAGAAAAAGCGGTTATCCTGATCCCATAGTTTTACTTCCTCAGCAGTAGCGATACCATTGATCTGCCAATCATCATTGCCAGCTAATGCGCGGCTTAAGAATATGGCATACTGCTCCAGGGTGGTGTTTAGAACCGGACCGTATTGGGTGGAACTTATTCCCTTGGTTAGCCCGCTTTGATACAGCCAACCCACATACTGATCGGCCCATTGTGGCACGTCATTAAATGGATGGCTCCAGGTTCCACTCTGTACCTTATTCTCGGCACCCAGAAAACGTACCAGCATCACCGCCGCTTCCGCCCGGGTTAAGTTTCGCTCCAGTTCAAAGCCCTTTTCAGTTCCCAGAAAAAGGCCCAGTTGTTTCAGCATTTCCGCTTGGTCGTTGGGATCGTTGTTAATTCCGTCTGTATGTACTCCGGTCATCCAGGATGCATTAGTATCGTCTAGGGTGATGGCACTGACCGA
>CAZXIR010000022.1:2031-20621 GCA_964640845.1 uncultured Syntrophomonas sp.
GTACTCCGGTCATCCAGGATGCATTAGTATCGTCTAGGGTGATGGCACTGACCGAATGGGCCATCAACATCATGAACACCAGCAACAGGCTAAGCAATCTTTTCATTCAAATTCTCTCCTTTGTAGGCTGCATGGGTGATTAATACTTTTACAGAACCGTCATTAAAATAGGGAGGGTATCCCTTTATCGAGTGGGTGCTTTTTTGATATGTATACCCATCTTAAACTTAAGACTGTGAAAGTCAAGCAAGAAGTGCAGAGCTATTCTCGCTCGAGCAAATTAAATCCCACAACTATTTCTTCGTATAAGTAAAAATACTACCATATATCATAATTATTTTGGTACTATAAGTATAGTTCAATTCGCGGAGGCCGATAAATGAAATATGTATATAGAATGATTCACACTCTACATCACGACAGCAATTTTAGCAGGCAATTAATCATATCGGTATCTTGTATATGCTGCATCTTTACGGCATTTTATGCCAATTGGTATCTTCAAGCAGATATAGTATATACTCATTTCTTTTACATACCCATTATTTTGACTGGCATCTGGTATGGCAGGGAGGCTCTTTATGTGGCCATGTACTTGGGTAGTTTTCATATAATTATGAACTATAGTATTTTTGGTGCGATAACGTTTTCATCTATCCAAAGGGCCTTGGTTTTTATGGTGATTGCGTTGATATTGTATGGCTTCACAAATTTCATGAAAAATTCAGATAAAATGCTATATACTCTTCACCGATATAGCGATTTATGCAAGAAATTAATTATATTGGTTTGTTGTGTGCTGTGCATTGCAGCAGCTTTTTACGTAAACTTGTATCTAAAAGCAGATATAGTATATTCTCATTTTTTCTATATACCTATTATTCTTAGCGGAATCTGGTATGGAAAATTTTGTGTTTACCTGGCCGCATATTTGGGCATCTTTCATATTTGTATCAACTATAGTGTCTTTAATGAAATAACTTCTTCTTCGCTGCAAAGGGCACTGCTTTTTGTTGTAATTGCATTGATAGTATATGTTTTGACCAATTTCAGGCATGACAGATTAAATCAAAGTATCTATCCGGCATCAGTCAGCGAAAAAGATCACCCGGTGCATTCTCGTTTACAGCAGATTGATATGGTGGGACAGGTAGGCGTAGCCGTGGGTCACGAAATACGCAATCCCCTGACAACAGTAAGGGGGTTTTTGCAAATGCTGGGTAGTGAAGAAAACTATGAAGGAGCCCGGGAGTATTTTTCCTTAATGATAGAAGAGCTTGATAAAGCTGATGCTACTATAGGCCATTTGATAAACCTGGCCAACAATAAAACCAATAACCCGGAAAATCTTAATCTTAATATGGTTATACATGAGTGCCTCAGTCAATATCTCTTTTCGGAAAGGTTCAGCAACATAACAATAGAAACCCGTTTAAATGATATCCCCGATATACTAATAGATAAACTGGAAGTAATAGAATTAATTGAAAATCTGCTTATTAATGCTATAGAATCCATGCCCGGTGGGGGGACAATCACAGTTAGCACATATACCTTTGAAAATGAAGTGTTGCTTACCATACAGGATCAGGGTACTGGAATATCCGCAGAAGATGCTAAATGTATTGGAACCCCTTTCTTTACCACCAAAGAAACCTCAGCAGGGTTAGGACTGGCTATATGTTACAGTATTGCCAGGCGTCATTCTGCTCAGATTGAATTTGTCAGCACTCCTAAAGGCACCAAGTTTATAGTTTATTTTCCCACCGGGATTCCCGAGAGTAAAATGGATATGGTTATTTGATTAGTGATACAAATAGTGATAAATTATTGACAAAATTTGAAAGTTTGGTATATTTTATACAAGAAACCATAATATGGAACGGCAAAAATTGCTTTAAGGGAACAATTGATGGAATATCCGAGAAAAAGGAGGTGGGTAAGATGAAATCAACTGGCGTGGTAAGGAAAATTGATGAACTGGGACGGATAGTAATACCTATAGAATTGCGCAGAACCATGGGGATAGACGATAGGGATGCCCTGGAGATACTGGTTGATGGGGAGAAGATTATTCTGCAGAAGTATGCACCAGGGTGCATCTTTTGTGGCAATGCAGACGGAGTACAGAACTATAAGGGCAAACACATATGCAATGTCTGCTTCGAGGAAATGCAGCAAAAAGTAACCTAGAGTTGGTCAAATACAAATCATCTATAATGCTACAAGGGTTTAATTTAGTTTTCTATTTTATCTTGGGGCGGCAGAAGACCCCCTCCTCTAATTAATAGTCAGTTCTCAATTTCAAACGATGAGCAGGATCGGTAATAGAGCCAATTTTAACAGCGAAAGGAGACTTTTTCTCGATATCTTCATCAGACACTAGGTGAATATCGAGCAAACCATCCGATGGGTAGCCGGTTTTTAAGTAATTCATCTCAGCCAGGCTAAGACTCCAACCAGTTAGCCACAGCTGTAGTTCCTGGCGTTGTTTCTCAGTGCCTTGAAAATGAATAATAAGATCAATATCACTTCCTGGACCTGCAGTCCCATTGTTGGTGCTGCCAGTCAGGTAGACACCTTTTACATTAAAATAATTCGGATCCAGCCTCTGGGCCAGGCGTTCTGCCATATAAAAGCGCCAACGCCAGAACTTGTCGTCAAAACGATCCTGACCTTGTTGCTGCAGGAATTTCTCCATATATTTTGCTTCGCTGTACTCCGGTTTGGTTTGACCGGAAAACCGGGTTAGATACCCTAGGGCTTCTTCCAGGTCCGCATTCATAGTAATATTTAGAACTCTTCCGCCTGAGTTTTGACGGATGTCAATCACCCTTACTACCTCTTCCAGTTGGCTATATTCCGGCAAGAGTTCGGCCAGCATATTTTTAGATCTCTTTAAGAAACGGGTATTAAAAATAATATCTTTATTATCCGGATAAAGTGGTAAATAACGAATATTGGACTCTACTAAATCCTGGAAAAAATGCGTACCAAAGGATAATTCAGGTACATAATTTGATTTTTTTCGGGCTATCTCAATCAGTGCTGCGGTATTATTAATGTCCGAATAACTAATCTGAACCCCCATTTTAATATCTCCCCGACTGCCCCAGCGTCCTGGCCCCATCAGTATGAAGCGTCGTTTAGGCAGCAGAGAATTAAGCTGGCCTACAGCTTTGCCCACATCCACTAAATCGCTCAGGGCATGGAGGCTGTTATAGCCTTGGGGATCTACATAGACGATATGAGAGATATCCTGTAAGGCACCATTTGATATATAGCGATTAGCAGAGAAGATAATATCCTTTTCAAGAATGTCTTTAGGAATAGCCGCCGGGACAGAATCCACCCCAAAACTCTGAGGTCGGCACTGCAGCAGATAAAAATCTTTGCCATCAGAAGCGAACTCAATATCAACTGGAGTGCCCATCTTCTCTTGCAAGGTTTTTAGTATAAGCGCCAGTTGCTTGACAAAAGTAGTATCAGATATTAGACCGTCAAAGGTAACAATTATATCGTCCTGGGCAAAATCAATATCAAAAACTGATAATTTACCAATATAGTCATTTTTATTTACTGACACAATCTGTTGTATATTTGGAATCTGGCCCCCATATTCCTTAATCAAGGCCGCAATGTCTATAGTTTCAAAAGAGCTGTCCTGCAGGTTAATCACATCTACTTTTTTAGGAGCATAGTGTTTAATTTCTTCTGGTATGGTGTTTACCCGCAAGCGTGGTTGTCCAGGAGAAACCAGGACCGGAAAATCATCGCTCAAACGATCCACAGCTCGGGTGCCCAGCCCCATAACCAGACGGATTAAACCGTCTTCGCGCTTAATTCTGGGGGACCAGCGAAATTCGTTACTGCTGAAGCCTACTCCAGCAAAAAGGGGCATATAGTAGTGGCCAATTTTCGTTCCCACCACCTCTTGGATCATGATTCCCATCTCTTCCTGGAAATCAAGCAGACCTCGCTCGGATCGGTATTTGATCGAATCTGGGCTGAACACAGAAGCATAGACCTCTATTATGGCATCCATAAGCTCTTCCAAGCGCTTCTTCTTATCGCCCTGATTAGCCAGGAACAAACTCTTATATTTACCGGAAAAAGCAGCACCCATCTGATCTTCCAGCAAACTCGAGCTCCGAACGATCAGGGGAGTATATCCGAAATCATCCAAGGCCATGGCCAGACTTTTTATAATCCCAGGAGGAAATTTAGCATTCTTCATGGTGTGAATGATATTCGAATAATCCATCCTTATTTCAGACAAATCCTTGTATTTATGTTCATTCAATGACTCAAGATTATTATAGTGCAGAAATTCCGTAAGCTCATCAGTGGTAATATACCATGTTTTAGGGATCTTGATGGTACTCAAGAGGGGCAGATCGGCACTTTCTTTTTTTAAAATCTGCTTAGCCAGAAACAGTCCGGTACTTTTACCCCCAATTTTACCAGTACTATCGGTAGGGTAAATTAACCGGTTAACAATGTGATAATAATGGCTAATACCAATATATTTTTTAGCCACATTAATAAAATCCAAATTATTTGAGAGGAAACGCTGCATCAATGCCACTTCCAGCCAGCGTTCAGTGGCATAATTAAGCATATTGCTTCCACCGGCAATATTTTTATACCGAATGATGGCATCAATGATTTCGCCCACTGATGCATCAATCCGGTCAATGGCTTTAATGAGAAAATAAGCTTTTTGTTCCTGCAGCCATTTTTTTAAGCGTAAGGTTATTTCGTTGCCGCTCATATTTTGAGAAGCAACTAAAAAGGTCTTTTCACTAATAGTTGCTACATTACCCGGAGGGAGTTTAGCACTGGGATAATTTACCTCCCCCCGGTCAAAAGACATTTTCCAGCTGGGGCTCAATTCAGTTAATATATCCTGAGCTTCTTTAACCCCAATCCAGTAAAGGTGGTTTATCATCTTTTTACAGACATATAGCAAGAGGTCGTGGTCAGTCCTGAGTAAAAGATCCACAATGACCATCCACTCATTATTGGTACCCCGAATATCTGAAGGTGCTTTACGGGTTTCATTCCAATCCCATAACACCTGTTTCATTTGGCGGTGAAGTATAGTCTGGCCAATACGGTCAGCAATAGTTCTGATAAGCTTGCGTTCCTTCTCCAGGAAATAACCTTCTTCTCCCTTGGGGACCTCCTGGCTATAAACGATCTCCAGCATACCTACTATTTTTTCGTTCACCTGAATACTGCTGCCTATTGAAAAAGGCGAAGGGAAAAAACCCGGAGTCTGATAGCTGCAATTATCATATACAATTCTAGCCTGACATAACTCTGGAAACTGCCAACCAGAAGGAAGCACTTGTACGATTTCGTCAAATATTTCTCGCAGAGACAAGCGCTGATTATTCAGTAACTCATCTACCTGATAGAGACAATCCAACTCTTTGGCTCTCTCCTTTAGAAAATATAATAGATTGTCGTTGGAAGTTTCTTTGTCAGTCATGCTTAATCACCTTCCTAATCCAAGCAGTATACTGCTATACCCAGCCCCGCATCTGTACGGCTTGAGCCACACGATTGATGGATATAACATAAGCTGCATCACGCATATACAAGTTGTTTCTTTTGGCCAGGTCATTTACTGCTTTAAAGGCGGCAGTCATCTTAATATCCAATTTTCCCAGTACTTCGTCCTTTTCCCAGAAATAATTGGCATTACATTGTACCTGTTCAAAATAACTGCAAGTTACACCGCCAGCATTGGCCAAGAAATCGGGAATCATAAAAATACCCCGTTTTTTAATTACTTCATCGGCTTCTGGAGTAGTAGGCCCATTAGCGCCCTCAACAATAATTTTCACCCTAGGGCTTATTTTATCCACATTATCTATGGTAATCTGGTTTTCCAGAGCCGCGGGAATAAGGATATCCACATCTTGCTCCAGCCAGGTTTGAGCGGGAAGTACTTCGTATCCCAAATCCCGAGCTTTATTTTTGTCGATGCCGCCGTACAAATCGGTGATGCTGCAAAGATCATCTATATTCAGTCCATCTTTCTTGAGGTAGGCGTATGCTTTTCCATCATTGTGATCCCAGCAGCAAGTAGATACCACCGTGCCGCCCAGTTCCTGATATAGTCTGGCCGCATATTGAGAAACATTACCAAAACCTTGCATGCTGGCCGAGGTACCCTTTATGTCAATACCTTGATCATTTAGAGCTTCTCTTAAAGTATATACCACCCCATAGCCAGTAGCTTCGGTTCTTCCCAGTGATCCTCCCATGCCCACCGGTTTTCCAGTGATGAAACCTGGATACCTTCCACCATGTATAGTTTCAAATTCATCCAGCATCCACAGCATATGCTTGGAGTTGGTCATTACGTCAGGTGCCGGTACGTCAATACAGGGGCCAACATTTTTAGCTACCTGTCTAATCCATCCTCGACATAGCCTTTCCTGTTCTGAATCAGTTAAATTACGGGGGTCACATATGACGCCACCCTTTCCTCCACCCAGAGGAATATCTACTACCGCACACTTCCAAGTCATCCACATAGCCAGGGCACGCACTGTGTCAGCAGTTTCCTGTGGATGGAAACGTATGCCTCCTTTAGCCGGACCGCGGGCATCATTGTGCTGAACCCGGTAACCTTGGAATACCTTGGTGCTGCCGTCATCCATTTTCACCGGTATAAGAAAATGGTATTCCCTCATCGGTTGACGAAGTAACTGTCGGGTTGTGTCATCCAGGTTAACCATCTCTGCCACCTGGTCAAATTGTGCTTGCGCGTGTTGATAGGGATTATAAGCCCCATTATTCATAATCCTGTTCCTCCTCGTTAATTTTGTATCGTTCCAGGAAGCTATATATTCTAGTTCCAGGTCGAAATTCAACCTTTATTGTATTCTGTCCTTTGTGATTAAATTCCTTTACAAATTACCAACTTACAAGATTAACCAAGAGACCCTCAAAAGCTTCAAAAGGCCGATTTATCGGCAGTATGCGGCAATGAATACAAAATCATGCATACTGTATACATTGCAGCAGAATAAGGTGATTATGTAAATTATCAACAATAGTGGCTTAAAACAAGGCTAAGTGCGATAGTAGTCGGGGTGAGCAGAAGAAACGGTTACCCGACCACTCTCTGCTAAGATTGATTTATTGAAGATAATTTAGGTATAATAAACTGAAATTGACAGGAAAGGAAATATACAATATGGAACTAGTTTACACTGGAAAAACCAAGAATGTCTACCGGCTGGAGAATGGTGACTATTTGCTTAAATTCAAAGATGATGCTACCGGGGAAAACGGGGTTTTTGATCCAGGCTCTAACACCATTGGCCTAACCATTGAGGGAGCAGGCAAAGCTGGACTTCGATTAACAAAATATTTCTTTGAGGTCTTGAAAGCTAAGGGAATTCCTACTCACTATATAGAGGCTGATATTGATCAAGACACCATGACAGTTAAGCCAGCCAGTCTATTCGGAAAAGGCCTGGAAGTAATCTGTCGTTTTCGAGCTGTAGGCAGTTTTTATCGTCGGTACGGGGAATATATTGAGGAAGGACAACCATTGGATGGTTTTGTCGAGGTAACCCTAAAAGACGATGCCAGGGAGGATCCTCCCATAACCGAAGATGCCTTGGAAATACTGGGACTTCTTAGCAAGGAAGAGTATCAGATCTTGAAAAACCTTACCAAGAGAATTGCTGGAGTAGTAAAGGAAGAATTAGCCCAAAAAGGAATTGAACTTTATGATATCAAATTTGAATTTGGCAGAGTAGGAGAAGAGCAGCAGATTGTTCTGATCGATGAAATTTCTGGGGGGGTTATGCGAGCCTACAAAGATGGGCAACATATTCAACCATTAGAATTAACAAAAATAATGCTAAATGGCTAAATATATACAGGCAAAGAGAGGATCAGTTCTCTTGTTAACCTGTGAAAAACTTAACTTGTGTATAAGTTGTGTATAAGTTGTGTCTGCGGATTTTATTTGTTTCTGTGCTCATGTCTGCAAACAAGCGAACCTGCCGCGGTTTCATCCCTTTTTGATTTAGCTAAAGGCGGAAGAATCGTAGATGTGGATAAATTGTTGACAATGGGTAATAAAACACGTTAAAAACCCCCAGCTAGACCGGAACTGACAGCCGGTCTTTTCATTTTTTAGTGCCAACCAGGTCACAGCAAGAATATAATGTGTTGTGTTAAAAAATGGAAAGGGGGCTATTGACGTGACTGTAATTAATGGACAGGAATTAGTTGTAGCTGTTCTGGTCTTGTTGGTTTGGTGTGTAATGATTTATAAGCTGGTTGATCTTTGGGCCAACCAACAATACCATCATCTGCGCCAAATATCCTGGACTGAAATGCAGGCCATAAATAGGGAACTTATAGCCCAGGTTCAAAGTAATATGGCCCAGATCGAAAAAATGAATAGACTACTGGACTTGAGATTGCTAGAATATGATGCCAAAATGGAGTGTCTGATGGACAGCAGCAAGCAGATTAACGGTATTGATGTCAGAACCATTGAGATAGCCAGGACCATAAGAAAAATACCCAACATTGAATCCCAGCTGGGGGAAGCACTTAGAAATAACCGGCGTAGAACGTATTATGACTATATGTCAAAATACTTATAATTATAGACTCATGTACCTCCAGTCAGAGTTTAACCTTCGGATCTCACTTATCGGGCAGGAGATATTTCTTAGAACTGTGCAATAAAAGGCAAATTTCTGGGAAAAAATTTCCGATAACCTCAACAAACAGTTTATTAATGATAGAATATTAGTATTATCTAAACAAACCTATTCTTGACAAAAACCAGAATCATGAGGGGGAAAGAAAAGATGTTGATGCCTTTGGCAAAAGGAATTTCAGTATTAATGCCAGATGCGCCAAATTTTTACCCCTATTGTATATGTATGTACATAGCAGGGGAGCAGAGGGCGGTCATCGACTTTGGAGCGGGTATCAAAGCATTCAAAGAGATCGACAAGAATTCAGTAGAAATGGGCTTTTTTACTCATAATCATCCCGATCACACCCATAGCGGGATGCTTTTTACCAATACCCGTTTCTATTCCGGCCAGGAAGAGGAACAATCATTTAGTAGCGAGAAGAATTATTTGCTTTTAAGAGGCTTTGATCTCTGGAAGGAATTTATGACGGATAAGCCACTGCCTGAAGTCACAGATACAGTCTTGCAAAACCCAGACATTCCCATTGCTCCAGGTTTCGTGAAAATGGACCTGACCGGAACATTCACTGATATGCAGCAATTTGATTTGGGACGGGGAATACGTTTAACTGCCGTACATCTGCCAGGACATTGTTTGGGTCATTATGGATTCTATTTGGAAAAGCAAGGGATACTATTTGCAGGTGATATTGATACTACCCGGGCCGGCCCCTGGTATGGGGACGGTACTTCTAACGTAGGTCAGTTCATAAGCTCAGTAAAGCGCATCAAGGAAATCGATCCTGGAATTTTTGCTTCTTCTCATCGCCGACCACTAACTGAAAATATTGGAACCAGCCTGGATGCTTACCTGCAGATTATGCTGGACCGGGAGGGCAAAATCTACGATTTATTAAAGATGCCTCATACCATTGAGTCGCTGGCCAATTACCATCTGGCTTTTAAAAAGCAGATATTCTATATGGAAGACTTCTGGGAAAGAATATATGTACATCATCATCTGCAGCATTTAATGGATCTGGGAGTAGCAGTTGAATTAGAGCCGGGTATCTTCCGGCAGGCCTAGTGGTAAAGATTTAAAAACCCCGGAGCATAAATTAAGCTCCGGGGTTTCCTATTTATTTCTATTATCAATACAGCATTCTAATCCATGTGTAGAAAAATAGAATCATTTTGCCCAATTTTACAATATCTTATTGGTTTTGGTCCAGATCTTCTGTTCCTGGGCTGCTTTTACCAAATCATCCCGGAAGTCTGGATGGGCGATATTAATTAACATTTCGGCTCGGTCATAAACAGGTTTACCCATCATATTGGCAACGCCATATTCAGTTACTATATTAGATACCGTGCCTCTGGTACAGGTGACTATAGTTCCCGGGCTGAAATAGGGAACAATCCTGGATACTTTTTCTCCCTTATGCGTAGTGGTAGAAGTCATGCATATATAAGCAGCACCGCCTTTGGACCATTCAGCCCCTAGGGTGAATTCAAGCTGACCGCCGGTTCCGGAAATCTGTTTAAATCCTTCCGATTCTGAACTTACCTGGCCATAAAGGTCCACCGCTACCGCATTATTTATAGCTATCTGATTATCATTCATGGCAATCCTGGAGGGCATATTGACTAAATCTACCGGATAAATGGCACAAGCTGGATTGTGGTCGATGAAATCATATAGCCGTTGGGAACCTACGGCAAAGGTATAGGTCATCCGGCCTTTGTCCATAGTCTTTCTATTGCCGGTTATCTTTCCTTGTTCATACAAATCAACGAAACTATCCGCCATCATTTCTGAATGGATACCTAAATCTTTTAGATCACTTTGAGCAATTAATTTAGCAATTATACTGGGCAGACTCCCGATACCAAATTGCAGGCAATCTCCATCTTTAAGTCTGTCCACTATGAAATGGGCAATTTTATTCTCTTCTTCACTAGCTTCAAACTCAGATGGAATGACGAATAATGGCTCGGTGTTTTCTACGATAGTATCAATCTGGGAGATATGAATGCAATGTTGTTCCCCACCTAAAGCCACGGGAGCTTTCTCGTTGACTTCCACGATAATGTGTTTAGCCATTTCACATAAAGCCATAGTCTCTGAACAAGTGGTACTAAAGTTAAAATAACCATACTTATCCATAGGGGCAACCTGAGTCATAAACACATCAGCAGGCCTGGACCAGGCTCTTCTGGCAATAAAGGGGGTGAAGCCAAAGTTGCTGGCCACATAGTAGCATAGACCCTTTGCTGCCAGTGCCCTATCAAAAGGACTAAAATATCCGGAATGATAGAAAAAAGTTTCCTGTTTTAGATCGGCTAGAACCGTCTGGGGGACATAAAGCTGCATAACACTTTTAAGCTGGATATTCTTCAACTCCCCGGCTCTTTTAGCCAAGGCGGCATCCAATGCTTTAGGACTCATGGCAAAATGATTGTAATTTACTTGGTCTCCCGATTTGACCACCTTTACTGCCTCATCTGTAGTACGCAATTTGCTTTTGTATTCGCTGATAAAAGTACTCATTCATCACCCATTCCTTTCTTATATCAAATAAAAATTACCGGCTACCCGGGGCTGGCTTTTAGATATCTGAAGATTACTTACCGCATTATAACAACTCATTTTATCGATATAATGTGGATGCATTCTTAAAATGCAAAAACAATGCCACCAGAGCCAAGAAAAAAATATCTTTTTTGCAGATAGGATTATGGAGCTTTCATATTTGATTGTGAATTATTATACTACCCAGGGATTTTGGTAAGCTTGAGAAATCGCATAATTATTACACATACTATGTACAATAATTGGACACATTTCATAACAGCACTGTAAATAGTCTTATGTTATAATTAATAAAATATTCGTATTTGAGGTGTTGTCTTTTGTTTGATTTGAATGCTGAAGAAATGGACATTCAGGAATCCTGGTTTAATTTTATCAATGATGGCACAGTAACAAAAGACGCAATAAGGCCAGAAATATTAAGATCCTGGCAGAGATGCCGGAACTTAATAGAACCCTTTGCGGACGGAAAACCCCTTTTATCCAAGGATAAACTATTGCTTCGGCAGAGTCAAAATATGGAGATGATTAAAATTGCCTTGCCGATTATGAAGGAATTAGGTGCAGTTATTGATAAGAGTATAGTGCTTTTATCCGATGCAGAAGGCTTTGTTTTAGAAGTTGTTGGGAACAACGAATTGCTGCCAGTAGGTACTTGCTGCCAGGAAAACGTGGTTGGTACTAATTGCATAGGCACTGTTTTGATAGAAGGAAAATCTCTTGAAATTAAAGCATTCGAACACTTTCGACATTGTCTCCATTTTTACAACAGTTTTGGGGTACCCATCAAAGTTGATTCTCATATTATTGGGGTACTAGGTTTGATGAATCCTTTTCATGATTTGACCCCTGAGGTTATTCAATTGGTAAAATACGCTGCCACTACCGTAGGAATGGGCGCTGCCAAAAAGACCGAGATAGACTCAATTTTGGACTGTGTACAATACGGTCTTTTTGTTGTAGATGGAAAGGGCAGCATAATTAATCTAAACCATAAATCCCAGGAATTGCTGGGATTTAATAGACATGAAGTCATAGCCCATTCTATCGGAACATATATTCCGGATTATCAGAATCTGCTTGAAGTTCTCTTGGATGATAAACAAGATAAACACCAATTTAAAATTAATAATGGTAAAAGAACCCTAAATTGTTCTTTGCGTATAAAGGAAATTCTAAAAGCTGCAGATCATAAGGAACATTCTATGATTTTGTTTACATTTGATTTTGAATCCAACCAAGACGGCAAGAGCTCTATGCCTGCTCCTAGAAGCGACTTGTTTTTCTTCGATGAGCTTATTGGTGAAAGTGATTCCTGGATGCAGATCAAGGAATTAGGCAGGAAAGCAGCCAGAGTAAATTCAAATATTTTGATTGTTGGGGAAAGTGGAACTGGCAAAGAGTTATTGACCCAGGCTATTCATCAGGCCAGCTGTCGCCAGGGACCATTAATACCTATAAATTGTGGTGCAATACCCAAAGAATTGTTGCAGAGCGAGTTTTTTGGATATGAGGATGGAGCCTTCACCGGAGCCAAAAAAGGCGGTGCTATTGGAAAATTCGAAATGGCACATGGCGGTACGGTATTTCTGGATGAAATAGGAGAGATGCCCATTGACATGCAGGTAAGCCTGTTGAGATTTTTGCAGGACCGAATGGTTATCAGGGTAGGGGGAAATAGGGGCAAAAGAGTAGATATACGGATCATAGCGGCCACCAATCTTAATCTGGAGGAAGCCGTTAATAACGGCCTGTTCAGGGCCGATTTATATTATCGCCTTAATGTTATAAATATCAAACTGCCTCCACTCCGGAGCCGAAAAGAAGATATCCCCTTGCTGGTTGACAGCTTTATCAAAGAGCTTGAAGGCAGTGAAAGTAAGGGGATACAGCAAATAAGCAAGGAAACCTTGGCTATACTGCAGAGCTATAATTGGCCAGGTAATGTTCGGGAACTGCGGAATGTTATAGAACATGGGGTAGTATTTGCCGAAGGAAAAACCATAACCACCGAATGTTTGCCGCAGCGTTTTTTCCAGATTAATCTTGAACAAAAACCCAATGATTTAAGGAATCAGGAACTGCACATCATTAATAAGGTCTTGGAAGAATTTAATGGTAATATATCTAAGGCGGCTCGAGCCCTGGGAATCACCCGCAGTACCCTGTATAGAAAGATTGAACAAATGAAAATTTCATCAAATAATTAACACCCTTTAAATGTACATTTACGTTTTTCCAAAAAGGCAGCCACTCCTTCGTGAAAATCGTCGGTACTCCAACATTGAATCTGCCCTCCTGCTTCCATGCTAGCAATAGCTGCAAAGTCACTATTGACACAGGAGCGTAAAATTTGTTTGGCATACTTTAAAGCTACGGTAGGTCCTTGGGCAAGCTTATCGGCCATAGCATACACAGTAGGGTAAAGGTCGTCGTGAGTTACGACCTGGTTGAATATACCCAATTCCAGACATTCAGCAGCATTGAGAACTTTTCCATTAAATAGTATATCTGCAGTACGATGATGCCCCAGTTTATTAAATAGGAAATAAGAGGTTCCACCATCAGGTAGTAGACCGATATTGATGAAATTAGCTGCAAACTTGGCTTTTTCTGAAGCGATTATAATATCTGCAGCCAGGCTTCTACCGGTAGCAACTCCCGCGATGATCCCATTGGCTGCAACAATAACCGGCATGGGTAAATCGTAAAATCTCTTATTTTGAATGTAGGCTCGTTCGAAAATTCGGCGCGCATCACTAACCTTATTCAGGGATTTAAGCATTCTGATATCGCCTCCACCCGATAGAGCTGCCCCCTTACCAGTCCATACAATTATTTTAATATCACCTCTTCTCTCTATTTCGTCCAGGGCGGCAGAAAAAGCATCGGCGGTTTCTTCATTAAGGGCATTAAACACTTCAGGTCGATTCAATGTTATTGTAGCAACCCCATTTTCCTTAATATTTAACAAAATTGGTCCATCCAGTATAAGTTTTCCTATGTCCATCGTACATATCTCCTTTAAATCCTACGTTTTAACCCAAGCCAGCATCTCCTTTAGCCAAACCATAAGCTAAGGGTATATTATCCTACTACCCTTAGCCATTTATGATTAAGCCAGGAGTTTCTGGAGGCCCCTTACAGGTCCTCCAGAAATCTTTTGCAATTATTTAACTCTCTGCCAAACTGCAGCTGCCCCCATGCCCATTCCTATACACATGGATTCCACAATATATTCTACCTCAGAATAATCAGGATCGGCAAACAGGGCAGTTATGTCACTAGCTATTCTAGCCCCGGTGCAAGCCAGGGGATGGCCTACGGATATACCAGAACCCCATACATTAACCCGATCCATAGGGAGTTTCAGAGCGTCATGGCAGCAGTAATAGGCCTGGGAGGCAAAGGCTTCATTTACTTCCCATAATCCGATTTGATCCTTAGTTAAGCCGGCTCTTTGCAAAGCCAGGGGAATGGCTACAGCAGGGCCGATGCCCATTATGGTAGGATCTACCCCTACTACCGCAGAACTAATCAGCTTCATTCGGGGTTTTACTCCCAAAGCCTTGCAGCCTTCTGCGGTAGCTAATACTAAACCGGCGGCCGCATCATTAATCTGACTGGAATTGCCAGCTGTGACCGTAGCCTTATCATCTTTCATAAAGACTGCAGGCATTTTAGCCAGTCCCTCGACGGTGGTGTCTCTACGCAAACCCTGATCCTGCCAGACTACCATTTCTACGTCATCGGTAATACCATCTTCTACTCTTTTTTTGGCTAGTCCTTCCGGTGCAGTGTACAAGGCTTCCGGGGTAATTTCTGAAGCTCGGAAGCTTTTGGCCGGCACCTTGCACTTTATTGGAACTATTACGTCTTTGCTCTTACCCAGACCCCCGTTGGCATCCTGAGCCGCGGCGCACTTTATATGGCTTTCATAGGCAAATTGATCCTGAATTTCCCGACTGATATTAAATTTGCGGGCTACCTGTTCAGCTGTCCAGCCCATGGCCGGGGACATAGGATCATAATACTTGGATCTTTCCGGGTTAGGGTCAGAACCGGCACCCATAGGAATATGACTCATATGCTGGGCTCCACCCGCAAATGCCACTTCACCTGACCATCCTGCGCCCATGGTAGCAGTAGCTGTAACCAGGGCGGTGAGACTGGAAGCACAAAATCTATCCACTGTCATTCCTGGAACATCATAGGTTCCACCAGATAGCAGCCATGCATTACGGCCTATGTTGCCCCCTTGCTCACCAAAAGCATTAGCGGTAGCTGCCCAGTAGACATCTCCCACTATTTTTTGTTTTTCCTTATCCTCGCCCATTCCTATTCTTCTGCGCAAATCCTTAATTACAATAGCCGACAGGTCATCAGCCCTTACATTGGTAAACCAGGATTGCTTTCCAGCTCTGGCAACCGCAGTGCGGGCTGCCTCAACAACAAATACTTCTTTCATTTATCTTTCCTCCTATTTAAATAATGCCGGGTTATTGCCCAGATTGTTACCTTCTGCATCATAGATATAATAGCCTTTGCCAGTTTTACGGCCCAGGAAACCAGCTCTTATCATCTGGGTAGAAAATAAGCAGGGACGGTATTTATCCTCTCCAAACTCCCGGTAAAGAGTTAATCTGGTGGCCAAGCTAATATCAATACCCACAAAATCTCCTAGTTCACAGGGACCCATTCGCCAGTTGGCTCCCAGCTTCATGCATTTGTCTATGGCATCTGGAGTAGCTACCCCCTCCTGCAGCATAAACGGCACCTCGCCGCTTCCCATGGTTAAGATGCGGTTTACCACAAATCCTGGAGAGTCTTTTACCGGCACCGGTTCTTTACCTAATTTGCGACTCAGTTCCATGATGGCATTTTCAGTATCAGGAGAAACCTGCAGCGGTCTGACTACCTCTACCAGTTTCATCATCTGTACTGGGTTGAAAAAATGCATGCCGATAAACTGGGCAGGTCTGCTGGTAGCATTAGCCAGTTCGGAAACCGATAGAGAGGAGGTATTGCTAGCCAGGATAGTTTCTGGCTTGCAGATGCTGTCCAATTGTTTGAACAAGTTTTTCTTTATCTCCATGTTTTCCACTATAGCCTCTATTACCACATCACAATCAGCTACATCACCCAGATCACTGCTCTTGGCTATCTGTCCGACTATAGCTGTTTTAGCCTCGGCGCTCAATTTGCCCTTTTCAACAGCTTTGCCAAGTATTTTGTCTACTCTTTTAACTGCTTTTTCAACTAATTCGATGTTTAGATCGTTTAAGACAACACTTAATCCTGCTTGAGCACATGCCTGGGCAATTCCGAGACCCATAGCTCCAGCTCCGATAACGCCTACTTTTTTAATGCTCATACTATTTTACCTCCTTGTGTAAATCACAACATATCCTGGGAAAATCTTGGCCAAGCTAAAATACTACCCCTCCCTTCAATGGCAAAAACTATTTAATAGTAGTATTCAGCCAGCATGCAAATAGCAATTTCTGGTGTAGGTTCAACTGCCATAAACAAATGCAAGAATGATACCAATCCATTTAAGCCACTAATTAGTGAAAAGCCAGCCAATCGATGTATAATTTTTATTCAATAAATGTATTTTATTAAAACATGATTTGTAAACTATTAAAGGGTGCCAGTATTCCAATTGCTTTATCATTTAGTAGATTTTCTCGGTCTGTTATACGGTTATCTTGCTTACTAAACCCGATTTCAATACATAGATTTAGGTTTATATTAACTGGCATTATTTTTGCACACCAAGAAATGTATCAAGAGTACGACCTAAAAGATCTTGGTCATAAAACAAAAAGGGGGGCAGCGAACAACCAGCGATATCTCGCTTATCAATATCAGAGACATCGTAATGCAGATAACGGTAAAGAGTCTTAGAAATTTAGGAGGATGAAAAATGGCAGCTAATTTTGCATATTCGAACACCAGAGACTTTGAATTTATCTTACAGGAGTGGCTTCCTACCGAACAGATTTTTAACTATCCCAGTTTTGAGGGGTATTATTCTAAGGATGATGTTAAGGCATTTTTAAGCCCAATACTGAAAATGTGTAAAGAAATGATAGAGCCTACTAATGATGACGGAGACAAAAACCCGGTTAAATTCGAAAATGGAAAGGTAATCCTGCCTCAATCTTTTGGGCCCCTGTTCCATCAACTGCAAGAACAAGGCTGGGGCACTTCCAATATCGACCGGTCACAAGATGCGATATTTCTACCCCAAATTCTATTTACTTCAGTATGGGAAATGATCGCTGCCGCCAACCCGGCCTTTGCACCCTATATAGCTTTAACCAGTGGGGCAGCTAATTTGATTCAAAGCTATGCTCCAGACCACATTAAAGAGCGCTTCCTGCCAAAAATGATGGATGGCACCTGGGCTGGAACCATGTGCTTAACCGAACCAACTGCTGGTTCCGACGTAGGAGATATTATGTCCCGGGCTTATCCTACCGATGATCCGCGTATATTTAAGATAAAAGGTAATAAAATATTCATAACCGGAGGAGATAATGATTTTACGGAAAACATCATCCACTTGTATTTGGCCCGAGTAGAAGGTGCCCGGGAGGGAACAAAAGGGATATCCCTTTTCATAGTTCCTAAATATTGGGTGAATGAAGATGGCACTTTAGGAGAACTAAATGATGTTCAAACTACCGGAGTTGAGCATAAAATGGGGCAGGCTGGTTCCTGTACTGCAGCCCTGTCCTTTGGTGAAGAAAATGAGTGTCGCGGTATTCTCCTGGGTCTCAATCCTATTGATAATGATGGCCATGGTGACGGAATGGCCCAGATGTTCCAGATGATGAATGGAGCCCGTATGCAAACTGGACAAGCAGCCCGTTCCTGTTTGGCCAATGCCTATTATAATGCCCGGGATTATGCTAAAGATAGAGTTCAAGGACGCGCCTTGACCAATCCTAAAGGCGGTCGGGTAAGTATCATTAAACATGAAGACATCAAAAGAACACTTTTGGAAATGAAAGCGCATCTTGAGGCTATGAGAGCCATGATGTATAAAGTCAGCTTTGCCTTCGATGTGCGTGAACATGATCCTGATCCGGAAAAGAGAGCAGCGGCCGACGATTTAATCGAGGTGTCCACCCCCCTATGCAAAGCTTATCCATCTGATGAAGCCTGGTGGCTGATAGGCGAAGCAATTCAGACCTATGGTGGTTATGGTTACTGTGAAGAATATCCAGTAGCCCAGATTGCCCGCGATGTAAAAATTTACTCCATATGGGAAGGAACCAACTTTATTCAATCCCTGGA
>CAZXIR010000023.1:0-3425 GCA_964640845.1 uncultured Syntrophomonas sp.
TTGGTATAATATTGAAGATTGTTAGTCAATGAAAAATATTATGCTTCAGCTCTGTATCTCTTCCCAAAATATTGACATGCTATTGTTATTATGATATATAAAAAATAGTCCCGTTAGCACTCAAGGGGCGAGAGTGCTAACAAGGGATAATAAAAATAAGGGAGTTGTTAATCATGGCTGGATTGGTACCTTTTAACAGGAACAGATTTGGTATAAGAACGACTGGCTTTGAGGACTTCTACAACATGCTTGATGACTTTTTTAGCGATACCCAACCGCCCAGAAGAAGCTTGTTGAGCGATACTTTCAAGGTAGATGTCCAGGAAAATGAAAAGGAATACTGCATTGAGGCAGAGCTTCCCGGAGTTAAAAAGGAAGAAATAAGCCTGGAAATCAATGAAGGACAGCTCACCATATCTGTGAATAGGGAACAATCCTTGGAGGAAGATAAAACAAATTATATTCACCGGGAAAGACGTTTTTCCTCCATGAAGCGGTCCATTTATTTGCAGGAAGCAGTGGTTGACAGCATTAAAGCCAGGCTAGAAGATGGAGTGCTTAATATTACCGTTCCTAAACAAGAGAAGAAGGATAAAACCCTCAGGATAGAAATTGAATAAATCAGGTGCATTGATAATGATGAACGCACAAAAAAATAGCCCCACCTTTGTGCGTTCATTAGTAATTGTATAGAATAGTATAATGAAATACTGCGCCAGGAAAGAGGCGTATTTTTAATTAAAGGGAGCGTATTTTTTATGACAAAAAAACAATTCGAGGCAGAATCCAAGCGACTGTTGAATCTTATGATCAACTCAATTTATACCCACCGCGAAATATTCTTAAGAGAGCTGATTTCCAATTCCAGTGATGCTATTGATAAAATTTATTATAAAGCATTAACCGATGAATCAATTAGCTTTAACAAGAATGACTACTATATCAAAATAAGTTCGGATAAGGAAAACAGAACCCTGACCATTTCCGATACCGGTATAGGAATGAGCAAAGAAGAGCTTGATGACAACCTGGGAGTAATAGCTAAAAGCGGTTCTTTGACCTTCAAAGAAGAAAATGAAATAAAAGATGGCTATGATATTATCGGCCAATTTGGGGTGGGCTTTTATTCAGCTTTTATGGTATCTGATACAGTCACCGTAATAAGTAAGGCTTATGGCAGTGATGAAGCTTATAAGTGGCATTCTGAAGGTGTGGAGGGCTATATCATAGAACCCTGGGAAAAAGACTCCTTCGGCACCGACATCATTCTTAAAATCAAAGAAAACAGTGATGAAGAAGAATATGATCAATACCTGGAACAATACCGGCTAAAATCGATCATCAAGAAATACTCTGATTTTGTCAGGTACCCGATTAAGATGGACGTTACTAGCAGAAGACTCAAAGAAGGCAGCGAAGATGAATATGAAGACCACACAGAAGAACAAACCATAAACAGTATGGTCCCTATCTGGAAAAAGAACAAGAATGAGCTTACCACCGAAGATTATGAAAACTTTTATATAGAGAAACGTTATGGATTTGACAAGCCCCTAAAACATATTCATATCAGCACCGAAGGAGCGGTCAGCTATAATGCCATTCTATTCATACCTGAGAAGCCGTCCTATGATTTCTATACCCGGGAATATGAAAAAGGTCTGGAACTCTATTCCAATGGTATACTGATCATGAACAAGTGTGCCGATTTACTGCCCGACTTCTTTAGTTTTGTAAAAGGAATGGTGGATTCAGAAGATTTGTCGCTCAACATATCCAGAGAAATGCTGCAGCATGATCGACAGCTGAAGATCATCGCCAAAAATATCAAGAACAGAATAAGAAATGAATTATCCAGCATTCTTCAAGACGAAAGAGAGCGTTACGAAGAATTTTATGAGTCCTTCGGGAGACAGCTGAAATATGGGATCTACGAAGGCTATGGGATGAACAAGGATATGCTCCAGGACCTGTTGATGTTTTATTCATCCCGGGAAAAGAAATTGGTTACCCTGGATGAATACGTAAGCAGAATGCCGGAAGAGCAGAAATTCATTTATTATGTGGCCGGGGAATCCATAGAGAGAATCGAAAAGATGCCCCAGACAGAATTGGTAGCCGATAAGGGCTATGAAATCTTATACTTCACTGATGATGTGGACGAATTTGCCATAAGAATGTTGATGTCTTATAAGGAAAAAGAGTTCAAATCAGTGTCCAGCGGCGACCTGGGGATAGAGCCCGGTGCAGACACTGATGCAGCCGCTGACAAAGAGCAGGATAAAGAGCTGTTTGAATATATGAAAAATATCCTGGCTGATAAAGTAAAAGATGTCCGGGCCTCTAAACGGCTGAAGCATCACCCGGTCTGCCTGGCCAATGAAGGAGAGCTTACCATAGAGATGGAAAAAATACTGAATGCCATTCCCAATGACCACAAAATCAAGGCCGAGAAAATCCTGGAGATAAACAGCAGCCATGAAGTATTCAAATCCTTGCAGGAAGCTTACGAAAAAGATAAGGATAAACTAAATCTATATACCAATCTTTTATATAATCAGGCCCTGCTTATCGAGGGGTTATCTATAGATGATCCATTGGAATTTACCAATAACATCTGCAGTATAATGAAATAAGCTCGAGTGTGTTAATAATTCCGTGTAAATAACTTTAGAATTAGAAAACTAAACTTAACTCAAGGTTTTCAAACCATCCTCAAAATTAATAAACAGTCTAAGTCACTGATGCCAGTTCCTTATGGGCTGGCTTCATTTTTTAAATATCTGCGAGAATATTATTTGATTAATCTCATCTGTTTCGTAATTCGGTTTGGTCTTAGTAAGCCAATAAGGCTATATCTTTGGTTAAATTTAGATAATATACTGGATATATTATATTCACACCATTTTTCTCCCAGCATAGAATAATATTATCAATATTATATCTAAAGGGTGTTCATATATGAATTACAAACCACGTAGAAAGCCACGTAGAAAACCATGTACTAAGCCAAGTCCAAAACCACGTACAAAGCCAAGTCCAAAACCATGTACCAAGCCAATTGTTATGCCATGTTTACAGCCACGCATAAAGCCATATCCAAAACCATCTAAATGTAAAATAGCCATCTCCTCTATGTTTACCACCACATGCTGTAGACCCATTTGCCCTGCTGGCCCAGTCGGCCCAACTGGCCCTGCTGGCCCAACTGGTGATACCGGTCCTGCCGGCCCTGCCGGTGCTATAGGCCCGATTGGACCTATAGGCCCTACTGGCGATACTGGTCATGCCGGCGCTAAAGGCCCTACTGGCGCTACTGGTCATGCCGGCGCTATAGGCCCAACTGGCGATACCGGTCCTGCCGGCCCTGCCGGCCCCACTGGCGATACTGGTCCTGCCGGCGCTATCGGTCCAACTGGCGATAC
>CAZXIR010000023.1:3525-20300 GCA_964640845.1 uncultured Syntrophomonas sp.
CTGGCGATACTGGTCCTGCCGGCCCTGCCGGCCCCACTGGCGATACTGGTCCTGCTGGCGCTATCGGCCCCACTGGTGATACCGGTCCTGCCGGCGCTATCGGCCCAACTGGTGACACCGGTCCTGCCGGTCCTGCCGGCCCCACTGGTGATACCGGTCCTGCTGGCGCTATCGGCCCCACTGGCGATACTGGTCCTGCTGGCGCAATTGGCCCAACTGGCGATACTGGTCCTGTCGGCGCCATTGGCCCAACTGGCGATACTGGTCCTGTCGGCCCTGCCGGCCCGACTGGCGATACCGGTCCTATTGGCCCAACTGGCCCTGCTGGAGTTTTAAGCTTTGCCGATTTCTTTGGGTTGATGCCTCCTGACAATGCAGCAACAGTGGCTCCCGGAACAGATGTAAGCTTTCCGCAAGATGGACCTACTAGTGGGGCTACTATTGTACGTACTGGTGCAAGCACATTTAACTTATCTGTGATTGGCACTTATCAGGTCTTATTTCAGGTCAGTGTGGATGAAGCGGGCCAGTTAGTCTTAACTCTCGATTCAGGGGCAGGAGCCGTTCAACTACCATATACGGTGGTCGGGAGAGCAACCGGTACTTCTCAGATAGTTGGAATGGCTCTTGTGGAAACGACAGTCATCAATTCAATACTGACTGTACGAAATCCTGCCAGCGCTGCAACGGCACTAACCATTACTCCAGTCGCCGGAGGAACCGAACCTGTTTCAACACACCTTGTTATTATGCAAATAGGATAGGGGAAAATTGAATAGCTTAAAAGGGAGTTTGCTAATGGCGAACTCCCTTTAGGTGTTAGGTATAGACTATTTGTTCATCATTTATAATTCTTGCATTTTTTCTCTATTATCGATAAATTATTAATTAATCGTTTGTCGTTGGGACTATATGAAAGTGCTGCTTTAGCATGACTAAGAGATCTTTCATACATGCATAGCCAATAACAACTTATAGCCGCCAAATCATCTGGCGTATGATCCCAACAATAACCCATGTTAATATATGTCAAAGATTTCTGCTTTATTTTTAATGCTTGTTCCGCCATATAAAACACTGTTTCCCAATGATTTAAATTGTATGCCATTTTGGCACATTCTATATATGGTTCACGCATATGTGGGCATTCTGCGACAGCTCTAAAATACCAGCTGTATGCCTCAGTGTAATTTGATAGCTCAGAGTATGATTTTGCAATCCATCTCATCGAAGCACATCTCTCTTCTTTCCATACCGATGATTTAAGGGATAAATGCCTTTTTAAAGTTTCAATACACTTCTTCCACATTCCCTTATACATATACTCCCGACCCAGATAATAAGTAACACGGTCATCTTCGGGATATTCTTTCACGGCCATTTCTAACAGTGAGAGATATGAATTTCTTGATTTGGTTTTATCCGGATAATGGTTGAGTACCATGCCGGTAGCAAATACTGTTTTTTCAGGAGGTTTACCTAAATATATTAGACATTCATGTATCGGATATTTCCATTTATAATCGTGCCTTGTATGAGCCTTAAAGTAATTGAATTGCACCTCAGGTGTTCCATCCTCTTTCAAGCTCCAGTTGTATAAATATTTAGCCATATTAGTGTCCGCCTTCCAGACATCCTCTAAACATTTTCTCCATCCTTTTTCAAAAAGCTCATCCAAGTCAGTACATACACAAATATCAATATCTTCAGGCACATGATCCAATGAAATATTTCTTGCAACGTCAAATCGCCAAGGTTTTATCTCATTCACAAATACTTTAGCACCTTTTTCGCGAAGTCTTTCCACTGTTCCATCATTTGAACCGGTATCAGTTACTACAATAGAATCTGCCTCACTCATCGATTCTATCCACCTATCAACAAACTGCACCTCATTTTTACAGATGGCATAAACACATACTCGATATCGATTCAAATTATCACCCCAAAGACATTATGACTTAATTCATATTATGAAGTAGTAATAAAACTAGTTACTAAGCTAAAACTAGTCGTTTTACAAGTGGATCTGCCGCCATCGACCACTATCATAATGCCCAGGTTGAGATCTCCCGGGATGAGATGTGCAATAAGAATGCAATCCACGGAATTCATTTTCGGAACCGTCATATGGGGTCATTCGAATCCGCAAGGAGCTAAAAAAAGCAAGGCTTCATAACAGTGTCATAAAGCTAGTGAAACGCTACATGGACGAAATGGATATTCAGGTATTTTACTCCTGGCCCGAACCTCAGCAAAAGAGATAAGAAGGCCAAGGTTTTACCCCCATATTTCACTTTAGGATGAATGGGCTTGTAAACTAACGCGATTAATCCGTTTATAAAAACAACAAGATTCTATCCTAATGTCTTGATTTATATGATAACAGGGGTTATAATTACTGTCGTGACATATTCACGGGCCATTAGCTCAATCAGGCAGAGCAGCTGACTCTTAATCAGAAGGTTGAAGGTTCGATTCCTTCATGGCCCACCATAAAAAGACTCTGTATTGCCCGATTTATCGGGCTTTATTTTTTTGAGATTCAATTTGGTGCGCCGATTTCTGTTTTCAAAACTTCACCGCTGTCCCTCTACGGGTTACTTTTCTTGATTGAATCAAGTATATCTTGAAGATACAATCGGGCATCACGTTTCATATCCAGATTACCTCTTTCAATACCCTACCCCTAATAAGTGGTTTGAGTGCTTCCGGTTCTCCAAGATCTACTTCTCTTCCAATCATCTCAGAAAGATGGGTCTGAAGTTCAACAATAAGAACGTCAGACTGTTGGCTCTCTGTTGGCTCTTCATAGGCATGGGATATATTACCTTCCATTTCTTATGTTATCCTTGTGCTCCGCCTTTACTATGGAGAAGTCAACAAATGAATAGAAAAGCGTATTTAGTTGTTTATAACACCTTGATTGGAGCCAATATCTCCAACGTTCATAACAAAAACCCGATGTGCCTCCCTGGCGCTTTTAAAAAGACCTGCCAGCATAAACATTATCCGGTACTTCTTTGGCATCATATTTATTACGTTTTTATCAGTCAAGTACAGTGTTTTCACATGTTTCACAGTTTCAACATAACCTTCAATTTCATGTGGATCATCAACTCCCCATTTCACCGCAGCCCCGGTTTTTTTCAAGGAAGGATGATGTTTCGAGCTTTTTGCAGTCAGTTTGGAATATGCATCAAATATTATTGTATAGTTCCCAAACTTCAACTCAAGTGATCTGAAAAGTGATTTTATCTCGTTTTCGGGAAGATACATTAACAATCCCTCTGCAATAATTAGCACCTTACCTTCACTTACTTCAATACTTTCTATCCATCTAAGATTTGTAACAGACGAAGAAATATATTTATAGTTTTCTGTTTCACGGTACAATTGTTTTTTTATGTCGATGACTTCAGGAAAATCTAAATCGTACCACTTTTCAATAGGTAATCCAAGACGCATATATCGTGCATCAAGGCCACAGCCGAGGTGCAAAACCATGCAGTTTGGATTTTCTTTAATAAATTCCTCGGTAAAACCATCGATAATTGCTGCACGCATGGCAAGCATGACCTGCGTTTTATTCTGGATTTTTAACCTTGAGTAATCATATTCAAGTTTGGTTATCGCCGCTTCGGCAAATGAATCTTGAAAAACTCCCTCTTCACTCATCTTAGCTTTCCCGTAAAGAGGAATTATCAGCGTTTCCATTTCATTTTTTAACTGTATTTTCAAGCTATAACCTCCGGAAAATATATATTTCCATTACTAAAAAATCCGTGCGGTTCTGTAACGTATTGGTTGAAACTCGGGACGCAGCTCCGTATTCTTTTGCTTGCTTACTTTTCAATTGAAAACTCCGCAGACAAGAAGTAAGCATCATAATCTCCTGTACCTCTAATATCCAGTATATCCTTTACTATGCGATATTCACCTGCGTCCAGACTCCCATAGAGCCAGTTCCAATCTACTGCCCATTCCCGATTGTCTCCAGAAGACAAATCATAGCCAATACTATTAAATCCGTAGTTACCAGCTATTGTAACAGGAACCTGATACCATATTTCATTGATTTTCTTTTCCAACTCAAAATACTCGCCATAGGTACACAGACTGCTGGAGTTATTCTTAATTACTACCGTCAATTTGGTTGCGGTCGCTGTTCCTTTTTTACAGTCATAGTAACGCCGTCAAAGTTGTTGACAGTTTCGTATGCAGTAGGCTTCCAGTCAATTGCGTCAGCAGACTGGTTTGAAGCCTTTACAATTATCACGTTTTCTGATTTTACAGGCGAAATGCTGTTATCATTGACCTTACACCCTGCAAGAAGGATTGCCATACAAATGAATATACATAGATATTTTCTCATTGAATCCCTCCCATCTGCTTATTATACGTTAAATACGTATATAAGCTTGCTTGGTAACAAGTCACGAAAAATTAGAATAGGCATATAACTATGCTTAAGCTCATATGCAACCATGTCCTCACCGCTCATACCACTATAAAGCAATTTGATATCCTGTTCTATTTGCTTGGATATTTCAGGAGACGCAGTCCTGAGCGAAGAGGATATGAAAAACATCAGAAGACTGGCAAAGGAAAATGGTGAATCCTATCCGCTATACCCTGAATAAGCTTTCGATATATTGGTTATTCCTGGCATTCTCTATTTTTTCAAACTCAAGTTCCGGCAAAATAATTCTAATTTCCTGTTCTGCGTTTTCTTTCTGCCAGAATACAATAAATCTGATTTTTGCTGTTTTGGGTACATAATTCTTTTTCTTTAGAGCCTCTATTTGTTTAATAAGCTTTTTTGAAAATTTTAATACCACTTCTCCTTTGGAATTGCGGCAGCAATCTCCATCAAAAGTGATTATTTCGCCACTTGTAAAGTGGGCAATTAGTTTTTGGCGCGATATGAAGAAGTCCAGCCATACATCCCTATAAGTTAACTGCATTGCCAGGTGAGCCGGAGCGGGGAAAATATTAGGATTACTATAGACCACCAGTCCCTCTGTCCTTATAAAATCGAGATAATTTCCATTATAGTGAATATTAAGATTACGTTTGGCTCTGGTCATGGCAACATATAGCTGCCGTTTCGCTTCGTCCGTTACCGAGTTAAACTTATCCAAGACCAAAAACACGTTATCAAATTCTCTTCCTTTGGCCTTGTGAATAGTGGAAACAAATACTGTTTCTATGTTTTCACCAGCGAAGTCTTCCAGTTTTGATTCGCGAATAAAAATCTCCAGATCCGATTTATATTTAATCTTGGGATTGGTCGTCTCGAAATCCTTGATCACATTATTGACCGTTTCCAGATTTAAACTGTTGCGGAATCTCTCTCTGAGCTCTTGTTTAGCCTTATCCCAAACATCATCGCTTATCGTATGTATACCCTCATCCAAAAAGAGTTTGCTTAGAAAAAACCTAATTTCCAGGAGGTTACACAGATTGAATCCGTCATTTGACTGAATCAGTTTAGCCTGCATTCCATTTTTCAGGAGCAGCCCGGTTACCTGCAACGCTTCGTCATTAGTCTTGGTCAAAACACAAGTAGATCCTGCCAGCTCCGCAGCAAGGAGGTCGTCAACCAAGGGGGTAATGAGGTTAGAACTTCTGTACCGAACCAGTTTGATTGATCCTTTGTCGTTCTGTATAGCAATTATCGGAGTATTCTTCAACCTATTGGGAATTCTTCTGGCGAATTGGTTCGTGAAATCAACCAGATTGCTTTTACTCCTATAATTTTCTACCAGTTCGTACATTTCCGCCTTATTTTCCCGGATCATATTCTCAAAATATTTTGAACTTGCTCCTCTGAATTCATATATATTCTGGTCATCATCTCCAACCGCGATTACCCGCATATCCTCATTTTGGTCCATTAAAACCTTAATTAGGGCAAATTCATTGGCATCCATGTCCTGAGCTTCGTCAATTACCAAAACCGTTTTCGTAATTCTGCTGGCTTCAACTTCCCCATTCCTGATTCTCCTGATAGTCTCTTGAATTATTTCCTCTGATTTTTCGATCGTACCAACGCGACCTAATAAATCAAAGCAATATGAATGAAATGTTTTAATTTCAACATAGTGAGCAGCAGTATCAATTAGTTGTAATAAACGCTTCTTGAATTCAGTAGCCGCCGACCTCGAAAAAGTAACCATCAGCAATTGTTCATGCTTGACATCTTCCATTAGCAGAAGTGATGCCAGCTTATGTACCAGAATCCTGGTCTTGCCGCTGCCGGGTCCCGCTGCTACCACTATGTATTTAGATTTGTCATCATTGATAATCTTCAATTGGGTTGGGGACAATTCGCCAAAAAGCTGTTCAAACTTAGCCGGGGTTATGCTCCGTTTAATTTCAGTTGAGCGGCCACCCTTAAAGTATTTACTTAAAAAGGAACTGTAATTGAGCCGGAAATAATCATCTACAAATTCCAGTGCAGCCCTGTAATTCTCAATCATTTTCCGGGCATACTCCCCGACGATATGGATTTGCTGCACTTTATTCTCGTAAAATTGGTTGAGCTTATGGTAATCCTCGAGCTTGTACCGTTTTCTATTGTCCAGCTCAAGCCGTTCAATCGTTAATGCGTTATAAACCACCATGAAGCCGCCCTCGATTTTCAAGGCGTCAATTCTAGACAGATAAAAAAGGGCATCCTCTATTTCTTCGAGGGTTACCTTTCGTCTATAAAGAGTTGATGAGTGTTCGAATTCCTCTTTCAGTTCCAATTCCGAGAACTCAACCAAAACATCCTCATTATCGGTTTCATCAGCGGCTGGATTTCTAATACTTTTATCATAAAGATACTGGGCAATAAACCGCGCCAATTCATAACGATTGGCAGCTTTTTGCTGAAGGGTTTCGTGGTCATACAGACACAGAACCGCAACATGGTTCTTCGAATAATCAACAGTTTGTTTTTTTATCCAATGTTTAATAGCCCAGATATTAAGAATAGTCTTAAGCTTGGTGGGGGTTATGTCCTTACAGCCGTATTCCTGAGCCTTTTCGTTAAGCTCTTTCAAATGATAGATTTCTTCCTCATCGGTTAACACAGTTAGTAAATAACTCTCGATTTGCCAGAATGATTTCAATATATTCAGGGAGCGGTTTTTGTTTTCTTTCTTCTTAAGATAAACTGACAGGTCTTTGGTGCTGGCCAATATCTTTTCATCACGCAGAAGATTGACAATTTGTATGACATCTTCCTTGACAATTCCCAAATGGTCTGAGATATAATCAACTCTTGCTTCGGCCTCTTCGTCACTTCTTTGTTGTCGGCTTCGGCTGGAAATAAGCTTCTTAATAATGCGAATAGCCTGTATCTTTTGCTTGTCGTCAAATCTATTGGAGGCATGTATTTTGTCGATTGCTTCCTGGGCATTTTTAGAGAGAATACTATCGGCAAATACTCGCGGCATATTCTGGCCTCTTTTCAGATAACCAGCCTCTTCCAACGCTGTAATTGCCGTTTTTACCCTGGTTTCCACTTCCATGATATTATCATCCCAGCCCGCTTTTCTGGCAATCTCCAGGGCTGATTGGGACACTTTGGCCCGAAATCTGGTAATGTCTTTAATGGCTCTCCATACTTGCTGGATTTCTTGAATGCTAAGCTTATTTTGGTTAAGAAGAATGAAGTGCTTGCTCAGATCTTCATCATTAAACAACACAAAACAATCAGCCGATATATTTTCGTCTCGTCCTGCTCTGCCGGCTTCCTGGATATAATTCTCCAGAGAGTTGGATATCTCGTAGTGAATAACCATGCCCACATCTTTTTTGTCCACACCCATGCCAAAAGCAGAGGTGGCAACCATGATCTGTACCTCGCCGCTTATGAATGCATCCTGGTTGGCTGATTTTTCCTGCTTATCCATCTTGCCATGATAGGGTTTGGCTTGAAAGCCGTCGTTAGCTAATCTTTCCGCCAAATTATATGCTTTGTTGGTACTGGACACATAGATTATGGTCGGGCAGTTTTTTTCTTGCAGCAAATCCCTGGTGGTATTGTATTTTTCTACTTCGCTCTCTCTTTCGAACACCCTATAGCGCAGATTATCCCGGGCAGAATTGGCGGAATAAATCTCAAGCTCAAGATTCAACTTCTCTGCGAAATACTTACAGATATCCTCGATAACTTTAGGTTTGGCTGTTGCAGTGAAGCAGGAAACCGGGATTCCATCGGCAAGGTGTTTCTTCTCCTGTAGAGATCTGATGAACTCACCAATATATAAGTAGTCAACTCGAAAATCCTGGCCCCATGACGAAAAACAGTGGGCTTCGTCTATGACGAACCGAACCACATTTCTCCCCAGCAGCAAATGTTCAATGGTCCTGGAACGCAACGATTCCGGTGAGATATAGAGTATGGAAGCAGAACCATCCTCCACTCTCTCAAATGATTTGGCCCGCTCAATCGGATCAAGCAAACCATTAATGGTAACCGCATCTGTTATCCCTATCTTTTCCAGGTTATCAACCTGGTCCTTCATCAAAGACTGCAAAGGTGAAATAATAACCGTCAAACCTTTTGCATTCACCCCACTCATTAAAGCCGGTATCTGAAAGGTAAGTGACTTACCCCCACCGGTTGGAAATACCGCCAGAAGTGATTTGTTGGCAATGGCGGCCTTAACCGCTTTCTCTTGTAAAGGTTCTCCTGCGTAGGTTCTATAAGCATCAAAGCCAAAATATCGTTTTAATCCCTGATGAATATCCAGAGCAATATTGCAGTATGCACAACCTTCAATACACGGTTTGCTTCTTAATAAATACATAATCCGTTCGACATCCGGAAAATTCTTTAATACCCACGGCGGAGTAATTGAATACCGATTATTTGCATTTATCAGAGCCAAGCAGTAGGACAATTCAATCGGGTTTTCTAATATAAACTTCTGAAGATCAGCTTTTTCACAGTTCTGGGCATGAAACTTTTCTCGAATTAATTTCTCTATATCTACACTATTTTCTTTATAGCCAACGCAATCAAAGAAGGCGCAGAACTCCTTCTTATCATGTAACAGGTAATAATAGATTTGTTTTAATACATTGTCTGTCTGGTGAAAAGCGGTAACTTCATCAAAGAATAGGTCTTTGGCTTTAATTGAATCATTTAATGGATTGTTAATATCTTCAGTTTGCAGCTTATCATCCTTGAGGAGAGCATGATATGGTTTGGTTGGAAATAGAAGTGGTGAAAGGAACAAAGTATCGATTATATTGGACTCATTAATATCTGCCGTTTTAACAGCACCCTGAACATATTTCAAATCATGATTGAAGATGTTATGGCCGCAAATATATTGTGACCCCTGCATAAACTTTATGAAGTCAGAAGTAGAATTGGAGTGAAAGGAACTGCCATCTCCCTTAACACCGCCGATATCGAGAACCCTTCCACTCTTTGGCTCGATTTCAGTATCGATAAATGCAATAGAAAACAAGTGCTATCCCCCTCTCAACCACTCATCAAAAAACCATTCCGAATGGTAAATTCCTCTATAAAAAGCAGACTGCCAAGAGTTTAGTGATTTGATTTCTCGGCTAATCATATCCTCTTCTATTTGAAGGCGTACTGCCTCCTTATCGGTACGAGCATACAATCGCCTTAACATGGTCTCAATACCAGAAATCATTTCACTAGCTTTAATAGAATATAATAGTTCTAAGTTAAATACCTCAAAATGATTTTTGATCCGTTTATACAGTGTTTTATCAATAGTCTCTACCATTTTGATACTGTACTTAAAGCCAATTGGATAACTTTCAATAATATCACAATATACCCATCTGTGGTCATCTATATTGTCAAAATATGGATGTAAGGTCTCGTCTTCTTTTGATGTAAACATAAGATCGGATTTATCAAAATTACAATCACGACATGCTGCTATTAAATTATTTGGTGTTACTACTAATGAAGGATATTTTGATTTTGCAAGGTAATGATCTAGAGTGGAAACAATTCGTGCCCCACAAAGCGGGCATAAATTATTTTGTGGTATCGCAAGAATCTCACTGTAATATTTTTTTCCTATTGAGTTCTTAGGTGAAAATTTTTGAGTATATATTTTCTTTAGCTCATCACCTGAAACAATACCTACATTTATTGCTTTATCACGCATTTTATGTGTTTCATGCTTTACGGCTAATTCGTCAAAAGTATTTGAGGCTTCAATAACGTTTTTTTTATATAAATGAAAACGTTCGACTAAATCTTCGTTTCGAAAATCTTCTGAACATAAGCAATAGATGTCCTCAACTTTCATAGTTGGCTTTTTTAGTGATTTCATTAATTATCGTCTTCCTCTTCTTCGTAATGAGCAACTAAAGTCTTAAGAATAGCTCTTGCTTCATCTCCTAATTTGTTATTAAATTTTCGGACTATTATATCGTAATTCCCATTATATTTTTGAACCGCTTCAGATAAAATCCTATGAAATCCTGAATATGTAACTTCTAACCCAAAAACTTCATTAATTAGAGAGCCTACATTCCCGCCAAAAGTTTCCACTTCCAATCGTTGCGCATTCATAATAACGTCGGAGCGCCACAATTTCCAAACGCAATTTCGAGGTGCTTCCTGGAGAACCACTGGCGAATGCGTTGTTATCAATGCAACCCCATTCCTATCAATTAACAAATCAGATAAAGCTCTAATAAAAGCTGAAAGTAATGGAGGATGTAAATGTGTTTCCGGTTCATCTAACAAAACCAAAGTTGATTCTTCAACCTTTTCGACCAATTGAGTTATGGTTAAAAGAATAATTTTGTGTCCGGAACTTAGTTTATTAAATATTCTATCAGCATTTTCACTTCTTTCTAATTCTGGCTCGCTAACAATATCAATACTGCGAATATCTGATTCTTGAAATATTGGATCTGCTTCAAGAATAGCAATTGCCTTGATCCATCGATCTCTTTTAGACTGGCTCGCAAGGCAATTGGTCAGGCTTTTTTTAAACTGATCTTTCAATTTGTCAATTCTCGATTTATTATAAATTTCATTTCGAGAAATATTTTTTTCGTAGTCCTGCTCTAATCCAACAAATAAATATGGAATTTTGCCTGTCTTTTTCGAAGCTGGAAATTTATCGAAAGCGCTAAAGGCAACACATACAATATTGGCGAATGATGCATCATCCCATGTATCAACTTCAAAATGGCCATATTTGTCTTCATCAGTTATTAACGATTTAATCATATTTCTGAGAAGATATGTTTTCCCAACCCCATTTCTCCCAATAATCACATGAATATTTGAAGGCGGATTTGATTCGGGTATTACTTTAAATGATAATTCATAGGGAGAAACTTTATTATTCTTAGGAGAAAAATATGAAAAATCATATTTAGTTAATCTTACTCCGCCAAGAGCAATTCTATGGTATTGCCCTCTAACCGTAGTTGCAGAAACCGAACGCAATATCGAAGTGCGAGTTATATCAAGGGACTTAATACTCTCAAAAAGATCTAAGTTATACGCGACGTCATTTAGCCCAGTTAGTATTTTCTTCCTCGTGGAATCCCCTAATTGCTTAATTATTTCATAATATTCATCGCTTTGTCCGAGTGAATAGAATTCATTAGATAGCTTATTAAATTTTGATGGTAAAAAATCTATGATTTCAAATTTTCCAGAATCAATATTTTTTTGATCATCATTAATTTCTTTTTTCCCAATCTTTATACTTCCTAAAAAATGCTCTTTCTCATTTTGGTCAATGTATATAACGCTAAACATTGTTATATATTCAAACCAATCATTCCATCGATCTTCATATAAATATAACCGATTCTTTACTTTTTGGGGATTTTCACCATTTCGATGAATTGAGAAAAACACTATTCTCACCTGCTCACAACTTTAATTATTTGTTACAGTATTTCATATACACAGCAATTTTTCAGAACTAAATATTATTAGACTAATATATATATATGGGAATCTCAAATCACGAAGAAATATCGATATAACCGATAACACAGGGCTTTACCATACTTCTATATTGTCTCCTGAGACTCCGAGACCTTCCCTTAACCATAAGCTGGCACATTGTTAGAGAATGCGTTTATTGTTTTTCTTTCGAGTATTTTTAAAATTAGCCTTAAATCAAAAGGTCGTAGGGTCAACTGCTCTTCCCTAATTTATTTTCTACCTTGCCATACTTCTAATAAATATGTTGTTATAGTTGAAGCTGCGTTTACAACCAGACGAGCATGCACCGGATTTATACTGGCTGAATTTAAAACTCTTCCATGACCAGTGCCAACTAGGTTCCTTATTTCACCTACACCAATGACTACTTGACCGAGATTACTTAATGTACGTTTAATCAGGTTACCTGTTTCTGAACCCCCACAGGAAGCAGGGTCTAACATGATCTCGCGTTGTACTTTCCTTAAAAGAGATGGAAGATCATCATGGTTATCAAACTGATTCTCCGCGGAGTGTTCAAGTATAGATTTCAAAACCGTTTCAATTAATTCCTTAGATGACCCAACTGCCAATTCAGGGTCAGAGTCTATAGACTTTTGAATCCTTGATAACTGTTTGTTTAGTTCTTCTATGTTATGTATTTCACCCACTTCATACATGGCTGCAAGGGGCAAGGGAGTATCTCTATACAAGGCTGAATACATCCCCGGATCTTTATCCATAAGCCAACGCCGTAAGTCGACGTAATCTTCGCTAATTGATTAGTTATTCTCATGGCGTTTAATCATATTTTTGAGTACTCCCAAAATACATCCAGGATAGTCTGGATCTCCCCATGACAAACTGCGTAATAAGCGTGGGTGCTTGGATACAAAGTCGTCACACCCGGTAAGTAAACCTAGTTCAATCCAGTTGTCTTCGGTAAAGTTCGCTTCTATCGCTCTTTTCACAGCCAGTAGTAATAATTCCTGTTTGTTAGCCATCTAATCAGCTCCTTAAACCATGTTACAAGAGACAAAGGCAAGATATTAGTCCTCTATTTTGAATTTTCACAGTCCCATTGATTGAATTGTTATTTTTAATACATAGACCTCTTCCTATATTGTATTTGTTGGATAATTAAACTAAAATTGACTATGGAGGGCTGGCAGAGCGGTTTAATGCGCCTGTCTTATAATCAGGTGGTCCTTATCGGGATCCAGTGTTTCAAATCCCCTCCCCTATTTTTGAATATAAGGCTCGATATATCATGCGTTTTCCTGCCTTCAAATAAATGGGCCCTAAAGTGGTGGCCTAAATCTCCAGGCCAACCTATACACGTATTTGATGGCATAGAAGGTATACCGTGTTGTTTAAGGTCTATTCCTTAGTTTGATTAGAATACTGATAATTATATTTCTTAAGTCTCATTTCTAGGCAGTCTCGTCCTCCTTCCATCAACGAAAGAATGAACTTAGTGACATTTTCATTATCGGCTGCGCCTTCTCTGAAAATCCATCCATAAAATCCGTCAGATTCCATACACAGGACTTGTTCAGCATCGCCTGCTCAATTTTTCCTTCCACAACCTAGAAATATGTTGTTAGTTGCATTTTATAATTTCTGTTTTGTCAGATTTTCATTAAAATCTCTAAACATCTTTTGATATTTATCGGTACTGTTAATGGCAATGTCGGTCATTATCTTTAAAAAATCAAGATTTACTGACGTTATGTCATCCCAACAGATATTTTCATATTGTTCTATGCATATATTCGGGTTTGTTGGTATTTCAATTTCGCAAATCCACCACTTAGTGATTTTTTCAAATAGCCCTAACATGGTCACATATAACTCATCAATATTTTCGGGAAGCCCCTCAAACAATCTTGTGGACATGTTATGGGCTAGACTATTGCGCATATCGGTTATTTTAATAAAGTTTTTTTCGTCTTTTTCTGTCATGACTCCTGCTTCTTTTAACCAATGCAAAGTCGCTTTAATTTTCCGATTATTCTTAGACTTGACTTTGCTTAAAACATCCCGCTCATAATTTTCAAATTGATCTTTGCCGTTTTGGTATCCACTCCAATAAAAATATTGGACATTTTCCACAATGGTACTTCTAAAATTTTCATACACTGCAATAAATAATGATATTAAAATAAGTTTCTCTTTTAGCATTTCTGGATTTAAAAATTCAAAGAACTTTTCGCGATTATTACTCAAGGCATCATCCCTACTTACTTCTGGATTTTATTCTTTCTTGATATGTATCCCACATAAAATGTACTGCAGCAACAGATGCCCCAACTGCTAAATGTGCATAACGTGGCGGTAATGGTTGAAAGTCTTTATTTTTCCCGTGCCCATCTCCGTATAAGTTTCTTAATTCTGACATCCCGTGGGATATATTTGCCAGATTTCCTAAAATTCTTGCCGCAATGTCTTGCCCTGTTACACCGTCTTTGAGCTTTCTGGGACTAAGGTCTATACTCTCACAGGCTGTTCTCATAAGCTGGGTTAAATCAAGATCCGAGGCATATTTTATGTGCTGTTCATCCAAAATAGTTTTACAGCAGATTTCTAACAGCTCTTTAGCTTTGCCAATTGCTGAGTGTGGAACGGTATCAATGAGTTCATACATTGAATTCACCTGCGTATTCACATAATCCGTATTTAGGGACTGCTTAATATTTTCAATTTGTCCTGCCACAACTCTTTGACCAGAATTAATCTCTCTCCATCCATACACTTTTCGTCCAGATATATGAGCTTTTTCACAAATCTCATATTCATCAAAATTCAATAGACCATTTAACTTAGCTAAAAATTTTTGCCATGGCTGTTTTTCATCTCGTACAGCGGGGTGAAATATTTCGCAAAGAAAAGCGAGCAAAAACTCATCATCGTTTCCATGGCCTAGCTGAAATCTTCCATCATTAAATACCCAGCCGTACTCCCAATCATCATTGGCAACAGTGTGCTTCCAAATATCACTTTCTGCATCGCTATATCTGCTATCTGTGGATGGAAGTTCTTTCAATCTATCTAGTCTGTTTAAAAAGGCAATTTCATCTAACCGCCCTGAATATTTTGAGTTCAATATCAACAGTCTCTTGGTAATAGAAATAATCCGGATGTGGCTTATCCACTATTTCTTCATAAACGAAACCGTCAGTCAATATATCAAAAATATCTCTGCGTGTTACATCACTTATTTTCTGCAAGTTCTTTCTTCCTCTCTGATCTATAGCTATTATTTATCTGTTTCTCGGCATCCCTTAAGGAAAGATCAGCAACCAATTCACTATAATCTTTAAAATAACTCATTTTTCCATGTCCATCGACGGCTGGAAAACCGCTGCCCCTGTTCCTCTTTATTGAGGTTTGCAACCGGGTGTTTGAGCTTAATAATTTCTCCTAACCGGTACAATATTTGAAAATCTTTTTCTGCCCGATTGCTATGCCATGGAGTATTGATATCCCTCCTGGGTACTATCTCTAATCCAATTACTTCTGCCTTATGGGTTACTGCTCCCGGTTTACATATAGCGAGAGGAGAATATATAGCTACCCATTTCGTGGTATACTGGCGCAACTGCGACTTTAACAAAGGCATATAATAAAGTCGGGTTTCAATTATCCAATCAAGATGCTGGGCAGGGTTAACTCCCCTCAACACCCCAACTATTACTGCTTCTGTAGCAGCAATACGCCAATCTTGCGCACGACGCTGAATGTTATAAGGGATGGCTCGATGAGAAGCGCATCGGCCCGCCCTCTATGCGCAACCCCAAAGAAAACACCATGCAGGCCTGTTTATGTGACCAAAGACACTCTTGCCTTGATCACCGGAATCCATGTCCTTTAATAACGAAGGATTTCGGTGAACAATTCTTACTTGTGAATCAGTTTTTTTGCATGTGGCATAGATTTTATAATCTGTCTCTTCAAAAAGCGTTGGTCCCATTATTTGATTAGAAAAGCAGGCAATGTCACCAGGAATTCCTTGTCGCCAAATCTTTTCCCGCGATAACCCTGGACGTTCCTTACTAATTGCTAGCCGCCCTGGGGTATTTGCCCCTGGCAAAACTGCCAACTTGTAGTTGATGTTCACCCCATTGCATCCTAACCGATTCGCCTTAATTTGTTATTATTCGCTATTATGGATAAAGTTTCCTTTAGAAAATCCAATTTTACGTAATGAATCGTAAACAAAAAAAAACCACTTTTAGAATTTTCAAACCTAAAAGCGGTTTTGTCTACGTAGACTTGGTAGGGCTCCCTGTAATTCGACTGAGTCTTTACCCATACGTAATATTCTCGAAAGGAGCTGCGGCCCCCACCACGCCAGGTTGATCGACAATCTGCTGGACGGTATCGCGGAGAAGGCGCTTGTCCTCCACGACCGCAACGACTGCCTCATCAAGCCCACTATTCGCGATAAGGTTCTTACCTTCCTGGCGCATTTTGCCCATGATGCCCAATCACGCTCTTTCAGCATTCCAATGAACCGCAATACTATGGCCGAGTATCTCGATGTGGACCGCAGCGCACTGTCACGGGAGCTGTCATGGATGAAGCGGGACGGGCTTATCGATTATAAAAGGAATTGGTTTAAGCTGCGGCTGTAACATGGGGATAGAAAGGAAACAAAAGGACATGTTCCTTGTGTGTGAAACATGAGAAATAATAAGACCGCCGGTTAAGTCAGTCTACCCAATGTAGGACCTACCACCATACCAAAAGCGGCAACTCCTTTTATTGTTTTTATAGTAGCATACGAAAGAATATTCGTCAAAAGCAAAGCATGTTTATATAC
>CAZXIR010000024.1:0-16929 GCA_964640845.1 uncultured Syntrophomonas sp.
TTTTCCCAATCATCTGTGGTAGCTGCGGCTTCTGACCTTTCTGCACTGACTGCTCTGTCCTGATTTGATTGTTCAAGGGTTTTATTTATCTTTTCCAGCTTTTTGTTGCTGGATCGCAATTCTCTTATAGTTTTAGCTATCTTGAAAAAGCGAAAGGTGTCAAACATGAAGGTTATAAAACCTCCGGTTATAACTGCCAGCAGAACTATCAATCCTAATTGTATTTCGGGTGAGTTCCAACCCAGAAATTGTACTACTACCAAAGCAGGATTCTGGAATATAAAGACGGTCATGACTATCAGACAAACCAGAGCAATAAATAGGTATACCTGCATCTTACGCCCTTCTTTCGTTAATATTTGTCATCTGTCTTTATTATAGGACCTAGTTTTCCTTTATACAAATAATTTTTCATTCTGGCCATCCTGCCCCCTGTTCAGCTTGGAATAGCAGATATCCTGAAATTTCACCGAGCCACTATTTATGCCATCCGTTTAATTTCATACCACAGGGGGCTGGCGATAAATATGGAGGTATAAGCCCCGACAATGAAACCAATCAGCATTGCGGCTACGAAGAATTGAATAGTTGCCCCCCCTAACAGCAGTAATGCTACCAGAGTAAAAGCCGAGGTTAAAACGGTATTAATAGATCGGTTCATGGTCTGCATGATGCTCTTGTTAAGCAGTTCCTGGTAATCCGGACGTTTAGTCCTTTTCTGGTTTTCACGAACCCGGTCGAATATGACTATGGTATCGTTTATGCTATACCCTATAACGGTTAAGATAGCTGCAATGAAAGCGCTGTTGACTTCCCACTGCATTATGGAGAATACTCCCAACACCACCAAGACGTTGTGCAGTATAGCCAACACGGCAGCTACCCCAAAAGTCCATTCAAAGCGGACAGTTATATAGAGCAGCATTAATACTGCGGCTATAGCCAAGGCCAAGAAGGCATTGCGGGTTAGTTCCTTTCCAATAGTGGCTCCAACCGTATCTGAACTCAAAAAGGTTACCTGCTCAAATTTTGTCTCCAGTGCTCCCATGATTTCGTTGGTTTGCTCCTGGGTCAAGACCTCGGTACGAATATAGAATTCGTCGCCGCTTTTCTGTACTTCGCTCCTATCCAGATCAAAATCAGACAGCACACTTCTCACTTCGGCTGAACTCACTGAATTGTTCATCTTAACATGAAGTATAGAACCGCCTTTGAAGTCTATGCCCGTGTTAAGCCCCTGAAAAACCAGAGAAACCAGTCCGGGTATAATTATTATCAAAGAAATAATGTAGAATATTTTCCTCTTTTGTATGATCTGCATCGTGCTGCCCCCCTTTATACCCCGTACAGTTTCTCGTTTTTACTCAAATTGGCGAGTAATACGAGCACATAACGGGTGAATGTTAACGCAACGGCCAGACTGGCAATAATACCTATGGACAGAGTTACGGCAAAACCCTTTATTGGACCGGTACCGAAGTACATTAGAACCATAGCGGTTATCAATGTTGTTACATTGGCATCCAATATGGTTGAGAAGGCTCGTTTGAACCCAGCATCGATAGCCGCTCGCAGAGTTTTTCCAGTGCGTAATTCTTCTTTGAGTCGTTCATATATTATGACATTAGCATCCACTGCCATACCTATAGAAAGGGCGAATCCGGCAATACCTGGCAAGGTCAAGACCGCTCCAAGCATAGACATGGTTCCCAACACTATTACCGCATATAGCAGCAGTGACAAATCCGCTACCAGTCCAGGAAGGCGATAAAAACCAACCATGAACAACAATACTGCTATTATGCCAATTATGCCTGCTTGAATACTCTTGTCCAAAGACTCCGAACCCAGAGTGGGCCCGATGGATCTCTTTTCCATTATCTCAAAGCTAACCGGCAAAGCACCTGATCTCAAAAGAACCGCCAGATCATTGGCCTCTTGGGCCGTAAACTGACCTTCAATTACTGCACTGCCGTCGGTTATGGCAGTGCTAACCGTAGGAGCACTTATTATCTCATCATCAATAACAATAAGCAGCGGCTTTTTTATATTTGCAGTGGTGGCTGCAGCGAATAATTTAGTACCTTCAGGGTCGAAGTCCAGCAGAACTTCCCCCTGCTGAGTCTCGGGATTTAACCGGGCCTGGGCATCCTTTAAGTTCCGGCCGGTTAACAAAACATTACCCTGCTCATCCCAGAACTCCAGTTCAGCGGTGTTCTTAAGAATATCAACCGCTGCCTCAGGATCGTCTTCACCGGCTATTTCAATAACTACCCGGTCATCTCCCTGAGGATATAAGGTAGTTTCTTTAACTCCCAGACTATCAACACGTTCCCTGATTATACCTACTGCCTTTTGAATGGTGTCTTCAGTGACTTTTTCTCCTTCATTTTCCTGAGCCTGCAGTACAACTCTTAATCCACCACTTAAATCCAACCCCAGTTTAATAGTGCTCATTATAGGTTGATAAGTAAAGTAAAGCAACAGGCCCAGGACTGCTAGTATAGCCACCAGAATAATACTGGATCTAGTCCGCACCAGGATTTCCCCCTTCCAACTATCTACTAATTAATTTAAATACTTTATAATAGTACAGCTCCATTAATTATTAATTCGAATTCACAACCGAGAAAGCCAGCCGCTCTTCGACATAATATCATGCGGTGCAAAAATATTTCAAAATAGTCCATAACCGGGCATATCTCAGTGTCTATCTCCAAGTCCATAGTAATCAATCTTTTTTCCTGATCTATATCCATAATGGAATATTGCACGGCATAATTTACCCGGTCGTGAATGTCAAAATTTGCCAGGCCGGTGTTCCTGACCCGGTTTCTATGTACATGGGATTTATCAGCCAGTATTAGAGCTGCTGCTACTTCACTGACCGGATGTCCGCTGCCTTCATCATGATTACCAATAGCTGCACATATAATGGCATTTTCATCCATATCCATATTCAGCCCTTTGAGAATCCCCATGGCTATTATTGCTCCACTTTGACTGTGGCCCTGCCGGTTTATCACATTTCCTATATCGTGAATATAACCGGCAATACCTGCCAGTTCAGCCGTGCGCTGATTATAACCCAGTTTTAATAAAATTTCCCGGCTCAGCATACTTACTAAGGAGACATGAAGATAGCCGTGATCAGTATATCCCATGGCTCCTAAATGTTCGTTACCTTTTTCAACAAAAGCATTAATAATTGGGTTTTGCTTAATCTCACTCAGGGTAACCATGGTTATTTTGGTTCCTCTCCATCTTTATAGGCTATAGCTTTTTTTAAGATTTCCATTTGAACGGTATCACTGATTTTTAATGTAACGGTATCCTCTTTAACTCTGGCTATTTCACCCTTTATTCCGCCTATGGTTACTACCTTATCGCCTTTTTGGATCTCTTCCAGCAGGTCTTTGTGCTTCTTTTCCTGCTGCTTACGCGGCTTGATAATAAAGATGTAGAAAACCGCCACTAATACACCCAAATAGGCTATCATGGTAATCCATTCTGTGCTCAGCATATTTTACAATCAACTCCTTAAAAATGATTAACTTTTATTGTATTCGCTTAATCCATACAAATTCCTTTAATTAAAACTGATATTCTCCCAGAAATTCATGGTAATATTCGAGAAACCGATCTTCTTTTATAGAAGTTCTTATTTCCTCCATCAATTTCACTAAAAAATAAACATTATGATAGCTTAATAATCTCGGTGCCAACATTTCATCAGCTTTTATCAGATGCCGAATATATGCCCGACTGTAGTTCCTGCATACCCAGCAATCGCAATCACTGTCCAGGGGGTTAAAATCTTCGGCATATGATGCATTGCGGACCGTAATCCTGCCCTGATGGGTATAGGCACTGCCATGTCTGGCCAGGCGGGTAGGAAGCACACAGTCAAACATATCTACGCCGCGTTTAACTCCTTCCAGGAGATCTTCTGGTGCTCCTACTCCCATCAGATAACGAGGCTTATCCCAGGGTAGGATGGTATTCATCAACTCCAGCATTGAATACATGTCTGCTTTTGGTTCTCCCACACTCAGGCCACCGATCCCATAACCGGGAAAATCCAAAGCGGTAAGATCCAGCGCACTCTTTTGTCTAAGATCAGCAAAAACGTTGCCCTGTACAATACCGAACAAGGCTTGATCTTCTCGGATATGGGCGTTTTTACATCGCTGGGCCCACAGGGTGGTCCTTTGGACGGCCTTTTCTGCTTCTTCATAGGAACATGGATAAGGAGAACATTCATCAAAACACATGGCTATATCTGCACCCAATTGTTGCTCAATTTCCATCACTTTTTCTGGAGTTAGAAAGTGCCTGGAACCATCAATATGAGAGTTGAAATAAACTCCTTCATCGGTTATCTGCCGCAGTTTGCTTAAGCTAAACACCTGGAATCCACCGCTGTCAGTTAGTATTCCCCGTTTCCAATTCATAAAACCATGCAGTCCTCCCGCCTTTTCTACCAGTCCGGAACCAGGACGAAGATAGAGATGGTAGGTATTAGACAGTATTATACCAGCCCCTATTTCATTAAGATCCTCTGAAGTAAGAGTCTTGACAGTTGCTTGAGTACCTACCGGCATGAAAACAGGGGTATTGATTACTCCATGAGAAAGCTTAAGCCTTCCCAACCGGGCTGAACAGTCCTTATTTTGTTTTAATAGTTCGTACTGCAGCATAATACTGCCATCCTCTCCTATATCTTTACATTACATTTACCAGTCAGGTTTGTTATAGTTTCGAACAGAAACGTTATTTAATGAGCATAGCATCGCCATAGCTGAAAAATCTATACTTTTCCTGAACTGCATAGCGATAGGCAGCTAGAATATGGTTTATGCCCCCAAAGGCTGCTGCCAGCATAATCAATGAAGATCCTGGCAGATGAAAATTAGTAATTATTTTATCAACGGTTTTGAATTGATAGCCCGGGTAGATAAATTTATCTGTATAGCCCTGGGAAGCAGCAAAACCACAGCCTTCATTATATACTGTTTCCAGAGTCCTTACCACTGTAGTCCCTACGGCAATAATACTTTTTCCGTTTCTACGAGTATTATTAAGCAAATCGGCTGTTTTCTTATCAATCTGGTAAAATTCACTGTGCATGCGATGCTGACGAATATCTGAACAACTAACCGGCCGGAAAGTACCCAAACCGACATGCAGTAAAATAGTAGCAATATTAACTCCCTGGGCCTGGATCTGCTCCAGCAATTCCGGAGTAAAATGCAGTCCCGCAGTTGGTGCCGCTGCTGAACCGCTGTACCTGGCGTATACGGTCTGATATCTACCGATATCCAGGGCTTCATCACTCCGATTTATGTAGGGCGGCAATGGTACATGTCCACTTTGCTCCAGGAATCCTTCCTCATCAATACAATTTTCCAAGCTGATTAGCCTGCCCCCATTCACCGGCAATTGATCTAATATTTTTGCCTTAACATCACTGTTTTCGAAACAAACCATATCACCCGGCTTTAATCTTCGGGCCGGCTTAACCAGGGCTTCCCAATTAGCACCCACCTTTTTAAGGAGCAAGAGTTCCACCCTTGCCCCGGTATTTTTATATCCTAATAAGCGGGCTGGTATCACCCGGGTATCGTTCAAAACCAGAGTATCACCGGTTTGTAAATAATCTATTATGTCATGGAAAACCCGGTCTTCTCTGGCTCCATCGTTTCTACTTACTACCAGCAATCTGGAACTGTCCCTGGGTTCCTGTGGATACTGGGCGATTAGTTCTTCTGGCAGTTCAAATTGATAACTCTCCAATTTATGACCATTAATTAAATCAGCACTTTTCAATTAATTATCTCCTGCTAAAAATATTCAATATTACTGAAATTATTATGCTTAAAAGGATACAGGTTACTATGGGAAAATAAAAGGTAAAATTTTCTTTCTTGATGTAGATGTCTCCCGGCAGTTTGAATCCGCTGATACCCAGTCTTGAAGAAATATACAGCAGTATGCCTACAAATACAATGATTAATCCTCCCCAGACCAAGATCCGGGCCAAAGTTTCAAAATTATTCATATCCACCACTCCATCGGTGCCAGGTACTAACTTATTAACTTATTCCTTCCTAGTTCCTCAAGAGAATAAGTTAATAAGTTAGTGCCTGGCACCTTGCTAAATTCACCAAGCACCTTAACAACCTAATTTATCAAAAAATCAGGTTAGGTATTCTATTTACGAAATACTTCTTTCAGCAGTTCTTTAGGGGCATAACGCTCCATTTCGCTGTAAAGGCAACCACAGTACTGCTGGCGATAAAGGCCCATACCCCTGGATAGTTCACCGGTTTGCTTAAACCCGGTCCTAAAATCCCGATATAGAAAGGGAACCCCGTATTTTTGCCCCACCGCTTCGCCCACTTCCTTAATCCATTGATGCTTCTGGTATTTGCTGACCAAAAGGGTGGTAGTGAAATAATCAAACTTTCCCCTTCTAGCAATATGGGCCGCCTGCTCCAGACGAATCTGGTAGCATAAAAAACAGCGCCGGCTCTCCCGGTAAGCAATGTTTTGAAAATATTCCAATGGATTATATTTTTCATCATATATAACCTTTAGACCTGATATTTCAGCATACTGCTCCAGGCCGGTTTTTCTTTTTATATATTCGGTATAAGGATGAATATTGGGATTGAAGTAATATCCCATTACTTCAAAACCTTCTTCTCTAAGCTGCGGGACCGGATAAGTGGCACATGGTCCACAACATATATGCAGCAAAACCCGGGACATATGTTCAGCTCCTTTTAGTTTTTCAATTTGTAACTCTTTTTATTAACCCTTAATGCCCGAACGCCACACCACTTATGAAATTTGGCTTAGGACTGAATGCTTAAGAACGCTTGGGGCCGCTCTTAACTCTTAAGTGTAAGTTAGCTCAGTAGTGCTTGAGATTGATTGGTTGGAAGTGTTATGTTACCGCTCTTCGAATCGCCTTTCCCCCGGCGCTAACCTTAACCCTTCATCCCACGAAGTTATTTATAAAACTTATAACGGTTTAGAACCGTCCGAGATATCATCAAATAATCCGGGCAGCGTAACCCGTTTTCCACCCAGGCTATAACCCAGATGGCGGTAGGCATGTTCAGTGGCTATTCTACCGCGGGGGGTTTTATTAATGAACCCTAGTTTCAAGAGATATGGCTCATAGACATCACTGATAGTATCATTTTCCTCCGATACAGCTGCGGCCAGAGTATCCAGCCCTACCGGCCCTCCCCCAAATTTAACGATGACCGCATCTAATATCATTCGGTCTACATTATCCAGACCCAATTCATCAATTTCCAGTTTATCCAGAGCCAGCCGGGCTATACTGCAGCTTATGCTTCCATCTCCTTTTACCAAAGCATAATCGCTAACCCTTCTCAACAGCCGATTAGCTACCCGTGGAGTTCCCCTGGATCTGCGAGCAATTTCCCGAGCCCCGTCGGTATCAATCTCAAGCCCCAATATATTTGCAGCTCTGGCTATTATCTCACTTAAATCATTTTCTTGGTAAAAATCCAGACGATGATTTATACCAAAACGATCCCGCAATGGTGAACTCAACAAGCCTGGACGGGTAGTAGCACCGATTAATGTAAAAGGCGGTATGTCCAAGCACAAGGTTCTAGCAGCCGGTCCTTTGCCGATTACTATATCAATGTTGAAGTCTTCCATGGCCGGGTACATTATTTCTTCCACACTTCGGTTTAAACGGTGTATTTCATCAATAAATAAAATCTCACCCGGTTCCATATTGGTTAGTATCGCAGCTAGATCTCCCGGTCTTTCGATAGCAGGCCCGGATGTCTTTCTGATAGTCTTGCCTATCTCGTTGGCAATTATGGTAGCCAGGGTTGTTTTTCCCAATCCAGGTGGCCCGCTGAGCAACACGTGATCCAAACTGCTCCCCCTCTCCCGGGCCGCCGCTATGAATATGGAAATGTTTTCTTTTACCTTATTCTGACCTATATAATCTTCCAGTCGCTTAGGTCTGACCGATGATTCGGACATGTCATCCTCTGGCAGTACCTGAGCTGATATCAACCGGTCATCTTCCACAGCTATTCCTCCATCCCCTTATTTCATCTGCCTGACTCTAATCCTTAATATCTTCTTAATATTCTCCTCTACACTATCAGCCAGTTCTCCCGCTTTCTTCAAGTCCATAATTAGCGGATACACCTCACTGCGGCCATAACCGAGAGATTCCAGAGCCTGCAGCACATCTTCCTCTACTGACGTACCCGAGGTATTAACAGCGTCCGGCATACCAAGCTCGCCTATCTTATCCTGCAGTTCGAAGATTAGGCGACCGGCACTCTTTTTGCCTATGCCGGGTATTTTGATCAAAATCTTTTCATCGGCACTGGCTATGGCGTGATAGAAACTGAAAGGTTCCATGAAAGCCAGTACATTCATAGCCCCTTTGGCACCCATACCTGAAACTCCCAGCAGTTTTTTGAATAGTTTCAATTCTTCTTTATCCATAAAGCCATAAAGCTTAAATTCATTTTCCAGCACCTGCAGGTGGGTATAGAGAAATATTACTTGACCAGTACGAGACAATCCGGTCAGGGCACGCTGGTGCATGACAATCTCAAAACCTACTCCATTAACATCTAGAATTATGAAATCAGATCCAATTTCAAACAAGACTCCACTCAAACAGGATATCATAAAATTCCTCCACCTTTCCCTAACCAGGGGACGGTTCTCTTGGTTGCTAGTAGGGCTATGATTTATAGATGGCTCCCAGACGGCAGGAGTGAATATGACAGATGGCTACCGCCAATGCATCTGCAGCATCATCCGGCCTAGGCAATTCACGCATGGCCAGGATCTTCTGTACCATAATCTGTACCTGTTTTTTATCAGCTTTCCCGTATCCCACCACCGACTGTTTAATCTGCAGCGGGGTATATTCGCTGACCGCAATACCTTCCCGGGCAGCAGTCATCAAAGCTACTCCACGTCCCTGGGCCACAGTGATTACTGTTTTGGAATTTTTATGGAAGAAAAGCTGTTCTACTGCGGCTGCATCCGGTTTAACTTCCTGAATCAAAAGGGACAGTTGACGGTTGATGCTTACCAGGCGGTGCGCCATGTTCATCGCTGCTGGCGTAGTAATGGTACCATATTTAATAAGCTTTTCTCTACCTGCCTGATATTCAACTACTCCATAACCAGTAGTAGCGGTACCAGGATCTATTCCCAGAACTATCATATAAAATCCACCTTTATTAATCTATCCAACCAATTTATCTTAAGAGTTTAATTGGGTTTAACCTATCCCTGTATAAGGTTGGGTGTTTTCACTTGAACAAAAGCTTTCCATATCGAATTATTGCGCTAGTAAACATTCAACTTTTAACTGGTGTCGGTAGTAGTTTTATGAATTATGCCAGTCCTAATCTAGAGAAAGCTAATTATTTTTTATAATCCAGGCGAAAAAACCTTAGTTAACATTATACCAAACATACGTTCAAAGAATAGTTTTTTCAGGGGAAACTAATTAACAGAAAATAATGAATCAGGCCTTACGATTTGACAACTTAAGCCTGGCACTAATTTTAATGCACCATTTCAAAATTGCAAAATCTTATAAGCCTGATCATTCGAGGGGCTACCTAATATATTCGTCCAGATTTTCTAGCACATCATTAAGTTCGGCTTCATTATCAAATTCATAAACACCCTTTTTCATATCCTCAACTATCTGGGATGGTAGCGCTTCTATTCTTATGTTAGTAACTCGTACCAAGGTATCAGAAGGTCCCTGATATACCGCCAGCCGCCCCTGGTATTCTTTAAGCCGACATTTTTCCTTTTCTGTTGGGCACCAGTCCTCAACCTTTTGTCGGATGGTCAGGGTATTGCCATCCAGGTTGACAGTATAACCCTTTGTCGTAGTGAGTTCCTGACGCAATTCATCAATACTTTTCCCCAGCAATCTATCCTGATCAGGAAATTCGGATATTACCAGGTGACCGCAACGCAGGTATTCCTGTTCGAAAATTATTCTGGTATCTTCATCGACTATATCGTTCTTCTGTTCAACTCCAAGTACAGCTTGATTTTGCCCAGGTACACCTGGCTTGTTAACTGGTTCACTACTGGCCAGCATATATCCCAGACCGAAACTAATCATTAAACTACCTAATACAATTACTGCCAGGCCGTACTTCTTCATAATATCACCTCTTGCCGGTATTATTGCCATATTTTATCAATATATACCTGCTGTTGAAAGCCACGGGGACAGGTTCCTGAAAGCCACGGGGACAGGTTCCTTGGCCCACCTTGAAAGCCACGGGGACAGGTTCCTTGGCCCACCTTTATATCAATTATGGGTGGGCCAAGGAACCTGTCCCCGTGGCTTTTGTCCCCGTGGCTTTCTGCTAACTACAGTTATTGGCACAAAAAAGCTCAACCATCGTTTTCAAGTATAGCTGAGCCTTTTTAATGCTATTGCCATATTATTCTCTTGTTATGCCTCACTATGATAAAAAAGTTACGCCACGGAAAACTCCCCATCCCATTAATACTTTATATTATGATGCAAATAAGTCCGCCACTACCGTCGTTAACAATACGCTGCAAGGTATCCTGCAGTTTTACCTGAGCATTTTCCGGCATACGATGGAGTTTGTTTTGTATACCTTCCCTTACCAGATCATGCAGGGATTTTCCGAATATGTTGGATTCCCAAATCTTGGTGGGATCTTCTTCGAACTCATCCAGCATGTAACGTACCAGTTCTTCACATTGTTTTTCAGTTCCAATTATAGGCGTAATCTCAGTGGTTATATCAGCTTTAATGATATGGAGAGATGGGGCCTTGGCCTTAAGCCTAACTCCAAACCGACTTCCCTGCCTGATCAGTTCCGGTTCTTCCAGGAACATCTCCTCTAGACGGGGAGTTACTACCCCATAACCAGATTCTTTAACTTCTGCCAGGGCTGAAGAAATTTTGTCAAACTCCTTCTTGGCAAAGCTAAGATCCCTCATTATACGCATGATATCCTGGGTTCCAGCCACATCAAAACCACTGACTTCACTGAGTGATCGATAGAACAATTCTTCCGGTACGGTGATGTCTATGGATGCTGTTCCAGTCCCCAGATTCATCTCTTCCATGAAAACATAGCTGACATTCTCTATGTCAGAAAGCTTCTGCAGCGCCCCTTCTATATCTCTTACTTTACGGATACCATTTAATATCTCATGTATAGACGATTCCAACTCTTCCCGAAGCCAGAACTCTTCGTCCAGTTCTTCTACCCATCCCGGCAGTTTAATATTTACTTCCTGCACCGGAAATTCATAGAGGGCTTCTTCCAGCAGAGCATAACTCTGTTCTAATGTCATCTTAGCTACATCCAGAGGCAGCACCCGCACTTCATATTTCTCACTCAGTTCTTCGGCCAGGGCGATAGTATCAGCATCATACGGTTTAGTTGAGTTCAATATTACAATAAATGGTTTATCAAGTTCTTTTAATTCCTGAATCACTCTTTCCTCAGCATCGATGTAATTACTGCGGGAAAGATCACTGATACTTCCATCGGTGGTGATAACAATACCAATGGTTGAATGGTCGGTAATTACCTTCCTGGTTCCTATTTCGGCCGCTTCTTCGAAGGGAACCTCATAATCAAACCAGGGAGTTTTTACCATACGCGGCTCTTGATCTTCTTCGTAACCCAGCGCTCCTACGACTGTATAGCCTACACAATCTACCAGCCGGGCTTTTAAAGATAATCCAGACTGAGTAGTAATTTCGGCTGCTTCGTTGGGTACAAATTTAGGTTCCGTAGTAGTTATGGTTTTCCCGGCGCCACTAACGGGCAGCTCATCTACAGCTCTTTCTCTTTCATATATATCGGTAATGCCGGGGATGATCATAAGTTCCATAAATCTTGTAACAAATGTTGATTTACCCGTTCTTACGGGACCTACTACACCCAGATAGATATCGCCTCCAGTTCTTTCAGCAATATCATTCAATACACTAATTTTATCCACTTAGCATTTTCCCTCCCTTGTTCCAGATTTAAAAGGCATCCTCCCCTCCGAATTGAGACACCCCTTAATATCGATTACGCTATAACACTATAAATATATTTATCAATATTCGGTAATATAACCAGAAAAGAAAAAAAGTGTGGTATTTACCACACTTTTTTTACCAGTTGCCAGTATCGCTGACTATATCCTCAATTTCATGCTTTTTTTGCCGTTTCATTAGCCCTTCGACTGCTCTTCGGGGTGGTATATGGTTATATAATATATTATAACAGGCTCTGGTTATTGGCATATCTACATTCATCTCATCGGCCAGATGGTATAAAACCCTGGCCGTGTGGGCTCCCTCCACCACCATACCTACGGTGTTCAAACAATCTTCCAGGCTGTAACCTTTTCCAATCAGTTCGCCCGCTCTCCGGTTTCTCGAATGTCTGCTACAGCAGGTAACAACCAGGTCTCCCATACCACTTAAACCGTTAAAGGTGCGCCGATCCCCACCCATAGCACTACCCATTCGGGTCATTTCAGCCAGCCCTCGAGTCATCAGGGCAGCGATTATGTTATCACCATATTCTAATCCCTGCACTATCCCGGTAGCCAGAGCAACCACATTTTTGAGTGCTCCACCCAGTTCCACTCCTGGCACATCGGGGTTAGTATAGACTCGAAATACGGGAGACATGAATATATCCTGAACCATAAAAGCAGTGTCTTTATTATAGGCAGCGGCAGTAACTACGGTAGGCATTTCCCTAGCCACTTCTTCAGCATGACTGGGACCTGATAATACCGCAAAATGTCTTTTAAAATTCTGCCCTAAAACGTCTTCAACTACCTGGCTTAATCGCATCCCAGTGGCTATTTCCAGACCCTTGGCGGTATTAATTAACAACATTTCAGGTTTAATATAACTTTTTAGTTGGCCACATATTTCTCTAACTACTTGGGATGGTACAGCCATTATTACCGCCGTTGCTCCACCAACTGCCTCTTCCATGTCTGGGGTTATTATCACACTTTCAGGTATCTTCACACCCGGCAGAAACCGTTGATTTTCCCGGTTTGTTTTCATAGCATCTACATCATCTTCGGGACCTGCCCACATGACCACCTTATTTCCATTCTTGGTCAGCAATATGGACTGGGCAGTACCCCAGCTTCCTGCTCCCAATATACACAGTTTTTTCATCTTTAACCTCCGGTTTCTGAGCCACCATACATCATATATTAATACATGGTAATATTAGAATTTGTCAGTTATTTTTGATTCTTTTCCTTGTCTAAGCCTGATGAAATTGTCTTTATGGCGGTATAGAACCAGAACTATCATATATATACTCATAATGATATATGCTGTCGGTTGGGGGAACACAAAGGCTGCCAGCAGCGGAAAAGCAATAGCTCCAACTATTGACCCCAGTGAAACATAGCGGGTGAGAGTAACTATTAATATGAATATGATAAGTATTACAACAAAGACATTGGGCATAAGAAAAACCATAATCCCGGCTGATGTTGCTACTCCTTTGCCACCCTTAAAATTGAGAAAAATGGAATAGCAATGCCCGGTAATAACCGCCGCTGCACAAAGGGCAGCCAGTCCCGGCCCTCCAACAGCTGTACCTATCCAAGCCGCTGCCAGACCTTTGCATAGATCTGCTGCTAATGCCAGCAAAGCTACTGCTATACCAGAGGTACGAAGTACATTAGTGGCACCTATATTACCACTGCCTCGGGTTCGGATATCTACCTTGCCCAGAGCCATCCCAAATATTAGCGAAAACGGTATTGAACCGATAAGATAACATAAAACTATCATAAACAGTAGTTTAATCACAGAATTCCTCTCCTCCTCTTTGCTTGCCATCCTTGATAATTACTGGCTATTTAGAATATGATTTTACTCCAGTATTATTATTATATCTATAAATAATACCGCTTCAATATTTAATTGTTTTTAAGCAAAATCTTTAGAAGCATTCTGTCTCAGTATAAGCCTTATGGGAGTACCTTCAAAGCCAAAGTTTTTCCTCAATACGTTGTCTAAATATCTAACATATGAAAAATGAATAAGCTCTGGATGATTGGAAAACAAAACAAAGGTCGGCGGAGCAGTACGAACTTGAGTTGAATAAAAGATTTTCGGTTTCTTGCTGCCCGCTCCCGGAAGAGGGTTTAACATAATAGCTTCACTGATAACCTGGTTGAGTTCAGATGTGGATATGCGCCGGTGGTTCTGATCGGATACAATATCCACCAGCTCCAGTATTTTAAATATCCGGCGCTTGGTCAGGGCAGACACATACAACAGGGGAGAGTAGGCCAGAAATTTTAATTCACTGCGGATGTCCTTATCAAACTCATTCATGGTATGGCCATCTTTTTCTATCAAGTCCCACTTGTTTACTACTATTATATTGGCTTTGGACTGCTCATGAACATAGCCGGCCACCCGCTTATCCTGCTCGATTACTCCACTGCTGGCATCCAGCATTATTATAACTACATCAGCCCGTTCGATAGCTTTCAGGGTACGGATAATACTGTACCTTTCAGTTTTTTCCGTAATTCGAGACTTTTTTCGAACACCTGCAGTATCGATCAAAATATACTTTTTACCTTCATATTGGAAGGGGGTATCGATGGAATCCCTGGTAGTCCCAGGTACTTCACTAACAATAACCCGCTGTTCACCCAGAAAGGAATTCACCAGAGATGATTTCCCTACATTAGGTCGGCCTACTATAGCAATTTTTATGGCATCTTCATCTTCTATATATTCAGTCTGGGGTTTGAATTTGCTGATTACCGCATCTAATAAATCATTGGTATTTAAACCATGCATGGCTGAAACCGGTATCGGCTCTCCCAGACCCAGGCTGTAAAATTCGAAATACTCCAGTTGTTTGTCAAAGTTTTCTATTTTGTTGGCTGCCAATATAACTGGCTTATCAGCCCTCCTCAGCAGTTCTGCCACTTGCTGGTCCTCATGAGTTATACCGTCTTTACTGTCTACCACAAAAAGTATAACATCTGCTTCGTCGATGGCTAATTCTGCCTGCATCTTAACTTCCCGGGTAAAAATATCTTCTTCCTTCCCAAAACGAATGCCACCGGTATCAATAACAATGAATTCTCGACCGGCCCATTCAGTATTATCGTAAAGTCTATCTCTGGTAACACCAGGGGTATCCTCCACTATCGCTTTCCTGCTGCCAACCAAACGGTTAAACAGGGTTGATTTTCCTACATTGGGTCTGCCTACTATGGCTACTACAGGTTTTGCCATGTGACACCCTCCTCTGCTCAAAGTTTCATTTTGTTGTTAGTCAACAAAATGATCTATTATCCTAATATCGCTTCGATAATTGATTTTGCAGTGCCGGTAACAACTTTTAGGTTTGCCCCGCTCTTCTCCTTTATATCCTCCAATTTTGTATCGTCCAATAAAATATCCTGTCCATCTTTAAATATTATATCGGGGATAAGGATCTCCTGGTCTCTATATTTATTGCCTAGGGCAGCCATGATATCAGATCCCGTCAGCAATCCAGTTACTGTAACCTGTCCCCCAAAAAAATAATTCTTTACCGGGATTATTATGAAATCCAAGCCTTCAATACGGTTCATTCGAAGACCAATTTTTTGCCATATGCCCAACGCCGATTCACCGGTGAGCAGAAACACTTTCCGTTCATTAATCTTAGTCGGCAAATTATCTTCTTCTTGGACGAATTCATCAATCAATACCCTGCATATGCCAATCCCGTTTTCTATCTGGGGAAAATCGTCATAGTAATCGGTCTCTGGTAAAGGGTAATTGGCTTTTAAGTAGATTTCATCGGCCAGATATACCAATCCATATCCCAGATTACGTCTAAATATCTCCTGATATTTATGTATGGCAGTTATTAAAATCTCCGCTTCAGATGAGCTAACACTTCTTAACTTGGACAGTTTTTCCCGGTGTCCGGTTAGGCCTACCGGCACTATACCTATGGAAGCTACCGAAGGATAAAGTTGGGCCAGCCCCTCGATAGTATCTTCCAATATTCTACCATCATTTATTCCCGGACAGACCACAATCTGAGTATGGCACTCAATCCCGGCCTCACTGAGACGCTGCAAATCCTCTTGGATGCTTGCGGCCTGCCCATTCCCCAGCATCATGGATCTGACTTCAGGCTGTAGGGCATGTACTGAAATATAAAGGGGGCTAAGTCTCATGGCAAGGATCTTCTCCCAGTCATTATCACTAAGGTTAGTCAGGGTTATGAAATTGCCGCACAAAAAGGAATGCCGATAATCATCATCCTTCAGGTACAAAGTATTTCGCATTTTGGCAGGAAGCTGGTCAATGAAACAAAAGATGCAACGGTTTTTACATACCTTCATTCTATCAAACAGAATATCTGTAAATGCCAAACCCAGATCTTCATCATAATCTTTTTCAATTTCAACCGACCATATATTGCCATCTGCCTTTTGGATATCTATTATTAATAAATCTGCTCGGATAGCAAAATGATAATCCAGTATATCATGAATTTCTTGTCCATCTATTGACAACAACAGGTCGCCTGCGGTTATACCAATCTCATCTGCAATGCTGTTTTCTTCTACCTCCATAATCACTGCCGACATATTTCTCCCCTCCCATCCAGACCATTAAATCTACTAAACGAGAATTTTGCATAATTGATTTTTTCATCGTCAAGTATTTCAGTAATGTCATCTTGAGCAACGCCGAAGGATCTAAAGATTCTTCGCTGTGCTTAGAATAACAAGCTGGCTTTTTGAATTATGCTAAACTCTCAAACAATTATCCACTAAAAATATTATATCTGCAAGCACAGGCCACGGGGACAGGTT
>CAZXIR010000024.1:17029-19705 GCA_964640845.1 uncultured Syntrophomonas sp.
CTGATTCAATTGGTTAATTTGGGTACTAAGCAGTATTTTGGAGGCCCAATAATTAATATGACTGCCACCTATAAATGGTGGTATCTTCATCAAAACTCCTAAAACCCAATCCCATCTGCTTGATATAGTCTCTATAATCAATTCCTCCGGTTTAAACCCTAGAATATCTCTCAGGTCATTAATACTCCTTTTGACCATCCATAAATCTTTGCCCCCACCGAGAGTATATACCTCGGTACCGGCCTCATCAGTACCTATATATAATGGTCGGCCGGATAGATCATACGATACATCGGCTAGCCCTTTGGTCATCCACAATCGATCATCCTGCAGTTGGCCCAGGTATATGTTAGCCGCAATAAGTGCTGCGTGAACCGAGGTATGTCCAAGGAAAATGATTTTCATATACTCACCTGCACCTGTTCATACACTTTATACGTACTGTTTCCACCAGATTTACCAGAGTCATAAAGGCCTTCCTGGTCCCTCTTAATAACACTGGGCGTCCAGGAAAAACCAAACCTACTCGCCGTGATAAGAACCCACCCAATTTCATACTCATATTAACCCGATTCAAGCAATCTGTAGCTATTATTTGATTACCAACGCCCAGAATTTCTGCTACTCCAACCAGTATTTGCGTGTATCTATCCCCCATGCTTTTCTTACCCAGTACGTATACTTCGTTACCACTCTCGTCTATTCCCATGAAGCGAATAGATCCAAAATCACCGTTATCGGTTTTATCATAATATGGTATGGCCATCATTTCTTCTATACTCGGCAATCTATGTTTTTCTATTAGTTTTAGATGCAGGGCAGCCGCTATAACTGATGAATGTGCTCCCCCATAACAATGATAAATTACTTTCATAACCGTAACCTCAACCTAGCTAAACTAGGGTTTTTATTGTGATACTTATTTAATGTTTGCATACAAAGTAAATACCATTTTCCAGATCGTGTACGATTCCTCCCAGAATGCGGGCCAAGAGCAAACTTAGTTTTTCTAATTCTTCTTGATCAGTGGCCATAAATATAGGGCATCCCCCACCTTTAACCTTATCCATTTCGCAGGTTACGATAGCCAGGATATATTCGTTTAAACCTGTATTCACTTAATCTGCCGCCTTTCGACCATAGTAGGTTGCCAGGGTAGTACCCCGGGTTGACTCCAGTACCGGCACTCTTTTAATGATTTCAATTAAAATATCCCAATCTGGTTCATTGGCTACTATAAACAGGGCCAGGTAACCTTTATCAACCTGCTTTCTAGCCATGGGCATTAATTCTGTTTCATTAATATCAACCTTGCTGCCTAGTATTGACACTACATCATGGATTATAGCTTTCCGCTGCCCAGGAGCATCCAGGTTTAATCGAGCATTGTCATTCTTAGGTTTGATTATGACTCCCATACCTTCGTTAATAATTTTTTTTCGAGTTTGGGGCAAACCTACGTTCATTATTACTACATCCTCGATCATAAGCAATGATCCTTTAAAGTGTACTGTCCCCTTGTAAACTTCGGCGATATCTCCTATAAATGAACCGCTCATAAGTCTTAGAGTCAAAATTATGCTCACCGGGGCAATTATAAAGGCATATTTCCATCCCCACATCATGACTGCCGCGCTGGTTAGCAGAGCAGTCATGATCACCAGATAGTTGCGGGCTTCAAACACTCTGGCTATCCCTTCTATATAGTCAGTACCCCTGCTAATCAGCTTAGTCTCTTCAAGCTTCATAAGCGTTTCCCGCTCTATATTCCTTACCTCACGAAACTGCTGGGCGGCCAAAACTAAGAACGTAACCGCCACAAAATCTGGTTTGGCTATGGCAGGTACTGCCACCGCTCCCAAGCTAGCGGCAATAAAGCCCAGTGCCAGATGGATAAGTTGCCCATGGGGATTAGTGGGGTAATGACGATAATCACTGCGCAGTAATAGCCATCTATTTAAGAAACCGGCTACGATTCCAGCAGCTATTACTGTACCATAGTTTTCCATATTACTTGCTGCTGGCCCCTTTATTCAATAAGTAAAAACCTCCACCTGCTGCAGCCAGCACTACTAATATTATTAGAATGGTAGTAAAGGATCCTTGATTATCCTGTTCCAAAGGCTTGGCCGCGGGACTCTGGTTGTCATCTGAATCCCCCCCCACCACGGCTTGCATAGTATTGGCAAATAATTTTACACCTTCCGAAGCAGCTTTTTTGCTATTTGTATGTGCCCCTACTTCAATCAATATGGCCCGGGGACTCAAATCCTGATTAAAGTCGCTCTTTCCCATAAAAATTCCGTTGGAAAGACCCGGAGTTTGTTTATCCATAACCGCCTTAATTTGTTTGGCGAATTCCAGGTTGGTCTTCATATTGGGATTCTGCTTACCAATCACCAGCTTGATTTTGGTTACTTCCTCGCCTTCAATTTCAGCCTGATAAACATCAGGAGGTACAGCATCCCTATGCACGTCTACAATAACATCAGGATTTTCCTTTTTTAACAAAGTAACCGCCGTCTTCCTAGATCGGCTATAGGCATTAATATCGTGTGGATTGTGATTATTTTGATTGTATTTAACATCAAAGCCTAAATCCTTAAGTTCGTTCACGAAAGCCTGACCCACATCATAAATACCCCCATTGCCTTCTATGCTCTCTTTGCCGTCTGA
>CAZXIR010000025.1:0-10524 GCA_964640845.1 uncultured Syntrophomonas sp.
CATATCAATAATTATAAACCTTTCGTTTCCTTTGTCAATATTATTTGCTGCATAATCTAGCAATATGAAAACTACAGGCATAAAAGCAGTCCCAATAATGAAAGCTAAGTACAAAATGAGTGGAAGGAAGATCGCTTTGAAAACTCTATGGAAGGGCGCGGTAAGTTTTGGGCTGGTTAACATACCGGTAAAAATGTATGTTGCCACGGAGCGGAAGGACATCAAGTTCAATTACCTGCACAAAGAGTGTATGTCACCGGTAAAATACCGCAAATACTGCCCCAACTGTGATCGCGAACTAGCTAGCGAGGAAATAGTTAAGGGCTATGAGTATCAAAAAGATCAGTATGTAATAATAAATGACGAGGATATGGAACGAATACCCCTGGAAAATACTAAAACCATAGACATACTGGATTTCGTTGATTTAACTCAACTGGACCCCATCTATTTTGATAAGACTTATTATCTTGAAGCTTCCCAGGGGGGTGAAAAAGCCTATACCTTATTGATACAGGCTATGGAACAAACCGGCAAAGTAGCGGTAGCCAAGGTATTGATCCGCACTAAGCAGACTCTGGCTGCACTGCGCATAAAAGAAAAAGTACTGGTTATGGAAACCATCTTTTATCCTGATGAAATCCGTTCCCCGGCCTCCCTTAATCCGGGCATCGATTCGGTAAATCTCCATGACAATGAGATCAAAATGGCGGTAAACCTAATCGAAAATCTTTCTACCGACTTTGATCCTTCCAAATACCAGGACCAGTACCGCCAGGCTTTATGGGAAATGATTGAAGCAAAAGTTGCCGGCCAGGAGATTGTTTCATCCCCAGTTTCGGATGTAAAGGGTAATGTAGTAGATTTGATGGAAGCTCTGAAGGCCAGTGTGGAGCTCTCTGGAAGCAAAGATAAAAAGAGTGGGGATAAGAAGAAACCAGGCCGACGGAAAAAAACCGGTACTTGAACAGATAAATGTATCGCATAATAAAGCCCATGGAGCCAGTTTCACATAGTTATATTCCTGATAACAGTGAATATATTTACCAGGTCAAATGGGATGGGGTACGGATGCTATCCTATGTTGAAGGCAATCAGGTGCGTTTGATTAACAAACGGCTGAATCCCAGAACCATCCAATATCCCGAATTACAGCAACTTCCACAGCTTTTATCAGGTCATAACGCCATTCTGGATGGAGAAATAATAATATTAAAGGATGGCCAACCCAGTTTTCCGTCTGTACTGCGTCGGGATCAGTGCTCTGCCAGCAAAACGATTTCATATTGGAGCCAGCGTTTACCCATCACCTATATGCTGTTCGATATAATTTACCTGGATGAGCTCGATCTTAGCCAGTTGCCGTTTTTAGAAAGGCATAACCTGCTGGTGCAAACCCTTGATTTCGATTCGCCGTTCCTGCATCCGGTAGATAATTTTGGTGAAGGAAGGAGCCTCTTTGAAGCAGTAAAAGCTAATGACATGGAAGGTGTGGTGGCCAAAAAAGTAAATAGCCTCTACCTGCCGGGCAAACATCATCGAGAGTGGCTGAAAATCAAATACCGGCGTAGTCTAAACTGCGTCATCGGTGGTTATACTATGCGTGACCAGCAGGTAAATTCTCTATTGCTGGGTCTATTTCAGGATGAGCAGTTAATCTATGTGGGCAAAGCCGGCAGCGGACTAAGTGAATCGGATAGGCAGGTCTTATCTATAGAACTGCCCTCGCTGGCGGTACCCGATTGTTTGTTTAGCCGTTCCTCGTCTATAAATATACCGGGAGCCATATTTACCAAGCCTTTGTTAGTGGTACGGGTTGAATTTGCAGAATGGACTGAACATATGCAGCTCAGATCCCCAGTTATTAAAGGATTCATTGCTATCGAACCCGAACAATGTATTTTATGAACAAGCTGTTACTATTACGACAATTCAAATGGAGGAGAGCCAGGCCGAATGCAGAAAATGGATATAACCGTTGATAGCCGTAGTTTCTCTATTTCCAAGCTGGATAAAATATTCTGGCCGGAAGATAAATATACTAAAGGTGATCTTATTCAATATTATATGGAAATTTCTCCATATATAATTAAATACCTTTGCAACCGCCCGGTAGTATTCACCCGTTATCCTGATGGTATCCAGGGGAAGTACTTCTATCAAAAGAACGCTCCGGCCTATCTCCCCTCTTGGATAAACACCTTTTCTCAGTATTCCATGGATTCCCAGCGCAATATAGAATATATCCTGGTACAAGAAACCGCTGTATTAGTTTGGTTGGCCAACCAGGCCTGCATTGAGATGCATCCCTGGTTATCCAGTATCAGCTCTCTTGACCAACCTGACTTTGCAGTTATTGATTTAGACCCTTCTCCTGCAAATTCTTTTCAAGAGGTTATAGAAATGGCTCTGCTGATAAAAAATGTTTTCGATCAACTGAATTTAAGGTCTTATCCTAAAACTTCAGGTTCAGAAGGTCTGCATATCTACCTGCCGTTGCAAAACAGCTATACTTACCGTCAGGTACGGGATTTCGCCCGGGCGATAGCAGCTTTGGCAGCAGAAGTCAGACCGGATATAAGCACTATTGAAAGGACAGTCAGTAAAAGGGGGCCAAAAATCTACATCGATTACCTGCAGAATGTGAAGGGGCAAACCCTGTGTTCCGCCTACAGCGTGCGTCCCCGCAAAGGCGCCCTGGTATCTGCTCCTTTAAAATGGGACGAGGTACCCTTGATAAAACCGGGTGATTTTAATATAAAAAATATGCTCCCTCGATTAAAAAAAGTCGGGGAGCTGTTTTCTCCAGTACTGGAAGATCTGCAGACCTTGGACCATGCCTGCCAAAAGCTGGGCCTGCCACATTAATTAACTAGCACCTAACTTGATTTTAGACTATAAGGTCCAGATAAGTTTGGTACCTGGTACCAACTGGAACTACAGAATAGTTTCATCTACAATATATTTAGGAATTAATTACAGTAGGTCTCCACCAAGTGTACATCAACCCCCTGACATATCTGATTGATAAAATATCTGTGAAAGGACAGATCTTCTGTCAGTTCAGGATGAAAGGAGGTGGCCAGTATATGGTTCTGTTTAACCGCAACGATGTTACCATCCAATACCAGCAGTATTTCTACTTCCGAACCACACTTTTCAATAAAGGGAGCCCGGATAAAGGTCAAAGGAATATCATGTTGGGCAATTTTAGCTATGACAGCGGAACTTTGGAAGCTGTCCAATTGGCTTCCATATGCGTTGCGCCGGACTGAAACATCCAAAACATTCAGGTAAACCTCATCTTCATCTACTATATCCCGGGCCAACAGGATCATACCCGCACAGGTTCCCCATACTGGCAAACCAGTTTTAATCAAATCCCTGAGTGGCTCCATTATCTGGTATTCCCGAAGCAGTTTGCCGATGGTAGTGCTTTCACCCCCGGGCAGGATGAGACCATCCAACTCCAAAAGCTGTTCAGCCTTTCTAACCTCAATAACCTGTACTCCCTCGATTTTCTGCAAACACTTTATATGCTCGATAACTGACCCCTGCAGGGCCAGCACTCCTATTTTAATCACTTTACCAGCCCCGTTTAGCATATTGATCTTCCAACTTATCTATTTCTATTCCTACCATGGCTTCTCCCAGTCCTTCCGATACCTCCATGATAATATTAGGATCGTTATAGTGGGTGGTAGCTTTTACGATAGCCCGGGCTCGCTGAGCCGGATCTCCAGATTTGAAGATGCCAGATCCAACAAATATACCATCACAACCAAGCTGCATCATTAAAGCTGCATCTGCTGGAGTAGCTATCCCTCCTGCAGCGAAATTAACTACCGGTAGTTTTTTATGTTCGGCTATATATTCCAATAAATCAATGGGGGCACCGATCTGCTTGGCAAAAGTCATACGTTCTTCGGCCGGCAGGAGCTGAACCTGACGCATCTCAGACATAATCGAACGCATATGCCTCACGGCTTCCACTACATTACCGGTACCAGCCTCACCTTTAGTGCGTATCATGGCCGCCCCTTCGCCTATTCTCCGCAAAGCTTCCCCGAGATTCCTGGCGCCACACACAAAGGGAATATCAAAGCTCTTTTTATCAATATGAAACATCTCATCTGCCGGGGTCAGCACTTCACTCTCATCAATATAGTCTATACCAATGGCCTGCAATATCTGAGCTTCTACAAAATGCCCAATTCTAACCTTGGCCATAACCGGGATAGTAACCGCCTTTTTTATTTCTTTAATCATACCCGGATCAGACATGCGAGCTACCCCGCCCTGTTTTCTTATGTCGGCCGGTACTCTTTCCAAGGCCATAACCGCTACGGCTCCTGCCTCTTCGGCGATCAGGGCCTGCTCAACATTGGTAACATCCATGATAACCCCACCCTTGAGCATTTGGGCCAGGTTTTTGTTAAGGGTATACCTATCCATTTACTAATGTCCTCCTTTATTCTGATATCCCTATAGGATATAATTAATGTATTGTACCGCTACAATTTGCGGTCAATGCTTATTTTGATAAACATTAGTATCACATACCGCCCTTGCAGTGTCAATAAGATAAGGAGATAAATTAATGGAGTTATTTGTATCGATACAATTAGAAAAACAGGTCCAGACTCCCCTTTATCAGCAGCTTGCCCAACACATTAAGGCTTTAATAAATCAAGGTCTGCTGAAAGAAGAAGAAAAACTGCCTCCCATACGAAAAATGGCCCTGCAGTTAGGGGTGAATAATGTTACGGTGGTAAATGCTTATCGTCAGTTGGAGCAGGATGGTGTACTGTATTCCAAGCGAGGCAGCGGAACATTTGTAAAATCCAATTCCAATTCCTTAGTACCTTATTCATCAACTACTGCCAAAACTATCTCTGGACTGGAGTATAATATTCCGGAATTGAACACCATGAATCAGGGTCGACTGCAGATCCCGTCCGGAGCTTATAATTTTGCCAGCGCTATTCCCACTCCGGAACTTTTCCCGGTAGCCGACTTTAAAAACATATTAAATGAAGTATTGGATCGAGATGGGGGAAGTGCTTTTGCTTATCAGGAAGGCCAAGGATATTTTCCCCTGCGGGAAAGCCTATACCGATACCTGCTGAACAATGGAATTAATGCTGATCAAGGCAGTATCCAGGTTATTTCCGGAGCCCAGCAAGGCATTGACATTATAGCAAAATCCCTGCTCAAACCGGGTGATTTTGTTATTACCGAAAATCCCACTTATACCGGAGCCATTGCTGCTTTCAAGTCCCGGGGGGCCCGCATTGTACCTGCCCTGTTAAAGGAAGATGGTATATCTATCGAGGATTTGCAGGAGGTCATAGAAAAACATAGTCCTCGATTAATGTATATAATACCCAATTTTCAAACCCCAACCGGTATCTGTTACAGCGAAGAGAAGAAGATGGCCCTCTTGAAATTATGCCGGGACTATAACGTGGTTATTATAGAAGATGATTCATTTACAGATTTATCTTATTTTACTCCCCGCCAACCTATAAAAATGCTGGACGAGGTTGGGCAGGTAATATATATCAAGAGTTTTTCCAAAATACTCATGCCTGGTTTGAGGCTGGCCTTCTTATTAGCCCCGGAAAATATTATTCCCGGTCTGCTCAAGGCCAAACACTCTTCTGATATATCTACTCCCGGCTTGATACAGAGAGCCTTTGACCTTTATTTAAGAAAAGGGCTGTGGGAAAAACACCTGGAGTATATGAAAGAAATATACCGACAGAGATACCACATTATGCTGGAAGCAATGGAAAATTATCTGCCCCCAGAAATTAGTTACAGCAAGCCCGGTGGGGGCCTTAGTTTCTGGTTAAAATTACCCTTTGGCAGTTCAGCCAACCATTTCTATACCCGCTGCCTGGAAAGTCAGGTTATAATCAGTCCAGGCAGCCTTTTTTCAGCTTCTGATGAACGAGACAGTCAATATTTCCGACTCAGCTTTGCCGGGCTGTACCCGGAAGAAATAGCAAAAGGTATAATAGCTATAAACGAAGCTTACCAACAGAAAAAAAATGACCTGCAATACTCCCCTCTTCTGTAACATTCTTGCAAGGGCCAAGGGGACAGGTTCGAGACCACTGAAAAATTGTCTGTTTGTCATCCTGAGGAGCCGAAGGCCACGAAGGATCTCATCAACAATAGCGTATTATTGGTGTTCATACAGTTACAAGATGCTTCGCTTACGCTCAGCATGACATATTTAAGAGACTTTTTCAGTGGTCTCGGACAGGTTCCCTGGCCTCTTAAAGAGTGGTTGTCTGGCTATGGCCGTTGTGTTCGCTTTTCCACTATTAAAAGATCTACCATCCTGCCATAACTGTGTATGCCATCCTCTTGTCCATTAATCTGCAAATAAGCGTTATTCACCCGGGATGAAGTCCTGGAAATCGGTCCCTGGTATTGCTGCCAAAACTGTCTTAAGGCTGACAAGTCGCGTTCAACCCCCGCCGCATATCCCTGCCTTAATTCCAGGTATGTTTCATAATTATAAGCTGCCAGTGCATTCATGGAATTAATCAGGGCTAGGAGGGTACCAGAATACTGAAAGTGAAGATCAGGATGATTAATGCAGGTAAGGTAAGCAATAAAATTCGCTTCATCTTCTCGAGCAAATCCCCTTTGATGAGCCATTTCATGAGCCACTGTAGCCGGGAAAAGTGGGACCGGCATTTCCATATTTACATTGGCTTCACCGGTGAAGGGAAAATAGAGGCCTGACAAACCTAGCCAGGACATTATCCGGGACATCACTAGAGCTTTGGGTTTACTGTAATTCCCCCCCAGTTCCGCATAGGTCTGTCCCGCTACCGAGTAACCCTCCCAGGCCTGTTCAAGTACTTTTGTTTTATCGACGGCTATTACTCCGCCATTGTCTTCAGACACGGCCAGACGCAGTTCATTGGTCTGCTGAACCAGGTCGCTACAGAGCAGTTCAAGTTCCTCTGCTCTTATCCCACTGGTGTCAAACCCAGCTAGGTCCGCAAACGGAATGCGATAATAATTAAATCCCCATATGAATAAGAAAATGAAATATGCCAGGCTTAAAAAAACCCAAAACCCTACTGCCTTTTGAATAAGCGCAACTCTTGTTGATGAAGATTTCCTACCCAGAGTGCAATGCTTAATAACCAGATATACGAGAGCCAGTATTATAATAACAAGTAAAGCTTCGGTCAGTGAAAATATCAACCGGTTGGTTAGAATGCTTAAAGCCTGACCCAGGACCGGATAAATGCCTTGGGAATAAAATTTTTCAACTAAATCCGGGGTATGGGAAAAAAGCCAGGTCAATAATATTCCACCTGGCAACAGTGATATCAATATTTTTTGCCTTTTAGATATAATATCCATTACCTTAGCCCACTCTAGGTCAGTTTCGTGACTTTACTCATTTACGAGCATCAAAAACACCTATCCCGAAACTGTGCGATTCTTCTTAGCTGAGTCCCCTAAATCCCTTGCCAATTAACAGATCAGGCTGATTCTGATTTGTTTTTCTGAAAATTATACGGTTTAGCTGCCTTTTCCAGGCCCTGCATCCATAATTCAACCAATTGGGACCCATTGATCAGCATTATATCAAGCCCTTCCGCATATTTACGGGCATGAGGGGTAAAATCACTGGTTGTTACTACATATCCCCCTCTGGCTTTCTGTTTAGTCATTTGAGAATGTACCACCGCAATCGGTTCATAAGGAACAAAATGATCTTGAGCATAGCATTTTACCTGTCCCAAGTATTTGCCAACCCGATGATCATGCTCGATATCAATACCGTAATCGCCAGATCCACCGGTTACAAATGCCTGCCCCCCATAATAGTTAACCATTACCCGGGCCACAAAATTTTCAAATTCCATGGGATTTTCCCTTTTCTTTTCTTTGCCTTCTTCTTGTTTAAACCGTTCATACAGACCCACCGCCATAGTCTTATACATATCATGGCTGGTGTGCAAGATATCAAGCCTAATCTTTCTCAAATGCCGATACTCCTGACGATATTTAACCAAGAAGTACAGTAGGGCAACTATACCAACTAGTAATAACCCGGTCAAACCCAAATACATGATTCTTCCACCCCTTTCCTGATTTCCTTATTTAATATCTGCAATTTAAGCGATATTAAACAGGTTGGGGGATTTTATTAAGAAAAAAATGCGTGTGTTACACAAATAATTGAGCCTGCCCTGCTACAGTATTCTAAAATCTATAGTTGTTACTGCCACCAGCTTGCGGTCATTATTATAGCAGTCCACCTGCCATACCGAGGCCGTTTTGCCCTGGGAACGAGCTTGGGCCTCCGCCCTTACCGTTTCCCCTTCATTCACGGCCCGAATATAGCTTACCGACATACTCACTGCGACGAAAGGTTGACCAGGATAGCTGAATATCGTTCCGGCTACAGCGGTGGTGGAAGCAACAGCAGGGAACACACCAACATGCAGGTGATTACCTTGGCTAAGATGCCGTTTCTCAACCAGCAGTTCACCGACTGCCCATCCTGGATCAAGTTCCACTATTTTAATCCCGATATCATCCTGAAATGTCCCCAATGCCGATTGATTAATCTTGTCCAGCATATATAAATCCTCCCCATATGAAAAACCTCCAAGATATAGAGCTTCTTTGAATTTTATTTTTAAATTATACACCAAACCGATGGATACAGGGGGCGAAACTACTAAATGCATAATTATAGCTGGAATATATGCTGACAACCCATCATGGTAGCAGTTGAAGACCACATAAAGATGGGTCAATATTTTCCTGTCTGTGCTCTATAGCAGCATCGCAAGCTATTTACAATATAATATTGCAGGTAAGGGTGTTACGACCGTTCTCTGCCAGAAAAAACCCCCATTAATTGCTTAAAGGGGTGATTCTGGAATTTATAGATCTAATAAATATCCTATTTTAACAATTCAAAATGCATAGCATCTGAGTAGGAATTGCCCCAGCTAAATCCGGCTGGTTTAAAGGCTTTTTCCCAAAGTATGAGATTGGGATTATTGGGCTCCCGATTAGGATCCACATATCTAAAATGACCACTGGCATTGATATCAATAGCTATTCCCCAGGAATGGTTGCTCAAGCCTCGGTTAGGGTCCCAGTTCACATGCCGGGTTACAAATGTTCCATCCATGGTTTTTATCAGGCTGAGTAGGGGAACCTGTTTACCATTAATAGTTGCCGTACCGTTTTTTATGTAGTTGAAAGCGGTTATAAAATTATCCTGAGCATCCTTATGTACCTGTACCTGTTGATTTAATCCCGGCAGAGTTATGGTTACTATGTTTTGGGCCACCCATTTGGGATCTATCTCGATCCTGCCTCCATTGGTATCCCGATAGTAAAATTGTCCAAATGACCCTTGAACTTTACTTACAAGCGTATATTTGTTCTTATCAGTATCTATTGCTCGAGATACCGGGGGGTTTTCAGGTTTGTAACCCTGCCCCACCTGCTGGTCATTTACAGCTACCTGAGTAACGACCGGTTTCTCCTTAACCAATACCGTAATTAACTTATGATCTTCCTTACTTCCATCATCTGCACTAACCTTGAGTATATATTCACCTGGGCTTACACCGCTGGTATCCCAATCATAATTCAAAATATCTCCTTCTGCACTGCATGTTGAGCTATCGTTAATTACCAGACTCATGGACTCTACTTTTTCATCATCTGTAGCTGAAGTTGCTATTTGTACTACTTCACCACTAAAAACCTCTAAATTATCCTCGGGGCTCTTTATAGTAACCACAGGCGGATCATTGACCGGAACCGTAAAATTTTTGATTTCTCCATAACCGGAACCTTTAGCATTCGTTGCCAAGGCCTGAAAATAATATGTAGTACCGGGCTGCAATTGATTAATACTTAGTGAAAACGATAAATCCTCAGAGCTGTTCTCTTCTATGACTTCCTCACCCAGGCTCTTGCTGGCTCCCCATCGAAAACCATATTGAGTAATTTCTTTCCTACCCCTATCGTTTATCTGGCCATGCAAAACGGCAGTTCCGGACTGTTCTGCTAGTGCCTCCATGGTAATTACTTGAGGCTCGTCCCCTCCATAAACCCACTTAAAAATAGCAAATGCTAAGAAAAATCCTACTACGACGATTACCAGGCTCCATGAAATTCTCTTGCTCATAATAATATCTCCATCCATTGTTTTCCTGCATTATTTGGTTGTATTATATTAGACCGCTAACTTCCTTTCTTGTAATTAACCTGCCATTAATACATATAATTCTATCTATAGCAATGGAACATGGTCAAAGGTAATATCAGGATAGATTTCCAATAGGTAAATATAAAAAAAGCCTGCCGACTTGTGCAGTCTACAGGCTAATCCGTCCGTACCAAGCAGTATATCTTTAGCAACTTAGAAATGTGGCTGATATTCTGCTTTCATCTTTGCTTTTAGGTCATCAACACTGATACCCATTTCTTTGGCTTTCTCTTCCAACCGCTCCT
>CAZXIR010000025.1:10624-13458 GCA_964640845.1 uncultured Syntrophomonas sp.
GCTCCTGACGTTCCGCTTTCATCTTTGCCTTTAGGTCATCAACACTGATACCCATTTCTTTGGCTTTCTCTTCCAACCGCTCCTGACGTTCCGCTTTCATCTTTGCCTTTAGGTCATCAACACTGATACCCATCTCTCTAGCTTTCTGCTCCAGCTTGGCTTCGGGTTGAATTACGTGATCTATCTGAGCAAAAGAAAATCCACCCATGCTTGCTAATAAAACAAAAGACAGCAACAGACTCAGTGCCGCTTTCTGCAAATTTTCACCTCCTTTCACTTAGGTATATTATTAACAAAAACCATATTACAAGTCATAATTTGTAGATGCCGGTGCAGATTATATCCCTGAGTCACCCCTTGAAATTCTGAAGCAATTTAAGAACAGGCGATTCACAACTGGTTTGGATGCATAAATTGTAGTAGCCGTTTGATGCAGCATCGTAGCACCCTTCGAACCCTGCGAAGCCGAACGATGAAAAGGATAACTTTTTAATAATGTCAGAGGAATGGAGTAAATAACTTATTCTTTACGCCTGTCAGCTTATAACTGGAAATTATTATACATCTATGCAAAAGGAATATGTGGACATATATGTTAAATTCTACATTTATATTGTTCTCAATATGATATCATTTAATTATTACGTAAACTAAATATTTAAGTTGACGTTTCTTATTTGTTTCCAAATAAAGAGGGAGGTGAATAGATTGTTTTTTGAAGATGTTAACGTAGGGTTTGCATTTAAGACTGGTACCAAACCTATTACTGGATCAGAAATTGATATTGTAGCCCAGATGTCCGGTGCGGATTTACCAGGCTTTCTGGATGATGAATTTGCCAAAGGATGGGGATTTAAAGCACGGGTTGCGCCTGGTGCCTATATTATATTGTGCATGATGGGATTAATGGCTAAACAGGGTTTCCTGGCTGATGCGGTATGGACAAACGCTGATGGTATTTCTTGGAAAAATCCGGTCCATCCAGGTGATAAAATTTATGTTGAGGCTGAAGTAGTTGGTACCAAAGAGTTAAAAAACAAAGGCGGATTGGTAACCTATAAGTGGACCATTAAAAAACAAGACGACAAGGTAGTTGCCCAAGGGCAAAACACCTGAATTTTTCCTACAAATTCATCTAGTTAGATGATTATCAATTTCTCAGAAGTTTATAATAAAAAATAGCCTTAAAAAGAGACTGTCTCCAAACCGCAAAAGCGGGTGAAGGCAGTCCCTGCTTGTTAATCGAGATTGTAGTTCCCTACATTATTATTTTCACCGTCAGCAGCAGTTGTCCGGAAATACCGAACAACTAAATCTTCGATAAGTTCACCTTTTCAGTTTAGTCATGACAGATTATCCTTTCATTATTTCTTTGTTTGGATAAGAATCCGCTTCTTTTGAGGAACCCAATCCTGGGGCTAAATGTCAAATAGTATCCAAGCGTTACCAGCAGGGTGTCTATAATGATTCTAGATAACACGTCGATTAAATAGCCGGAAAACAATAAGGGCATAAAAACAAGGAACGTAGCCCAATTAACTCCAAAAATCAAGAATCCAAATTTTGCTGCTCTACGTTCCAATAACAACTTATTTCCGGTATTCCCCAGCAAAATACATACTACCCCAATACAGGCACCCATCAGCAGCGTCCAGATAAATGTATAAAATATGCTTGTTTGGTATCCTGATTGGATCACTCCTGTGAAATATGCAACATACCGTCCAATTAAGAATATCCCTGTGAACATGGATACGGCCTTCATCTTCTGTCCAAGAGTAAATGGCTCTACAGCAGCATTCTCTCCTTGCTCAGTTTTTAGCAAACTTAATAGAATACCCATTAATAAAACAGGTATTGCGTCACTGAGGCCAACCACAAATTCGTTAATTATTGGATTGCCAAATAGGGGTACCCCCTCTAACATGGCAAACAGCCAAAGCAACGCTATTGCAGACCCGTACCGCAGCCCCTTTTTTACACCCTCTCCTGGAATGGCATTCCTAATCCGGCAATAAACATAAGCCGCGCCGGAAAAAGAGAGCAAGGCCCAAAGAGAGGCGGTAATTTCCGTCCCAAGCAACTTCCCCACTATGCTATAGTTTGGATTGTCAGGCATAGTACTGTATACGCTTGTAACAAGATGAAGGATGATATCAAATAGCACACAAACCATTATAATGGCTGCAATTTTTACCCATTTACCTATTTTCATACTGTTGATACTCCTTTCCAGGCCGGCTGCAGATACTTAAAAGGCTGGCACAGCGGCCACATATTGTATTATGTATTCTCTGCCTCTTCAATAGCTCTGTTTTCAATTTCAGTTAGATTTAATAGCATTTTTTCAAGCAGCCCTCTTGTGGTGGCAATGTCCTTCTTATTTATCTCTTTAAACATGTTGTGTCTAAAAACTGTGCCTTTTGAATCTGTTTTTTCCCAGAAGTCATAGCTGAGCTCCGTCAATCTCAATCTAGTGACCCGGGCATCTTTTCTATCTTTTTCTAACTTCAATAAACCTTTCTGCTCTAGCTTCAAAGCTACTTGTTTAATATTCTGATGAGAGCTCCCCATTTCGCTAGCTAACTCTTTCATGGTCGGAGGGGTATCAAATAGACTTTTAATAGTTTCGGATAAAAACCATTGCTTTGTTGTCACATCAAATTCCTTTAATTCCCTCTCAAGAAGTGTGTTCATCTTATTTGAAATTATCAGCAGCAAAGCAAAAATCATCGGCTCATCAGGAATTGAGTCTTTCTTCCTGGGGTTCAAAATAACACCACCCTTAATTTATTGTAGATAGTGCATATCAACAAAAGGTAATGCATTACCTA
>CAZXIR010000025.1:13558-19495 GCA_964640845.1 uncultured Syntrophomonas sp.
CATTACCTAAATTTGTTTGTCAATATTTTTGTGGTTATTTTTTAATGTCACACCTCACATTATCGTCATTAAGTGCACTTGCCTGAAAAATGCACCCCTCTAGTGCATTTTCTAGCGAAAAGGGGGAGAAAAACCCTTACCTATAAAACAGGTTATAAATTCCTATAAACTCTAAAACCCCTCATCTATTCTTCTCCTCCATCATCTGAGCAAACAGCTCTGCAATTTCCGGATCGAATTGCGTGCCCGCACCCTCTTTGATAACTTTAATGGCAGCACTTTTTCTTTCTTCTATTGAAAGTGTTCCTTTGTTTAACACACGCTCATAGACTTCTGTGATTGATATGATTCTTGCTATTATATGAATCTGTTCCCCTTTGAGGCCCCTTGGATATCCGTTACCGTCCCACCTTTCGTGATGGCTGTACACATATTCCGCCAAATCCAGCGTATCGTCAAAAAGATTTAATATGCGGTATCCAACAACCGAGTGCTGTCGCATTTCTTCGATCTCTTCTTCCGACAAAGTATCTTTCGTTAAAAGGGTTGTATCAAGGGTAATTTTACCGATATCATGCAGATAGCCCGCCCGTTTTAATTTACTGATTTTCGGTTCGGGAAGTTGCAGTACGGAACCGAATTCAACGCATAGTTCACTTACAGCAATCGAATGTTGCTTTTCTCTAATACTCCTTGAATGTAAAGTCTCAATTATGGTATCTATAATATCCCTATTTATCGATTTGCGATTCATGATCTTGTCCTTATACATGGCATTTTCCGCGTTTGCCGTTGTCTCTTCAAAAGACTGCTCAAAACGAGTTTTTGTATCGCTTCCAAGCGAAATACTACATTTGATTGCAGCCACACGCGCATTAGAGAAACTAGAATCGATCCGTGAAAGAATCTTCTTAGCACTCTCCTCATTAGTCTTTGGCAAAAGAATAATAAACTCATCGCCGCCAACCCGCGCGACTATATCATCCTCTCTGCATGACTGTGTAAGAATTTGAGCAGTCTTTTTTATCAGCTCATCTCCCGCGGTATGTCCGAATATGTCATTGGTCATCTTCAACCCATTAATATCCGCAAAAATGACAGACAGCGGCAAATTCTCCGGAATGTCAATTTTGTTGAGGTTTTGCTCAAAGCACCTTCTGTTTTGAAGGCCCGTTAGTGTATCATGGCAGCTAAGATAACGGATTTCTTCTTCTCTTTTTTTGCGGTCGGTAATATCCATAAAAGTTATAACGGCGCCAATGATTTCTCCATTTCTTATCTGCGGGTATGAATGGTACTCGACATCAATAGAAGTCCCGTCTGCTTTCCAAAACACTTCATCATCGGCATCGAGACCCTTTCCTTGTTTCATTGATTCAAATATTCTACATTCATCAATAGGAAATGGGGTTCGATCCCAGCAGCTATGATGAATCTGCCAATGCATATTTTTCTTGAGCAATTCCTCTTGGCTGTTATACCCCAATAATTTAATGCAGCTGCTATTACAAAATGTGCAGTTGCCATTCAAATCGATACCGTAAATTGCTTCGGCAGCAGAGTCTAAAATGAGCCGAAGTTCATCTTTGCTTTCTGCCAGTGCCATATTTGCCCTATATAATTCTTCGGTACGCTCCTTAACATTTTCTTCAAGGTTGTTAATAAGATACTGCATTTTATCGGCGACTTTATTCAAGCTTTCTGATATGCTTCCGATTTCATCATTTCTAACCACTTCAGCCCTCTTGGACAAGTCCCCGGAAGCTAAGGCCCCTGAAACCTGTAGCAGACCATTCATCGGCTTTAACCGTCTACCCATAACAAAGTTATAAACGATGAGTGACAAGATCAAGGCAAGTAAGACGAGAAGGGCGGTCATATGAATACTTTTTTCAACATTTGTCATATAAAGCCCTTCGGGAATTACAGATACCACAATCCAATCTATTCCCTCCATATGAATTTCGCGGGTATTGACAAATACATTCCCGTTATCACTTTTATAAACAAAGGATGGATCATTATTTGCGTTATAGTATTCATATGCTTGCTGTATATCAGGATTCTCTATTTCACCGATACGGTAACGTTTAAATGTACCGTCCTGAAGGACAGTAAAATTGTCTATTCCCATTGAATTGGCAATTAGAGCACCTGTGTTTTTTTCCATGATTATTGCATAACCCTTATACTTATTTATTGTGTCCCCAAGGAAACCCCCGATATCGGCAAGAAGCATGTGCGTTCCCATGACTCCTTGCAGCCTGCCGCTGCCATCGTAAATTGGCCATGCGGCAGAAACGGTCAGGTCGTCTATTACAAAATGCTTGTAAATAGGAGAGAAGGCAGGACCTCCTGCTGCTTCGGCTGCCTTATACCATTCTCGGGTTCTAGGATCAAATTGCCCTGCCCGGACAATCAGTTCACCAGCAGTTAAATCCTCGTTCACTGAATAATACCAGGAGTTGCCTCCGGTAGAGGCATTATTTCTCATTATTTCAATAACACCTTTTTCATTTCTGCGTGCTCCGTAATATTCACCATTGGCAGTACCATAGCTAAAACTGTATATCTGATCATGTTGCGAGCTTAAAACACCAAGGAAAAACTTTTCCCGGATTTTTTCATCAGATAAATTTAAAATACCATTTGCTATGATTTTATGATTAGCTTCATTAATATGCTCAGGAATATGCATGAAAGAGGATATTTGATTGTATATGCTGTCGCTTATATCTTCTGATATATTTTCTGTTGTTTGTTCAGCTGAGGATAACCATTTAGTAAAAATCAAATATCCAATACCGCTGATGGATATCAACATGGCTAATATGAATATGATAGTAATCATCCTCTTGATGGAAATACTCTTTCTAATACCTTTCATAAGCCTTATCATCCTTTTTTGAACAGCGGCTGTCATTTGAATGGCAGTCGTTATTTATTCTTATTCGTTTTTTGGAGAAATTCTATTGCAGCGTCTTCATCGAGCGGTTTACTAATCAGATATCCCTGTATTTTGTCACATCCGTTTTTCTCTAAATATTGTTTCTGCTTGTCATATTCTACCCCTTCTGCTATTGTACAGTGTCCCAGTTTATGAGCCATTAAGATAATTTCGCTGGTTATAGCCTTATCAGGATCGACTTCTAATAGCTTATCGGTAAAAGATTTATCAATTTTGAGGCAGTCGATATTTAAATCTCTTTCCCTCGCAAGTGATGAATATCCTATTCCAAAGTCGTCTATAGAAATGTGGAGTCCGGCGTCTTTCAATTCACCAAGTACACTGTTTGTTTTCTCGTAGTCTGAAGCGAATACCGACTCGGTAATCTCGAGGCTGATATTTTCCGGACTTACCTGCATCTCATTTATCATCTTAAACAGATTATTACAGAAATCATTTTTCAACAGCTGAATGACAGATATATTAATGGAAACATTAATTGTGCCATATCCATTCTCCTTCAGCTTGTTGAGGAAACGGAATGCCTGGAGAATAACTTTATTGCCAATGGGAATAATAAGTTTTGTTTTCTCAGCTATGGGAATAAATTCTAAAGGCGGTACCCGACCAAGCTTGTCACTGTTTAACCTGGCCAAAGCCTCAAAGCCGCATAGTTGATTTGATTTAAGATCCAATATCGGTTGATATTGCAAAAATAGTGTACTGTCATTTTCATCTACTGCAATTTGGGTAAGTTCGCGTTTCACATCTTCCTCACGGCTTATTTGAGTTTCAATTACGATGTCATAAAAACAAATTCCAAATTCTTTGTCATCAATATCAATTGCCCTTTCTGATGTAATCAGAAGTTTTTTCATAAGCTGATCTACATTGCGCTCATCAACCTGTTCAATTTCAACAACCCCGATTCCGCCTCCGATCCTTTCAATCATAAGCAGAGATTCTAATCCATCTGCAATGGCTTCGCAGAATTCAAGCAGTTCGTTTTTAGCTTTATAGTCTTTAAGATAGAAAACAAATAAATTTTCATAGGTATTAAATAATAAGCGCTCGTATGTACAATGCAAGGTAAGTGTATCGGCTGTTTTTTTCAACAAATTCTGGGTGTAATTGAATCCATAATTTTTAGTTAATGATTGTATAGTGCTCAGATTGATGCCAACAAGGGCTCTTTTCATCGAGACTTTATTCTTGTTATCGCTATTTATTTGTTTTTCTAAGAAATTCTGGTTATATAAGCCCGTCCATCTGTCATGCTCGTAATTATATTTGAGAACGTTTTCGATTGCTTTGCGATCTGATACATCTATGACAATTCCCTCGAGAGCCTCTACTTCACCTCCCTCGCTAAAAATGCCTTCTCCCATGTCCAGAACCCATTTCCGATCTCCTTTGGCAGTTATGATTTCATATTCATATTTAAAAGGCAGTTTGTTTGCAGCGATCCCCTCCAATTCTGCCCAGATAATATCACGATATTCCGGTATGATTAAGTCATTATAGGATAGTTCCTTGTTATACAAAAGGCTTTCCGGAGCATATCCGGTCAATGCAAAACAACCTGAAGAAACATATTGCATGGTCAATTGCCGATCATAATGGCATCTGTACGCCATACCCGGGAAGTTGGAGAGAAGAACTGCCTTACTACGCTCGCTTTCTCTTAGCGACTCCTCCGTTGCCTTGCGCATGGATATGTCCTCAAGCAAACATAGGTGCATGGAATATTTATTGGAACTGCCTAGGAAAGGAGAAACCTTCATATTCGTCCATATACTTGATCCGTCCGGCCTTACAAAACGCTTTTCTAATGAATAACCGTTGATTTTGCCCGTTTTAAATTGCCCAAATTTTTCGAGATCGGCCTGTAGGTCTTCGGGGTGTGTTATCTCTGTCCATTCAATATTCACTAAGTCATTGCTGGTCCTACCAAGAATTCGTTCGAACATGGGGTTAATATTTATTTGTCCTAACTTCGATTGGAATATAAAGCTCTTGTCATGTACAATTGCGATCCCTACCGGAACCTGGTCGAATACGCTGTGATACAGCGCCTCATTATACTCCAATTTTTTACTGAGACCTTTGAGGGTGGATTGCTGAATCCAAATACGAAGCAAAGCCCCGGAAAGCGCAAATATACAGAAAATAATAATCAGGTCAGGAATCATCTGCTTTAACAGGCGTAATTGCCACTCCGAAGCGGAATAGTCGATCCCCAATACAGCAATAACCTTGCCATTTGTTGTGTCCTTTATCGGCACGAGAGCACTAATCCATGTACCCCAGCGGTCTGTTCTCGGTTTGGTCAGTACTGTATTGCCCAGTTTGAAAGGTTCCCAGACCATATCGTCCGCTTCTGTATAGACCTGCCCAGGTGGCGAATAATCAGGAGAATCGGACGGTTCCGCATCCAGCAGAAATACTATACTGCCATCTTTTTCACCCATGAGGTAAGCAAAACGAATCGGATTTGTGGTCTCGATTAGACGAGTCAGACTGCGCTTGATCATTATATATTCCGGTTTATCCAAATCTTCGGCATTTCCTGATAACTCCGCGATATGCTCGGAATGTAAAAGAGATTCCACCGATTGTGCTAACATGATAGCTTCTGAAGAAACTATATCCTGATATCTATTCCAGGCAAAGTAAAGATAGATCCCGCTCAGCGATACAATAATCAAGATGAAAATAATTGTATATTTCCAATGAGGTTGGGTTTTCACATCACCATTCTCCGTTTAACTCCTTCATGTCTTCTATGTTGTCAACAATATCGTCCAAAATATACCATTAATTGTGGTTATTCGTCAACAGTGAACTACTCCCACTTACACTTCATTTAGAAGTGGGAGCTTCTGGTTTCAACACCCGGCTACTGCCGTAGCTCCACCTGGGGCCGTCCCGGCCCTCAAGATATTTATTGCAGCGTTTATATCACGATCTATCTCTAGTCCGCAGGGACA
>CAZXIR010000026.1:0-2214 GCA_964640845.1 uncultured Syntrophomonas sp.
ACTACCTGCCCTTGAATGTGGCTTTTCTCTTTTCCAGGAAGGCACTAAAGCCTTCCTTTTGATCTTCCGTAGAAAACAGCAAAGCCCAGGACTTTTGCTCAAACATTAGCCCGGCGGCCAAATCTACTCCGCCCCCATAATTAATGCATTTCTTGGCGGTTTTAAGGGCCATGGGCGCCTTAGCACTGAGTTTTGCAGCCAGTTTATAGGCTTCTTCCATCAGCAGTTCTTTAGGAAATACTTTGTTTATCAAACCAATTTTTAATGCCATATCAGTATCTATGTTTTCACCAGTATAAATCAGGTATTTAGCCCAACCCGGACCTACCGTGCGGGCCAGTCTCTGGGTGCCACCGCCCCCAGGCACAATACCCAGATTTATCTCTGGCAGACCAAACACCGCACCCTGAGCAGCTAATCTGATATCCGCTGCCAGAGCCAGTTCACAACCGCCACCTAGAGCCAGACCATTAATTGTTGCTATCACTGGTTTTTCAAGATTATCAATCTTATCCAGTGCCCCCTGGGCTAAAGCTACAAATTCAGCTGCTCCCACTGGGTCCAGGGAAGCTATATAAGATATATCCCCTCCAGCGGCGAATACCTTACTGCCTCCAGTCAAAATCACCACTCGCACCTCATCATCCCGGGCGATTTCATCCATCAACAGCGATAACTCTCTTAGCAATTCATCATTAAGTCCGTTTAATGACTTAGGCCTATTTAACGTTATAGTCCCTAATCCACCATCCTTCTCATAAAGCAGGGTGTTAAAATTCATAAAAAACTCCCCTTTTATTTGCTTAATCATAAAACCCCTTACCAGTTTTTATACCCAGGTGCCCGGCCCGACATTAAGATATCAAAGCCAGTGACAGGCAGTACTTGGATTTTCTCAATTTACGCCAGTAATATTAATAAACCGAAAGAAGCAACCTCCCCCTAATATTTAATAAACCCATTAACACCATGATTATCAACCTACTCTATTCCTGGATCTTCTTAACTTGCTGACCTCCTTCCTTTTAAAGCCCTGCTGCCATACACTAGCAATTTTCGTGCCAATCCCTTATATTGCCAACATTCCCTGTTTTTCTGCATATCTCCACATATATCTATATCTCTCTTAATATTCCTATTGGCGTTAATGCCAAAATCCCAGTCCAATAATGGCATAATATCCAATCAGGTATCTCTGGCAAAAAAAAAGACCGTTGGCAAAAATGCCAACGCCCTTATATTGGGACAGGGGGACAGGTTCCTTGTCCCACTCTTAAAATCCTTGCCCCTAGACTAATTCCCGTCTGGGCATCCCATGTTTTCTGTTCCATCTAATTTTACTGGGACAAGGAACCTGTCCCCCTGTCCCACAACCATTTTACGATCGTATTTCCCAATTCCTTTTCATGCCCATCATAAAAATGGTCTGCACCTGGTATCTCCACTAGTATGGTTGACTCCGGGTAAGCAGAATTGCACTTAATCCTTTCCATTAAAGATGGGCTTACGGGTGGAAAATCCTGACTGCCCCTGGTTAGGAGCATTGGGCAGTAGACCTCCTGCACCAGTTCTTCAGTATCTGCCGGAGTGCCTGGTCCATAGAAATCCAGGAAGGTTTTGGCAGTAAAAATCCAGGGCATGGTCCCCCGACCTTTTAGTACGATAAGTTGTTCTCCCATGCCCAGTTCAGTTAATTCTCGGGCCTTGAACAGTCCTCGCTCATAATAATCGGGGGTGGCCAGGTATCTCATCATCTGAGTAACCGAAGGCGGAGGACTAATCAGTACCAATCCTGCCACTTCAGGAAACTGGGCCTGATTTTGGGCATAGACAATCTTGGGAATAGCCTGGCTGTGCCCAAGCAGAACCAGGTTTTCATATCCCCGGTTAACCATAAAAGCAATCAAAGCCCGGGTGTCTTTGATACAATCCTTGAAGGTATCGCGCATCAGACCTATAACCGGCTTTTTATCATTGTCCGGCGCAGTTCCGAAATCATGTCCCCGGTTGTTGGCACTGAGGCAGGTATAGCCATGATCGGTTAAAATACCGGGTAAAAACCTACCCATGCCAGTATAGAAGTTCATAGCCGCCCCATGTTGAATAATAACCGCCAGCTTCTTGGGATCAGCTTCGTATAATGCACCATGCAAGACTATTTGGTCCTCAGTCTCCACTACCACCAGTTCATTTTTCATTGCTTTTCTCCTGTTA
>CAZXIR010000026.1:2314-8794 GCA_964640845.1 uncultured Syntrophomonas sp.
ACTACTACTTGAACTTCATAATCTTTAGTCTTTTGTATCTTATGTCCTTTCATCTGGGTGGCCTTCAATATCTCAAAACTGTAGCTAACCATGTAATCTCCTGCCTCTCCCAATCAAAGTAGTAAAAGCTTATTAATACATTATTCTCTTAATATGCTAATTTCCCTGCATCCTCCTGGGACACGGGGACAGGTTCCTTGTCCCACTATTAAAGTCCTCCCAGCAAGACCAGGAGCGTCCGGGTATCCTCTTGTTTCATGTTCCACCTAACATTACTGGGACAAGGAACCTGTCCCCGTGTCCCAGGCCAGCTGGTAGATGGCTAGGACATCCTCTTGGTGCAGCTTTTTCAGTCTGCCCAATAGTCTTTGCTGTACAGCGTTTTCCGCCATCTTAGCCAGGTCTTGGTAATCAACACCCAGTTCTTTCAGGGTAACCGGAGCCCCGATCTCCTGAAAAAACTTAACCAGTTGCTCTATAGCCTGCAGGGCCTTTTGCTCCTGACTTCCCTCGGTGATATCAAAAATCTTCTCCGCAAACCGGGCGAAAGTTTCTAAGTCTTCTTTATATACATAACGCATCCAGGCCGGAGTCACTACCGCCAGTCCAGCCCCATGGGCCACATTGTAAAAAGCGCTGACACTGTGTTCGATATCGTGGGAAGCCCAATCTCCACCTTTTCTTCCCACTCCATTGGAATTGTTCAAAGCCAGGGTGGCCGCCCAGGCCATCTGTGCCCTCGCTTCATAGTCAAACGGATCGGCCAGGAGTATTTTAACGTTTTTTATCACTGTTCTTATTATAGCCTCTGAGTATTCCTGCATCAGTTCCACATTTTTGCTGCCGTCAAAATACAGTTCAAAAACATGGCTTAAAATATCAACTGCTCCATTAACCGTATCCCGTGCGGAAAGACTAGCTTGAAACTCCGGGTCAATTATCGATACCCGAGGATACAAATGCCTGGAGCCTATACCCCACTTTTTATTTTCATCTGTTTTGGTAATTACTGCATTGCCATTCATTTCCGAGCCAGTGGCGGAAAGGGTCAATACCCCAAAAATGGGCAGGGCAGCTTTGATCCTAGCTTGACCGGTGAATAAATCCCAAACCTGGCCATCATATTTCACCCCCGCTGCTATGACTTTGGCGGAATCACAAACACTCCCCCCGCCTACTGCCAGAACTGCATCCACCCCCTCTTTGCGGGCTAAGTCTATACCATCTTGGACCTTACTCAAAACCGGATTGGACTGCACCCCGCTAAAACGGACAAAATCCACATGGTATCCTACCAGTGAAGAAGATACCCGGTCATAAACTCCATTAGCGAATATGGATTGGCGCCCGCAAACCAGCAGAGCTTTTCTTATACCATTTTCACGCATCTCCCGGCCTATGTTTTTTATAGTGTCTTTACCAAAATATATTTTGGTAGGATTATGATAAGTAAAATTATTCACCCTGTTTACCTCCTTGCATTTTATGGTTTAACTTAGGTTTAACTACCTACCTTTCAATATACATTATTTGCCTATCTTATTTCCAGCCTATCAATTATTATTAATTCAAACAAAAACCGGGGTTTGGGTGCATAATTGAATTAAGCTGGAGGGGTTGTTGCTATATGACAGGGGTGAAAATACCCCGTCTCCAAGAACTTGGGCGACGGGGTATTGGTTAGCCGGAAATTGTATGAGGATTTTCCGTCATTGGAATGGGCCGTTTAGTTGCCTAGACCCATACATTATCTCGGTGAATTGGCCGCAACTACACGGATGGATAACAGGTGATAAACATTATTCAGATCTTCATTTAACTGTAGATAGCCGGTTTAGTTCCTGCAAGCTAGAACGATCATTTATCTTGATCTGATCGGCCGAAATAGTGTAAAGATTATCGTCCATTATTACAATTCTTCTTACATTTTTACTTTCATCATACCAATAATCCCCGGCTTTTAGGTAATCTTCCGGGCTAAGATGGGTTACCCGGCCTGTATAACTAAATCCCTCTTCCGATACTGCGTATACATAAGCACCCTGGAATTCAAAGACCCCATAGCTGCTCTTGCTATCGGATTGGCAGACATTAGCTGGGAAGGCCAGCAGTCCGTCATACAACAAAAATGCCCGGTGTTGATCACAAGCTTCAGAATTACTGCCCGCCGTACCTATCACCACTTGGTCAATTTCCCGGGGGTTTTCTACATCACTGACATCGAACATAGAAGCTTTAATTCCCCCCTGAATAACCCCGCCCTTGATCTCGGTAGTATCATATCCCAGGCCGATAACATAATTATCTTTATAAGGATGCAGATAACTGCTAAAACCCGGAATCTTTAGTTTTCCCAAAACTTGCGGGTTTTGCGGATCCAGGTCGATGACAAAAAACGGGTCCATCTGACGGAAGGTAACCATATACAGACGATCCGCTAAGAAACGAGTGGAATAAATTCTTTCCCCAGGAGCAATCCCGGTAACTGAATTTACTTTATCCAAATTATTATCCAGTATATATACGGCATTCTGGGAATCAGAACTGGACCAAGGATTGGTAGTAGTTGCGATACGGAAATGCCCATCATATTCATCCATAGAAAACTGATTTAGCAGAGTCCCCTGTACCACACCTTTGGCACTGTACTTAATGCCCTCACTCAGACTAAACTTGAATATCAAAGTTGATTCCCGGGGAGCGCGATAATCATAGAGATACGGATCATATTCGACTGCCGTTACGTACAGATTATCTGCCGAACAGTAGATATTGCTGCCTGAACCCAAAAAAGTCTCTTGGCTGAACTTATCACTGCCCTCAAGGTTCACCTCAAGGATATGCAGATAAGTATTATGAATCATATCCGGGAAGTACCTGATTTCACTGTAGGGCTTTTCGACCCGGGTATCATTGATGTAGTACACCGGTTTATATGGGGTTAAAACCGGTTGATTGCTGATTACATATACACTGCTGCCTATTTTGCGAGAAGAGACATAGTCTCCTTCCATCTTAAAGGTATCCAATTTTACCGGCGAACTCTTACTACTGGTATCATAAGTGGTAATGGTCAGTCCGTTTTGGTAGGGATAACGGGGCATTATTTTAAGCTCCGTCGCAGCTCCGCTGTCATAGCGATAAGGATATACACCGTAATCATTACTTATCACTACCAATCTATTATCATCAATAAAAATATCTTGAGGATTTTCGGCCAGCTCTATTCTCGATTTAACTGCCAATTCATCTGCCGGATAAGCTTTTACCAACAAAATTTCTTTATCCCTTACCTGGTACAGGTACTCCCCATCGGTTTTGATAATATCCGCTTCATCTACCCCATCCACCTGTACATTTGTTCCCGAATAACCAGCCGCAGAGTCCACAGCCGGAGCGGCTTCCTTCAGGTTGCTGCTCTCTTCCTGGACCATATCCTGAGCCATTCCTAAACCAGCGTTCACTCTCATCTTGTTATAATTTCTTTCAGATTCCTTCAGCAACTCCTGCATATTTGCTTCAGAATTAACTCGGGGCAGTTCCAACAGTGACAGCCGGGCCTCTTCAATCAGATTCAGCTGTTCCGCCGGGTCTTGGCCCCGAGTGAAAACATGGGCAATACGTCTGGAATCATCCCAGCTCACATCACAATCCAAATAAGTACTAATATAACGGAGGGGAATTAAGAGGCGACTGTTGATCAGGACCGCCACCGTGTCCATCTGCTCTATGGTATCCGGGTGAATCAAGACTTCCTGTTTGCCTACGCTAAGGCTCAGAGTACCTGTTGCTCTGGTAATAGTTGCCTGCTGCCGGGTTTGATCCCAATCAACATCGGCTCCCAGAGCTTCAGCAAAAAACCTGGCCGGAACCATAGTGCGATTATTGTTGTCAATGAAAGGCTGCTGATCAGGGAAAACCAGTTGCTCTCCATCCATAAAAATAGTTACATCTTTATCCATCATAACCTTGGCCTGACCCACCGGCACACTGGTAATAAAGATTATCACCACCAACATCATAACCGTTATCCATCGACGATATGACAAAGAACCACTTCCCTTCATGTATTATCCCTAACCATAATACACAGGTGACAGCTCTTATCTTGCATCTGAACCTGGATTTTTTTGCTGAACGTACAATTTCTTAATAAGAAAATAACCTCCTGGGGATGAAGGGTTAAGGTTAGCGCCGGGGGAAAGGTATAGTCTTAGAATAAGCAGCCCGATGATCCATCTATCCTTTCAATACAAAGAGGCAAATCATTAATCGGAGAATTAACCACTGAGGACACTCGATAGGAGATCAGGTTTTCCACCGGCTTAACGCTATGGAGTAAATCTTGGCCGGAGCCGCCGTCCAGCCAGAGCTGTTCCTGCTCCTGATTGAGGATGAAGGGCATGCGATTATGAATAAGATTTACTGCCTTGGCTGCCTCTGTAGTAACGATAGAAAAACTCAGCAATTCCTGGCCCACTTCATTCTGCCAACAGTCCCATAAACCAGCCATGCCGAATAGCTCCTCACTTTCATTTACTATACAATAGGGAATTTTCTCCCTCCCGTTTTTCTGCCACTCAAAGTAGCCGCTGGCCGGAACAATACAGCGTCTATGTCGGAAGGAACTTCTAAAAGCAGGTTTTTCGCTTATAGTCTCTATGCGGGCATTAATCAAACGGCTCCCGATTTTCATATCTGTTGACCAATAAGGTATTAAGCCCCAGCGCATAATCTTTAATTGATTCTGCCCCTGATCACTGGTAACAACTGGCACTTCCTGGCTAGGGGCCACATTGAATCTAGGTTGGAAATCCATTTCCACCGTGGTACAGTTAAAACGCTGACATATCTTATCAATATCATCAATTATACAAAAACGTCCACACATTTATATCCCTTCTTTCTTGGTAAACATAAGCATATTAATAAAACACTTCCTGGGGATGAATGCTTAAGGTTAGCGCCGGGGGAAAGGCGGTTCCAAGAGCCAAAGCATAACGCCTCTAATAAATTAGTCCAAAACATTGCCCAGCTAACTTATACTTAACAGCTAAGACCGGCCCCAAGCGTTCTTAAGCCTTGAGCCCCACCCTAGCCAACCTTCATAAGTGGTTGCCCCGCTCATGGAGTTAATTGAATATAACTTCCTGATGATGTACGCTTAAATTTAGACTTACAATATTATGATGTTCATAGTATTAATTAAACCATATAATTAAAAATAATATTACAAACCATTTTGGAGGAGGTATTGTAAATGAGCAAATACTGGTTTAAGATGATGTTGTTCATCACCTTTTTACTACTCATACCTGGGTACACCGTACAAGCAGCAGATCCGCTGGATTATTTGCCGTCCGGGCAAATAGTTGAAGGACCAGTGATAATGGCAGGAGAAAGGGTAAGAGTTGATGGAATTGTTGACGGAGATTTATATGTAGCGGCCAATGATATCTCCATCACCGGAGAAGTCACAGGAGATATTATAGCTGCGGCCCAGACCATCAGCATCTCTGGTCCAGTTAATGGAGACCTCCGGCTGGCGGCCCAAACCGTTCGCCTGCAGGGAATTACCACCGGTTCTGCCACTATTTTTAGCCAGCATCTTGATTTTGGCCAGCAGGCGGTGATTCAGCGAGATATGCTGGTGTTCACCAGTTCCAGCCGATTAGAAGGCGATCTGCAACGAAATTTAAAGGGCGGCATGGAAGAGCTATATATTTCCGGCCGGGTAGGAAAAGACCTGTTGCTTTATGACGTAGGACATCTTGAACTGGATAACGCTGAAATCGGTGGTAATATTTCCTATCGCAGCAACGAAAAAGCCATCATAGGTTCTGGTACGGTAATAACCGGTGAGGAACAGTGGACTAAAAGAACAGCTCCTGCAACAGAAAAAACCATATCCTCCCCCTGGAGCGTGGTAGGCGGAGCAATTATGAGCCTGGCCAGTCTGCTCTTGATCTGGGGAGTAGTCAAATTATGGCGTCCCACCTTGTGGCAGCAAATCGCCCAGGCCCCCCAAAAAAATCTGGGCAGCAGTGCAGGCCTCGGTATCTTGTTGCTTCTGGCCACCCCCCTGCTGGCCATCCTGTTATTTATAACCGTAATCGCCATTCCCGTAGGCATAATAATTCTAATTATTTATGGCCTGGCGCTATATCTAAGTATCCTTATAACTGCCCAGTATCTGGCCGAATTGCTGAAACCTCGTTTAAATTATGGTGCCCATGATTTCTGGTTAATTCTAGGATTGCTCATTTTGCTGATGTTGGTGGTAAGGATACCTTTCCTGGGTTGGATAATAGGGCTGGTAATACTATCCATCGGTGTGGGCAGTGTATTTAAACTCCTGTTCCCTGATCGAAACAATCCCCATTTGCCAGACTCAATTTAAGGCTTGGATTTTAACCCATAACATAAAGGAAAGCGGAGGAATAAACCTCCGCCTTCCTTGCCTTGTTGCTCTAACCATAC
>CAZXIR010000026.1:8804-19134 GCA_964640845.1 uncultured Syntrophomonas sp.
ACTCCTGAATCGGGTTATGGAAATATCAATTATTATTTCTCTTCCCAGCTTTCGCAAATGGTATCATGATTATTCTGCCCATAAAAAGTTGGGCCTCCAGGACCAACCTGAATCTGATCCAGCTTGCACTTGCCATGCTGTTCAAAATATTTACAGCTGTCTACTTCACAATATATTTCTTGTGGTTTCATCTTAACGATACCCCTTTCCTTCCAAATGAACTTCAGATCTCACTTGACCTTCCCGGCAAAAATCGGCACACAAGCTCTGCTGCTCTGGAGTAGTGGGGTCATGAAAACAGCCAATCTTAATCGACCCTAACTGGCATTTAGCTCCATTTTCATTATACATACAGTCTTCTACTGAACAATTTATCTGCTGTCCGTCCAAAATATCCCTCCTTATGATGATATTAATATTTATGCCCTAATATATTTTTTCACTGCCGCTGTTAATTATGCTGGAAATATTTTTGATGAAGTGATGCCGGTTTTAGATGGTATATTTTTTTTATCAAATATTTGAGAAGTAAATTATATAAAGCCAAGAATTATGTCTTTAAAGTATTGACATTACTAAATCCGGCTAATATAATTTATAACATCAACTAATATTCATTATGAATATTTTTTATACTATTTCGTTTCCTTAAATTTTAATCCTTCGTATTTTATAAGTTGCCTGTCAGTTCTTTGCTGACGGGTTTTTTTTACTATTAGGGTGGGGACTTTTATTCTTAGCAGGGATGAGTCCCCCTTCAGGGAAATTGTCCTTTGCTCGATATACAAGTGGCCTGTCCCCCAAGAGGGAACCCCCACTATCATTTGTCTTGACAAAATACCTCAATTCTCGAATAATTAGTATTAGTCGAATATACATAGTCTCCGAGTCTATGAAACCTAACGTTCTTGCCATGGTTCTTAGACCGATAGGGTTTGCAGGGAAACCGGCAGGCCTCCCTTTTGGAAAGGAGAAGATGCCTATGAGAGATTAATTAGCAGTTTTTGTGGCCTTTTTTAGGCTATTAATGCTGTTATTTTTGTTTTTATAGACTATAATCAATATTTGGGGAGGTATATAGGTTGAAACATATGTTTAATAATAAGAAATTACTTAGCATTTTTTTAATACTCTTTATGATGGTCTCAATTTTCGCTGTAGCAGGATGTGAAAAACAGACCGAAACACCCCCATCCCAGTCTGTGGTGACCCCGGAAAACCCCCAGTTAAAACTGGCTACCACTACCAGCACCCAGGACTCAGGACTGTTGGATGCCATACTGCCGGTATTCGAGGAACAGACCGGCTATGATGTGGAAGTAATAGCAGTAGGTTCGGGAGCCGCCATGAGCATGGGCGAATCCGGCGACGTAGATGTGCTCTTGGTTCATTCCCGGGCCGCGGAAGATCAATTTATTGCTGATGGATTTGGAATTGACCGTCACGATGTGATGTATAATGATTTTCTTATCATCGGCCCGACCGCAGATCCAGCCGGAATAAAAGGTGGCACTGATGCAGCAGTTGCTCTGGTTAACATTTCTGAAACTGCGGCTACCTTCCTCTCCCGCGGCGATGATTCCGGGACCCATAAGAAAGAACTGGTACTCTGGAAGGCAGCCAGTATCGAACCCTCTGGTTCATGGTATAATTCTGTAGGAAAGGGTATGGCTGATACTTATCGCATGGCTGATGAAATGCAGGGCTACACTCTTATTGACCGAGCCACCTATCTGGCAAATAAAGGCAACTACTCATTGGAAGCCATGGTGGAGGGTGATGAGCTACTATTCAATCCTTATGGAGTAATAGCAGTAAACCCAGAAAAATATCCTAATCTTAACTATGAAGGTGCAACCGCCTTTATCGAATGGCTAATTAGCGAAGAAGCCCAAACCTTAATCGGGGAGTTCGGCCAAGACCAGTTTGGGCAGTCATTATTCATTCCAGATGCTAATTAGTTTAACTATTAAGATAGAGAAGCAGGAGATGGAGCCATTTCATCGCCTGCTTCCAGTTTTGTTAAAGTAGGGGTAGCTGATGGATGTCATACTACAGGGAATAAAAGAAGGATTATTATTAATTCTGTCGTTAGACCAGGAGCTGATTCAGGTTACCCTTCTATCACTTCAGGTTTCTCTGACCGCCCTTGTTATTGCTAGTATTTTAGGAATTCCTGCCGGCACTCTGCTGGCTCTCAAGGATTTTTATGGCCGGAAGCTGATCTTAAACCTAACTTATACTCTCATGGGACTTCCCCCAGTATTAGCAGGATTGATAGTATTTCTCTTTCTAAGCAACCGGGGTCCTCTGGGTGAATTTCAACTGCTCTTTACCCCCGCGGCTATGATAATTGCCCAGTTGCTATTGGGATTTCCCCTGGTATGTGGTCTAACCGCTCGGGCAGTAATGACCCAGCGCCAGGAAGTATATGATACTTCGGTTATGCTGGGAGCCACCCGCACCCAGGCCGTTTGGACCATAATTCGGGAATCACGGATCGGTATAATAGCCGCCTTGACTACTGCCCTAGGGCGCTTAATCGCCGAGGTGGGAGCAGTTATGATGGTAGGAGGAAATATACAAGGCAAGACCCGAGTTTTGACCACCTCCATCGTCTTGGAAACCCGCATGGGCAATGACAGCCGAGCTCTGGGAATTGGGATTATTCTCTTGCTTTTAGCCTTTATCATCATGCTCATAATATTGAAACTTGAAAAGAGGTCGTTTAAAGATGACAGCACTATTCAAATTATCTAATGTAACCAAGAATTACGGCGACCGTCAGGTATTAAATATTGAGCATTTGGAAATTACGGCAGGTCATATCTACTGCCTGTTGGGGCCCAATGGATCCGGCAAGACTACGCTCTTAAGAGTAATGTCTCTATTGAGCATCAACGATACCGGCAGACTTGAAGTTCTGGGTGAACAAGTAAAATGGACCCCATCACAATTACTGCTCTTAAGACGACAAATGGCCATGGTAACCCAGTCTTCGTTTATGTTTGAAGGATCTGTATACTATAATGTAGCCTATGGTTTGAAAGTTAGAAAAGATTCCGAAAAAAAGATCCGGAGCAGGGTTCATGAAAGTCTGGAACTGCTGGGCATGTTGGACTTCATAGATTGCCCGGCCCGCAACTTGTCCGGGGGGGAAGTACAAAAAGTAGCTATTGCCAGAGCCCTGGCCGTGAGACCTCGGGTTTTGTTCCTGGATGAACCTACCTCCAATGTTGATCCCTCCAGCTCTATGGAGATAGAACAGTATATCAAGTACATTAATAGAGAACATTCCACCACCATCATCCTGATCACCCACAACTTTTTCCAGGCCCAGCGACTAGCCGAAAAAACCAGCATTATGTGGGATGGGCACATTCTGGAACAGGGTCTTACCAGGAATCTATTCGATAATCCCCGGGACCCCAGAACCCGCAAATTCCTCCAGGGAGAATACTAATAAGGGCGGTTAACCAGCGGTGAGGGCTAGGGGGCGCCCCGCACCTCTTCTATGCTGGATATTTTCACGGATTTTTAGTAATATCAAACTAATAACCTGGATAGCATTTAAGATAAAATAGTTTACTATGGAGGTGCTCATGGCAAAAATCCTGGTATTTGCTCCCCACCCGGATGACGATATAATTGGCTGCGGTGGCAGTATAGCCAAACACATTCAGAATGGCAATCAGCTGAGCATTGTTTATTTAACTTCTGGTGAATCAGGAAGTCTTAAATATTCCAAACCGGAACTGGCGGTTATAAGGGAAAAGGAAGCCCGAGACGCATCGTCATTGATGGGCATCAGCGACCTGATCTTTTTAGGTATGCCGGATGGATTCATCAGCTATAACCAGGGAAATTTAATGTTACTAGTTAATAATATTCGCATCCAAAAACCGGATGTTATTTATATACCTCATGCTAAAGATGCGGTATTAGACCATCAAGTAACCCACCAACTGGTCAGAGAAGCCTGTAACAAGGCAGCTGGCCCCTGGTTTCAGGATTGTACAGCCCAACCCTGGATCACATCCACTATCCTGGCTTATGAAGTGTGGACCCCCCTGCAAGAGGTCTCCTATGTGGAAGACATAAGCAGTTGGATAGAAACCAAACTGGCTGCACTGCGCTGTCACCAATCTCAGTTGGAGATGATTGGATATGATGATGCAGTTCATGGATTAAATCGCTACCGAGGAATTTTAAGTGGTAAAGGACAATTTTGTGAAGCTTTTCAGGTCATTAAAACGGGAGGTCCCCTGTGGTAAATAGAGATGCTCAGTATCTGGCGGGAAAAAGAATTTTGCTCATGACCCCTTTTCACCGAAGTCAAAGGGGCAACTCTCTGACCAGTGAAAGAATTCAAGCCGGCCTAAAACAAATGGGAATAGAAATTGACCTGCTGTCACTGGAAGACGAAAACTGGGAAAATCTGTTTCAGCAAGCCCTAGATGAACAAAAATATTCATTGGTCCATGGCTTTCATGGTCTCCATTTTGCCAAGGTACTGCGAAAGACTCCAAAGCTGCACCACCTGCCGCTGGTTCTGACTATGACTGGAACCGATATCAACTTCGATCTGGCTGGCACTAATAAGGAGTTGATACTTAATGGCATGCGGGCAGTTCAAAAAATAGTAGTATTCAATAAACAATTCGCCCACCATATATCTTCTACATATTCAGAATTTCACAATCAACTGCTAGTCATACCCCAAGGAGTAAAACTGGAAGATGCCCCTGCTATCAGCAGACAGGATATCGGATTGCACGATAGTGATTTCGTATTTCTCCTACCCAGTGGTCTCAGGGAAGTAAAAAACATTGGCTTGGCCCTGGACACCCTGGAAGCCCTATGGCCAAAGTACCAAAACCTGCGTTTATTGATAATGGGGGCAGCAATAGAAGAAGGGTACACTAAATCAATCTTACATCGCATAAAGTTCCTGCCCTGGGCCAGTTATGTAGGTGAAATCCCGCACAGCATGGTAAAAGCCTATTATCAACTGGCTGATGTAGTGCTAAATACCTCCCTGGCAGAAGGCCAGCCTCAGGCAGCTTTAGAGGCCATGACTTTGGGTATCCCAGCTATATTAACAGCTGTTCCCGGAAATCTAGGTATTATTGAACATGGGGTGCAGGGATACTATGCCGCCAACCAGCAAGAACTGCTGGAAGCAGCCCGTAAACTAATGCAGAACCCGGATGTGAAAAAAGCCCTGGGAAGAGCCGCTCACCGTCTGCTCAACTGTAATTTCCTTACCGAAACCGAATTCAACTCCCATGCTGCCCTATACCGCAGTCTTCTAACTAACTACCTGGGGATGAAGGCTTAAGGTTAGCGCAGGGGGAAAGGCGATTCCAGCAGCGAGAACATAACTCTTTACAATCAGTCAATCTAAAGCACTACTAAGCTAACTTGCACCTAAGAGCAAAGACCGGCCCCAAGCGTTCTTAAGCCTTCATCCCCAACCCTCAGCCACCTTTCACAAGTGCTCCTGACCCCTAGTCGCCCAAAATATAATGGGCGATATTATTGCAGTGGTCCCCAATCCTTTCCAGGTTGGAAAGCATATCCAGGAAAACGGCACCATTATTTCCATTACAAAGACCTTCATTTAGCCTTCTAATATGAGCCCTGCGGTATTCAGCCTGAAGATGATCGATCATAATTTCATTTTCGATTACCTTGTGGGCTACGGCCTTATCCTTGGTATCAAATAACTGCATGGCCATAACCAAGGTTTCTTCCACAATATCGATTACATTCTGCAACTCTACCTTGGCCTCACCCGAGAACTTAACATTGGTTTTAGTGGCATACTCAGCCTGTTCAATGATATTTTCACAGTGATCACCGATTCTTTCGATATCATTCAGTGCCTGCAGTATTATATAGGCATGCTGGGAATTTTCCGGAGTAAGACTTTTCTGCGAGGCCAGCACAATATAATCAGTGATTTCTCTTTCCAGGGAATCGATGGTCTCTTCCACAACTAATGACCTCTGATACAGACTATGCTCCTGGGTATTAAAATACTCAATGGCATTGCTGAAGGCTTCCCGGGCCAGCTGTCCCATACGCAGAGTCTCTCTGGTAGCCTGGGAAAGTGCAAAGGCCGGATTGTTCAAAAAGCGCTTGTCTATGTACCGGGTCTGCTGCAGGTCCTCTTCTTCGCTATCGGGGATCAACTTGGTTACGATGAAGGCTAAAACTGCTACCATAGGGAGTTGGATTAAGGTATTGCTAAGATTGAATACCGCATGGGTTTGAGCAATCTGCAGTTTGATATTGAGCGTTGCCCAACTTCCTTCAAAACCTGGCAGCAGTACAAAGACGTAATTGGTAAATAGTATAACCAACTTCTCAAAGTATCCCATTACAAACAAGGGTAGAAAAATCAATGTGCCTAAAGCATTGAAAATAAAGTGGGTCAGGGCTGTTCGCCGGGCAGCCACCGAAGCTCCCATTGAAGCCAACAGAGCCGTAATAGTTGTCCCGATATTATCTCCGAACAATATAGGTACGGCTTGTTTATAAGAAACTGCTCCTTGATAAGCCAGTTCCTGTAAAACACCGATAGTAGCACTACTACTCTGTACCACAAAAGTAAAAATCATTCCAATAAATACGCCCAGTTCTGAATTGCTTTCAATGTTGGTCATCAAGTGTATAAAATAAGGAAGATCCTTCAAGGGTTTCATTCCCTCACCCATAATAGTCAACCCGAAGAACAGAACTCCAAATCCAAAAATAGCCTGTCCAATAAGCTTGGCTTTCTTAGACCCAAAAAACATATAAATTATAGCACCGATACCCAATATCGGGAGTGCATAGTCTTTTAGATTGAATCCAATCAAATAGGCGGTCAAGGTGGTGCCAATATTGGCTCCCATAACCACGCCAATTGCCTGCCGCAGGTTGAGGAGACGGGCGTTTACCAAACCTACCGTTAAAACCGTAGTTGCACTACTGCTCTGTATCAAAGCAGTGGCTAGGGCACCGGTTAAAACCCCCCGCAGAGGAGTCCGGGTACCTTGCTCTAGTATGTTACGCATTCGGTGGCCCGCAACTGACTGCAGGGCATCGGACATAAACCTCAAACCAAAGAGGAATAAGCCCAATCCTCCGAAAAACGCAAATGAAATATCTTTCCATGAAAACTCCACTAAATACTTGCCCCCAAATCAAATAACAAGGAGACGCGTGTAACCGGGTGACTTTACGTTAGCGAGACCGAGGAATATCCCCTCAGTTTTGAGCGCCCCCTTGTATGCTTCTGTGTTATGTATCGTTTTGCAATAATCACTCTATCCTATCATATCTTTATGATATTGCACAAAAATTCCGCCCCACCAGCAGATTATGTTAGCAATTTCGTTATACAAAATCTTCACTTAGGTAAGCCGGTTGGCTCTGGCCGCCAGGGAACCCAGTTCCGAGACCCCCTTAATGGCATCCGGGTTCTTTTCACCATTTACATTGCTTAAATATGTTTTAGCATATCCACCGCCATAAACATCATGCAGATCAAGCATAGCCCCTAAAATGTATAGTTCTTTTTTATCCACCAACTCTTTAACTGCTGGATTATTCAAAAGGTAATCAATCTGAACATCTACATTTAATTCTGCCAACTGGGTATACTTCACTTTGTCATCATTAGATAGACTGCCTGCAAACGAATTTACTCCTTCTGCCAGCGACTCTTTAACAATATCCAACTCTTTCCTTAAAGCATCCGGTTCGCCAGAAAAATCAGAGCTGGCTGCTTTGATGGCCCCACAATCACTATGCCCTGATACGATCATAAATGGAGTACCCAGATGCAACAAACCATAGAGAATTGATCCTTCACCAGTTTTCACCTGGTTTCCGATATTCTCGATGGAAAACACCCGGTTAAACAGACTGCCTAACATATTCCCCGGTACCCGCGAATCACTACAGGCCAGCAAAGTTATCACCGGATACTGCTTGTAATCCCCCTTTTGAAAATCAGCCAGGGGAAAACCTTCAACAAAAGCTTCCCATCCTTCTTCTAGTTCTCTTATCAGAACATCATAATCAACCACAACTTTTTCGTGACTCAATTGTATTCCCTCCTCAACTTAATTATATTCTTATCTTTTGAACCGATCACATACCCCTATTCCCCATTATATTATAGTTCTGCTGCAAATACATTCTATTAATGGTTACTTGACCCTTTTGACCTTGCCTCCTGTTCCTGCCAGGGGGGATTTTGCGTTTGCGTAACTCAATAATGCTGCTCATCCAACGCCACATGTGGTGGGGTGAGGATGTTTTTGCCTGCAGAAAACCGTAAAATAATCAGATAAAAAAATTATGCCAAACTTTTCTTATATTTCCAAGCACAAAAAGAGAGCCTGGTCTAGGACCCCGGCTCTACTTTTTTGGTTTAAAAAGTATTTAAGTGCGTGCTTCATGGGTTACCAACTCCTCCTTTTTCATTGAAACAAGGAGTTTAGATTACCATTACCTACCGTCTGAGGGTAAATGGGAGAGACCTCTCCCCCTTTATACTCTTCACAACGGAGAAGGAAATTGGCCCAGAGCCATAAATAATAATATGCCCAAAATTAGTAACAACAGCCAGGGAATTATTTTGTGATTCATGTTTAGCCCTCCATTTCAGATGGTTTATGAATGGTTGCACCTCATTTAAAGATACGGCTGCCGATGTCCTAATCCTAGTTTGGCACTGACTGGCCATTGCATACTATTCAGTCTTTATTTTTTCCACATCTATAACCCGTCCACTTCTTTGCCATGAACGGTATGCCTCCAGTTCACTACTCAATTGGCTTATTATCCATCCCAAAATTACCGCATCATCCAGCAAACCCAGACCAAAGATAAACTCAGGTATTATATCGATTGGGGTAACGAAATAAACTATACCTGCCAGAGTAAGTAATAGAGCTTTAGATTGCAATCCCTGGTAATTCCCTGATATCGAATCTTTTAGCAGGCTAAACAGAGTCTGCAGCGAATCCCAAATCTCTTTCAAAGGTCCGGACCTATTTTGCGATGCTTTGTTAACAGCTTCATTAAGGAGCCTTCTGGCTTCGCCCGGATTATTAACGTATTTTGCTGCCTTCTTTTGCCAGGTGGAAGACTGTTTAAAAAACTCCTTTACGGTCTCGTTTTTTATACGGTTCACTTCATCTTTGTTTTTTCTAAAATTGTCCCATTCCATAACGCTGCTCACCTCCTATATGCGTATTATACACCACGAACCAATAGCTTCCAAAGGTGGCTAAGCATCACTTCTCAAATATATTTGACCCTTTAAACCATACCCCATACTCAAATCTTATTAGTCTCCTTTTATAATCTGATAATCAGGCACAGTTCTTTTTCCTTCTCTTACCTGTTTTAAATATGAATCGGGTTGTAGGATCTTTTCCGGGAAAGCGGTCAATGGCAAGGGGGGTACCACTATGCCCTCAGCCTGCAGCAAACTAGTCCCGCGGTTTATTAAAAGTGCCCCCAGGGCCACATTTTTACCCAGATTCCTTACTGAACGTAGATTATAAACACCACTGTTAGGAGGTTGGGTACGGGTAGTCTCGGGCATAGCACCGTATTTGCCCAGGCCCGCGGATGAATCACAGGTATCAGCCAAACCGCCGTAAGCCGAAGCCTGGGGGGGAGGATCGTCAGGAAAAGGAACCGCACCCACTACATAGGAAAACATTATCCCAGTAGCCCATCGCCAGATACTCTGGAGAGAACTCTCCTGTCCGCCGCGCCTTTCAAAAGCGACCACGATACCTCCAATCACCTTGTTTCGAATACCGCCCGCCACCGGAGAAGCAGAATAATGGCAGAAGCAGGCTCCCCTTTCCATCAAAGCCTTGAGTTTAGCGGTGATATCGCCCGTATAAACCGGCGAACCAACAATAATCCCATCTGCCTCGCTTATCTTCTTATAAATCATAGTCACATCATCATCATATTTGTAACATAACCGATCCCAGGAAGCTCCTTTGGAATAACCATAACACTTATTACAGCCATCACAAGGATTAATCTCCAAACCGGCTAGAGAAATCAGTTCCGTATCTACCGGACCCAACTCCCGCGCAGCCTTCAATGATTCACCCACCAAAGTCTCAGTATTAGCGTGCCGGGGACTGCCTGAAATGCCCAAAACTTTTATCCTTGCCACATTATCCCTCCCTATACTATCTTTGTAATAATAATTCCCCCAACCATCCCCCAACTCCTCTAATAGGACAGTGGGACAGTGGGACAGGTTCCTCGAGCCACGGGGACAGGTTCCTTGGCCCACCTT
>CAZXIR010000027.1:0-19080 GCA_964640845.1 uncultured Syntrophomonas sp.
ATATGGGCCAAGGAACCTGTCCCCGTGGCTCTGTCCCCCGTCCCTGTCCCCGTGTCCCACTTTCCCCGCGTCCCACTATATATGTAACTGCATATAGATTCTACATTGGGCCAGGACATATTTACTTATCTCCTCAACCATTCTACGCTCGGTAAAACTAGTCGATTCCTGATCTGATTTTGCTTTTTCCGTAACCTTCATGAACCTTTTGGTATATCCTATTTCTTTTCTGATTCTATCGATTAATGCTCCATCACCAAAAGGCTCGTATAAAGAAGTGAGATGGGAAATTATAAATGTTTCCCGGTTGCTGAGTGCTATTACCGCAGCCTGTTCAAACAGTTCATGCTTTCTAAGCTCGTAGCCCAGGAATTTATAAACCAGTTCCAGTTTCCTTCTTTTATCCTTGTTTATTAATACTTTCTTACTCAAGTCCTTTTTAGACTTTTCCAATCGTACTACCTGTTTAAGTATATCAGTATATATGGCAGATACTTCCTGAGACATAAGCATTCACCTCATTAGCAGGCCTTTAATCTTTCTTCGCTTTATAGTATACATATTCCTTTAATGTCATACTTCTAGTAATTGATTCTTCATACCTATTTTACGCTATGATACTTAAATGATATACTTGTGCTTGTTAAGGGAGGTTTTACAATGCCTTTTGATGGTATGGCTATTAAAGCTCTGGTAGAAGAATTAAATTCAAGTTTAAAGGACGCCCGCATTGATAAGATACATCAGCCGGAAAAGGACGAACTCCTGTTAACCACCCGGCATCCGAAAATAGGCACTCATCGTCTTTTAATTTCGGCCAATGCGCGCTGGTCGCGGATGCATATTACCGAAGCTCGTAAAGAAAATCCCAAAGTACCTCCCAGTTTTTGCATGCTGTTAAGAAAATACCTGGAAGGCGGCAAAATAAAAGGCATTCGGCAGGTTGGCTTTGAAAGAATAGTCCATATAGATATCGAAGCTTTAGACGAATTCCGGGAATGGAAAAGCAAGATATTAGTATGTGAGTTTATGGGACGGCATTCTAATATAATACTGATAAATCCTGAGACCAGGATAATACTGGATGCTATCAAAAGATACGGCAGTGACCTGAGTTCCTACCGGGAAGTCCTACCGGGTAAAGAATATATTGACCCGCCGTCTCAAGATAAACTTAATCCGTTGGAGCTGGAGTATGATTCTCTGGTGCAAAAAATCTGGCAAGAGGATCACAACCGAGTGTTATCTTCGGCCCTCTTCCAGTCCTGTACCGGCATAAGCCCCTTCCTGGGCCGGGAAATATGCTTATCCGCAGGTCTGGATCCGAATATACCCGTTGAAGAATGCGGTGAATATGAATTAACTATGGTGTATCGCAGACTCAAAGCATTAATAACTGATGTAAGTTGTGGCAAAACCGAGCCCACCGTGATTTACCAAGACAACCAACCGGTGGAGTTCTGTCCCTACCGGCCAGCTTCGGGCACCTACAAAACTCTGGATTCCTTTAATGATGCCTGCGACACTTTTTATACCTCAAAACTCAATTACCTGCGCTTGGATTCTATGAAAATTAACCTGTCCAGAAACATCAGAGTAATACTGGACAAAGCATATAAAAAGCAGTTCTTTCAAACCGGAGATCTTAACAAGGCACAAGAAAATGAAAAATATCGCTTATGGGGAGAGCTTATCACTGCCTATTCTCATCAATATAGCAAAGGTGATACCGAGGCAGTTTTAAATGATTTCTATACCGGAGAGCCAGTCAGTATTAGTCTTGATCCCCGCTATACACCGATGCAGAATGCTCAGAAATACTTCAAGATTTATAATAAGAGCCGTAAAGCCATTAACCACCTGGAGAATTTGATGGCCAGGAATCAGACCGAAATAGACTACCTGGAATCGGTCCTGGTAGCAATAAAGCAGGCAGAAAGACCAGCCGAGATAGATGAAATAGTTGAAGAACTGGAAAACGAAAAATATGCTAAAGGGCAGGCTAAAAAACGGTCCCGACCAGCCCGAAGCATCCCACGCAAATTTATATCCTCTGACGGTATGGATATCCTGGTGGGCCGCAATAATCGTCAGAATGATCTTTTAAGCCTTAAACTGGCAGAACGTACCGACCTGTGGCTGCATACCAAGAATATCCCGGGAACTCATGTAATAGTAAAAATCCCCCAGCATATAAAGTCGATTCATGACATGCCAGATGCAACTCTGGAAGAAGCTGCATTACTGGCCGCCTATTTCAGTAAAGCTGAGCAATCAGAAAAAGTAGAAGTTGACTATACTTTTAGGTCCAATGTAAAAAAGCCTGGAGGGGCCAGACCAGGAATGGTAATCTACGAAAACTACTGGACCATACTGGTGAATCCACAGGAAGAACGTATTAAGACCATCCTGGAATCTGAAGTTAAAGAACAGTAAGCCCGTTCGGATTATCAGATATTGTATAACAGGAGTCCGGCACTAGTATCTGCCGGACTATTATTAATTTTTTAATAAGTAAGCCAATTATTTATGATTAGAAACCACGATCACCGACTAATCCAAGGGCTTTTAAACATTTAAGGCAAACCAGACCATAATCCACATCCTTGCAGTCAGCCAGGCATTTAACACATAGCGGAGTATTACAAAGTACACAGTTATCAATAGTTTCCTCATAAGGATGAAATTTGCATTCCATTCAGCATTCCTCCTCTAAACAATGGGACACGGGGACAGGTTCCTTGTCCCACTCAGGAATCAAACCTAGGACAAGGAACCTGTCCCCGTGTCCCAGTTGTCAAAGAAAGTGGAAAAGCCACTTGGGACAAAAACAGTTATTACCAGGAGAATAGCTGATTTCGTGACTTATCCACTTCTTTATCAAAATGTATTATAGTAATATAAAATGTTAATATATGCTTATTCCTTAATTATACTACTTAATGCCATATTTTTCCCTATATTATTGAAAAAAGGATAATCATTCACATCTACTATTATGCATTTCTTCTCATGAAGGTGATTCTTCCATAATGCTTTTGTACAATCGATGACTTCAGCAAAAACCCCACCCAGTCCCGGAGTTTATAGTTTTTGTACAATAAATTACTTCATAAATAACCCGGGGTGGTATATCACCCCGGGTTATTAATCCAAAATTTCCACACTGCCATCTTCATTTTGTTTTACTTTACTATCCGGTTCCAGAATATAAATCTTCTGATTGGGTCGGTCTATTAGCACATCCCGGTTTACCAGAGTGGCCACTTCTTCTTTAGTGACCAAGGTGCGTATTTGCACCCCATTATCATATATCTGGATAGTCAGTTCCCCAGTTTCCTTTTTTATGGTCTCCTTATTATGTCTCTTATAAGGCTTAAGGAATACATATTCATATCCTCCATCAGCAAATTGGAGCTCCTTACCATTAAGAAATACTTTCAATACTGTCCCACCTTCCGTGCAAACAAGAGGACGGTTCTTTTGTTTGCTGGTATACAAGCAAACAAAAGAACCGTCCCTTTGTTTGCTTTAATTTTTAGCGGCTGCCGGGTTTGTATGCTTGGGTTTGGCCGTCCTGGCATAGGGGACATTGGGCCGGATCCCAGGATTGAATATCCATCGAGAGAACTGCTTCCTGTTTGACGCCAAAGGTTACGCTGCCATTGCTCCGGTCTACCAGCACTGCCACTCCGGCTACCTCTCCACCTGCTTCTTTTACTGCATCGATAACTTCTCTCACCGATCCCCCAGTAGTCACCACATCTTCAACTACCAACACTTTTTGCCCTGGCTTAATGGTAAAGCCGCGTCTGATTTCCATTTGGCCATCTTTTCTTTCGGCAAATATTCCCGGTACCCCCAGTTGGCGGGCTACTTCATAGGAAACGATGATTCCGCCCATGGCCGGTCCTACTACCAGTTCGATCCCATCACTTTCAAATTTATCAGCAATATGTCGGGCCAGCTGTTCTGTATAAGATGGATACTGCAAGACCTGAGCACACTGCATATACTGATTGCTATGACGACCGGAAGTCAACAGGAAATGCCCTTCCATCAATGCTCCGGAATCGCTGAATATTTTTACTGCTTCTTCCCTGCTCAACATTATTTATTCCTCCAATTCATCAATAATTTTCAAGGCTGCTTCCATCGGGCTGGCTGCTTTTACTATCGGACGTCCGATTACCATATAATCAGCACCCAAATCAAGTGCCTGTCTGGGTGTAGTAATACGTTTCTGGTCATTGGCTTCTGACCAGGCCGGCCTGATTCCCGGGGTAACTATTTTAAAATCTGGTCCACAGGCCTCTCGGATAGCACTGATCTCCTGAGGTGAGCATACCACACCCTTTATACCACATTCTTGGGCCATAAGTGCCCATCTGACTACCACATCTTTAATCTGCATATCCTTGACCAACATCTCCTGAGCCAGTTGTTCCTGATTAATACTGGTTAAGACCGTGACCGCCAGAGTAATAGGCTCAGGTTGCCCCAGCCGTGCAGATTCCTTCTTTAGTTCTTCCACCAAGGCCTGCATCATTTCCCGACCTCCAGCGGCATGGACATTAAACATATGGCATCCCAGCCTGGCCATCACCCGGCCAGCGGAGGCAACGGTGTTGGGTATATCATGGAATTTTAAATCCACAAACACCTTTCCCCCCAGCGCATTGATCTCTTTTACTATGTCAGGTCCAACACTGTTATATAATTGCATGCCTACTTTAAATACCCCCACATATCCAGCCAGTTCCTTGACTAGTGAGAGGGCCTTTTCTTTGGTATCTACATCTAGTGCCAAAACTATTCTTTCCTGGGCCTGCATCCCATTACCTCCTTATCTGCCGGCAGCAAAGCCAGGCAGTTGTTTACTATAAACAGCAATCTATAATACTGCTGCCCCTACCAATTCGCTTATTCCCTTTAATCCCTCTTCAATTACATATTTCTGCAATCCCCGGGCTATTTCCTCTGCAATAGCTGGATTAACAAAATTGCCGGTACCGATGGATACTGCACTGGCTCCTACCATAATAAATTCCAATGCATCCCGGGTACTGACGATTCCTCCTCCGCCCAGTATGGGAAGATGGACTTCTTTGTAAACCTGGTAGATCATGCGCAAAGCAACCGGTTTTATAGCCGGTCCGGACAGACCGCCAAATACGTTTCCTAAAACCGGCCTTTTGCTCTCAATATCAACTGCCATACCCATTAAAGTATTAATCATAGATAAAGCATCGGCTCCACCATCCCGGGCCGCTCGAGCAATCTCTACGATATCAGTTACATTGGGTGACAGTTTGGGTATTACCGGCAGCTTGGTTTCTGATTTCACCGCCTGTACTACCATTCTTACCAGATCCGGATCAGTTCCAAACTGCATACCGCCCTGTTTTACATTGGGACAGGAAATATTCAATTCTATTGCCGCAATGCCGGCATGTTGATCTATTTTTCTGGTTATCAGGGCGTACTCATCCACCGTATTCCCGGCAATATTGGCTACTACGGTAACTCCGTCCTGCCTTAATGAGGGCAGATATTCGTTTAAAAATACATCTATACCAGGATTCTCAAGACCTATAGCGTTAAGCATTCCAGCCGATGTTTCATATATTCTGGGAGCCAAATTTCCATAACGCTCTTCCAGAGTAGTACCTTTTACTATGACCGCCCCGATTTTGGTAATATCAACATAGTCCTGATATTCGCGCCCATACCCAAAAGTACCGGAAGCTACCGCGATGGGATTTTGCATCTTTAGGCCGCCCAGGTTTACCGACATATCAACCAAGGCCTGTTTTGCTTCCTCAGTCAAACAGATTACCTCCTATCCATGGCTTAGTGTTTCAAAGCCCAGTCCCCACTGTTATATGGGGAATACCGGTCCGTCTTTGCATACTTTTACGTAGGCTTTATCGGTGTCATTGAGTTTTCGAGCACATCCCAGACAAGCCCCTACTCCGCAGGCCATATATTCCTCCAGAGAGATTTCACCGGCTATGCCATGCTGTTTTGCATATTGGCTTACTTCAGCCATCATCGGTTCTGGACCGCAGGTATAAATATTATCTATGGTTTGGGGATTCAGGCTGTTTTTCATCATATCGGTCACCAGGCCTTTAAAACCGGTACTCCCGTCCATGGTCGCTGCCATAAATTGGGCTCCCAGGTTAATAAACCGGTCCCGGGAACATATCTCATCACTGCCCCCGCTGCCATGAAGGACAATAACTTCATTCCCTTGGGCCTTCAATTCTCGAGCCAGGAAAAGGAGCGGCGCAATACCCACCCCACCTCCTACCAAGACCACTCTTTGGCCCTGGACCAGATTAAAACCCTGGCCCAGAGGCCCCATGACATCGATAAGCTGATCAGCCTGATATCTGCTCAAGAGCTGAGTACCGCGACCTACTATTTTATATAATATAGTTATGCTGCCCGTAACCCGGTCTACATCATAAAGGCTTATAGGCCGCCTCAGTAAAGGATCATGATCTTCCCCTACTCTGATGTGCACGAATTGTCCGGGTTTACATTCCAGGGCCATCTCCGGTGCTGAAAACTCCATTTCCCAAAGATCCCGGCCTACCTGTTGATTACTGATAACCATTCCTTTTACGGATAAAGGCATTCTGTTACCTCCATCATTTATATTTCTTATAGGAGAGTTGGTGCATTGATTCAAAAATCCAGCTCGTCATTCTGAGCGCAGCGAAGAATCCTTAAGAGCCTTCGGCATTGCCTCAGGATGACATTACGGAAATTCTTGGCTAATAATCTCAAGAAAATAATTATACAAAATGCTCATTCAAATATGGTCCATTCTAACCAAGTTTTTTCATTCCGGCAAGATATTCCTGCAACGGTCTGATCTCAGAATTCTCGCTGCCGGTTCTGCTGTCGTTCTGCAAGACCTGCATTACCACTTTCAGGGTATCCAATGAGGTCAGACAAGGTACATTTAGTTCAACCGCCGCCCGGCGTATCTGGAAGCCATCGCTGTAGGGCTTTTTGCCATGTGTCAGAGTATTAACAACAAAATCCACCTGGCCTTCCCGTATCAAATCAACGATATTAGGTGATCCTTCTTTTATCTTCTTAACCGTTTCTACTTTAATGCCCTGTTCTCGCAAGGCCCTGGCAGTGCCCTCGGTAGCCGTTATCTTGAACCCCATGCGGACGAATTCGGCCAAGAGCGGAATAGCTTCCGGCTTATCTCGTTCTGCAATAGTTGCTACTATATTACCCTCTTCAGGTATTTCGACTCCGGCTGAGAGCAGTCCTTTATATATGGCACTCTGCAGGGAGTAATCAATCCCCATTACCTCACCGGTTGATTTCATCTCCGGTCCCAGGTTGATATCCACTTGATGCAGTTTATTAAAGGAAAATACCGGAACCTTGACTGCATAAAATCCCATTTCCGGATATAGACCTCCCTGATACCCCATATCTCTTAGTGTCTTGCCAAACATTATCTCAGTGGCCAGTTTTACCATGGGTATGCCGGTAGTTTTGCTGATAAAAGGTATGGTCCGGCTGGAGCGGGGATTTACTTCCAAGACATACAGTTCGTCTTCATGTTCCACAAACTGGATGTTGATCAAACCCCGCACATCAAGTTCCAATGCTAGTCGAGTAGTATAATCTACCACCTTGTCCCGAATCTGCTGACATATATCATGAGCCGGAAATACCGCCGTGCTGTCACCAGAATGCACCCCGGCCCGTTCAATATGCTGCATTATGCCGGGTATCAAGACTTCCTGCCCATCACAGACCGCATCTACCTCTATCTCTTTTCCCATCAGATACTTGTCAACCAGTACCGGATGCTCTTTATTGACCCGGGCGGCTGTTTCCATGTACTGTTTCATCTCGTCAATGCTGTCTACGATTTCCATAGCCCTACCTCCCAGCACGTAGGAAGGCCTTACTAATACCGGGTAACCAATTGTTTCTGCCGCTTTTACCGCTTCTTCCACCGAATACACGCTCTTTCCCGGTGGGCGCGGGATTCCCAGATCTTCAACCATGGCATCAAATCGCTCCCGATCTTCGGCCCGGTCGATGCTTTCGTTGGAGGTTCCCAAAATATTAATGCCTGCCCGTGACAGAGGGCCAGCCAGGTTAATCGCGGTCTGTCCCCCAAACTGTACGATGACCCCTTCCGGTTTTTCCTCTTCCAATATATTCATCACATCTTCAAATACCAACGGCTCGAAGTACAAGCGGTCAGAGGTATCAAAATCAGTACTAACCGTTTCCGGATTGTTGTTTACTATTATGGCTTTAATCCCCGCATCTCGCAAAGCCCATACCGCATGGACCGAACAGTAGTCAAACTCCACCCCTTGACCTATACGAATCGGACCGGAGCCAATAACCAATACCTTGCGGGCGTCAGGATCATGGGTGGCTTCATTCTCCTGCTCATAACAGGAATAGAAGTAAGGGGTCTGGGCATCAAACTCGGCGGCACAGGTATCTACCTGTTTATAGGTGGGTATTATGCCCTTCTCCCGCCGCATTCTGCGCACATCTTCTTCCTGAATGCCCTTGAGGGAAGCTATCTCGCTGTCTGAAAAACCCATTTTCTTGGCTGCAGTGAGAATTTCTCCATCCAGGGTTGTAACCTTGAGCGCTAAAGCAAAATCAATTATATTCTTTAATTTCTTCAAAAAATATTTATCTATTTGGGTAATATCCCATATATCATCTATGGTAAAACCACGGGTGAAGGCCTCAGCAATTATGAATATCCTTTCATCATCTGCATAGCGTAAACGAGTCCTTAATTCTTCATCGCTAACTTCCTGCAGTTCCGGCAAAAGCAAGCCATTCAGACCGATTTCCAAAGAACGGATGGATTTTAAAAAGGCCGCTTCAAAACTGCGGTCAATAGCCATAACCTCACCGGTAGCTTTCATCTGGGTCCCCAGTTTGCGATCTCCAAAGACGAATTTATCAAAAGGCCAGCGGGGTACTTTCAAAACTACATAATCTATGGCCGGTTCAAAACAGGCGGTGGTAGTACCGGTTACAGTATTCGGTATTTCATCCAGAGTGTATCCGATAGCTATTTTAGTTGTTACCCGGGCTATAGGATAGCCGGTAGCCTTTGAGGCCAGAGCACTGGAACGGCTGACCCGAGGATTCACTTCGATTACATAATACTTTTTACTAAAGGGGTCCAAGGCAAATTGCACATTGCATCCTCCGGCAATTTTAAGGGCTATGATTATCTTGATAGAAGCAGATCTGAGCATCTGGTATTCTTCATCAGTTAAAGTCTGAGCCGGTGCCGCCACTATGCTGTCCCCGGTATGAATGCCGACCGGGTCCAGATTTTCCATGGAACAAATGGTAATGCAGTTATCATTGGCATCCCGCATTACTTCAAATTCAATTTCCTTATAGCCAGCTACGCTTCTCTCGATCAGAGCCTGGTGAATGGGACTGCTCTTAAGTCCCCGGTTAACGATGGTAAGCAGTTCCTCTTCATCGGTACAGTTTCCGCCCCCGGTTCCACCTAGGGTATAGGCCGGGCGAACAATGAGCGGATATCCTATTTCATTGGCGAAATCAACCGCTTCTTGAACAGAATGCACTATAGCACTCTCAGGTATGGGCTCATTAATTTCCTGCATGGTATCTTTAAACATCTCGCGATCTTCAGCCCGATAGATGGCATCCAGAGGCATACCTAAAACTGGTACCCCCTTCTCTTTCAATATTCCGGCCTTATCCAAGGCCAATGCCATGTTTAGTCCTATCTGTCCACCCAGATTGGCGATAATCCCGTCCGGTTTTTCTTTATCAATAATCTTAACCACGCTTTCTATGGTTATGGGCTCCATATAAACCGAGTCGGCAATATCCACATCGGTCATAATGGTGGCTGGATTACTGTTTAACAACAGGACCTTGATTCCTTCTTCTTTTATGGCTCTGCAGGCCTGGGTTCCGGCATAATCAAATTCCGCGGCCTGTCCGATGATTATCGGACCGGAGCCAATTACCAGTACTTTTTTCAAATCCTTATTCAGGGGCATGAAATTTACCTCCATTTAGAGCATTTTTACAAAATCGTCAAAGAAAAATCCAGTTTCACTGTATCCGCAAAATCCTTCCGGATCGAATTGCACGGAAAAAGCTGGATACTCCCGGTGCTTGATCCCTTCAATACTGTCATCGTTGAGGCTGCGCATGGTAACCTCCCAACCCTGCTCTGCCAGGGACTGTTCATCTATGGCAAAACCATGATTCTGAGTAGTTATATACACCCGGCCGTTATTCAGATCCTCGACCGGATGATTGGTCCCCCGATGTCCATAGCGAAGCCGACTGCTTTTGGCACCCATGGAAAGGGCCAGAATCTGGTGTCCCAGACCAATACCAAATAGGGGCACTCTTCCCACCAGAACCCGGCAGGCATCTACTGCATACTGCAAGGCCTGGGGATCTCCGGGACCATCAGAGAGAAATACCCCATCCGGTTCCAGCTCCATTATCTCTGCGGCAGTAGTACTGGCCGGTACAGCAATAACCTGACACCCCCGACCGGTAAGAGAATCGATCACTCCCCTCTTACTCCCTAGATCAACCATAACAATCCGTTTGGCTCCCTGACCATAACTCATCATATTCTTACGGGTGACAAATCTCACCACGTCACCGGTAAGATCCCGGGCTTCCTTTTTGGCCTTTTGGATCAGCCTTTCCATGCTGGTCAAATTATTTGTAATAATACCTCCCATGGTGCCATGGTTTCTAAGTTCCCGGGTGAGGGCCCGGGTATCAACTTCGGTCAAAACCGGAATTTCACTCTTATTCAAATAGCTGATCAAGTCGGTCTCCATCTCATAATGACTGGGAAAATCCGTAGCCTCTCTTAATACCAGACCTTTCACCATAGCTGAACGAGAAGCAAAGCTTTTTTCATTAAATCCTACATTCCCTACCAGCGGGTAAGTCATAACTACGATCTGCCCATAATAGGATGGGTCAGTAATAATATCCTGGTAACTAATCATAGCGGTACTGAATACTACTTCTCCTCCTGCCATACAGCAGTCATTCAGCAGCCGGCCAGGAAAAACCCGGCCGTTTTCCAGAACCAGATAGCCTTTCATTATCCCTATCACTCCTTATATTATGTTGCCCTCCCGGGCTACAAGTTTGCCATTTACTATGGTTATAACCGGCCAACCTTTTAAGACCTGGCCCTTATAGGGGGTGTTTTTACCCTTGGAATAAAATTTTTCCGGTTCTACGGTACGAATTGCTTCCGGGTCAATAATGGTGAGGTCAGCCGGCTTTCCTATTTCCAAGGTGCCCCGGTCCAGACCTAATATGTCAGCCGGTCCACAGGTAAACAATCTTACCATATCAAATATATCCAGCCATCCCTGATTTACCAATCTATCCATAATAACTGCCACCGCTGTTTCCAGTCCCGATATTCCCATAGCCGCCAGTTGAAATTCACAATCCTTGGCTTCCCGATGATGGGGCGCATGATCGGTGGCAATACAGTCGATAGTTCCATCCTGCACAGCTTCAATTAAGGCCTGTATGTGTTCGGTTGACCGCAGGGGCGGGTTTACCTTGGCATCAGTATCATAATCACCCAAAATCTCATCACTCAGAGTCAAATGATGAGGAGTAACTTCACAGCTGACATTGATCCCCTTTTCCCTAGCCGCCCTGACCAGTTCGATGGAGCCTTGGGTAGAAACGTGGCAGAGATGAATATGACCTCCGGTTATTTCCGCCAGTCTTATATCGCGGGCCACCATTAATTCTTCCGCGGCAGCCGGTATGCCTCTTAACCCATAAATAGTAGAATAATATCCCTCATGCATCTGCCCTTCATGAGAAAGGTCCAGTTCTTCACAATGAGAGAGCACTGGAACACCAAACATCTTGGTGTATTCCAAAGCGTTGCGCATCACACTGGCTCTCTTAACCGGTTTGCCATCATCAGATATGGCCACACAACCGGCGGCCAGCAAGTCGGCCACTTCACTCAGTTCTTGGCCCTCCTGCTTCTTGGTTATGGTTCCTATGGGAAAAACATTTACTACCCCAGCTTTTTCAGCCTTCTCCCTGATAAAACGCACTACCGGAGCACTGTCTACTACCGGTTCGGTATTGGGCATACAGCAAACTGAAGTAAATCCACCCACTGCAGCCGCCCGGGTGCCAGTAGCTATATCTTCTTTATATTCAAAACCAGGTTCTCTTAAATGGACATGCATATCTATGAATCCGGGACATACTATCAGGCCGGTGGCATCAATCACTTCACCTTCCTGGGAGTCAATACCGATGCTGACCTTAGTGATAATACCCTCCTCAATCAGCACATCCATAACTTCATCCAGTTCATTCACCGGGTCGATAACCCTACCGCCTTTAACTAGCAATCTCATCTTTTGATCCCCCCATCATCAAGAACAGCAACGCCATCCTTACGGCAACTCCATTAGTAACCTGTTCATTAATCACCGAACGAGATCCATCGGCAACCTCGCTGGATATCTCCACTCCCCGGTTCATCGGTCCAGGATGAAGTATCAGCACATCTTCTTTAGCATTTTCTAAATGCCGCTTGCCGAGCATATACAAATTAGAGTATTCGTCCAGGGACGGGAATAGTCCAGTCTCCTGTCTTTCTCTTTGGATTCTAAGTACATTTATGACATCAACACCCTCTATGGCCTTATCCAAATTATAATAGGCTTTAACCCCCATTTTTTCTATTTCCGGCGGCATCAGGGTGGAAGGTCCAACCACCCTTACTTCGCAACCAAATTTAGTTAACCCATAGATGTTGGAACGAGCTACCCGGCTGTGGAGAATATCCCCTACGATAGCTACTTTCAACCCTTCCAGGGTTCCCTTGCTCTCCCTGATACTGTACATATCCAAAAGGGCCTGGGTAGGATGTTCATGTTCCCCATCACCGGCATTGATCACGCTCATAGTGGTGTTCCGGGCAGCGTAATGGGCGGTTCCACTCATAGCATGCCTCATCACCATAAGATCAAATCCCATCACTTCAATGGTCTTGATGGTGTCACGCAGGCTTTCGCCCTTTTGTACGCTGCTGGTAGAGACGGCCAGATTCACAGTATCAGCGCTCAGATACTTTCCGGCAATTTCGAAAGAAGTCCGGGTGCGGGTACTGTTTTCATAAAAGACAGTAACCATAGCCTTACCTCTTAAAGTTGGAACTTTTTTAATACCCCTTTTAATAACATCCTTCATAGGTATAGCAGTATCCAATATTAGTTCGATTTCTTCCCTGCTGAGATCTTTTATCCCCAGCAAATCTTTCCGCTCGAATTTCACCGCCAAGCCTCCTCTGTATTTTTTCGTATTCGCATTACCACCACTACAAGTGCCTCTTTCTCTATCCGGGCACAAAAAAACCTTCCTTACCCATAGGCGGCAAGGAAGGTATTACTTACGCTACTTCCCCTTGCCAGCCTCTCGGGACTGAGTTAAAGGGTCTTTTGCTACGAATCACCAACTATTTGTTGAATTATTACTTTGTCGTCGCCATCCAGTTCACTGACCAGAACAGCTATGTTTTCTTGCTGTGAGGTGGGAACATTTTTACCAATAAAGTCAGCCTTGATTGGTAATTCCCGATGCCCCCGATCTACCAGTACCGCTAACTGTATGCTGGTGGGCCTTCCCAGGTCAATCAGAGCATCCATCGCGGCCCTGACTGTTCTCCCGGTATACAAAACATCATCCACTAGCACTATGGTTTTATGGTTGATGTTAAAGTTTACTTCTGTTCGACGTACCAGCGGTTGAGAAGCGAGGGTGGTTAAATCATCTCTATAAAGAGTTATATCCAATATCCCCACCGGAACCTTGATTCCCTCGATAGCTTCGATCCGCTCCGCCAGTCGGTAGGCTAGTGGCCCTCCTCGCCTGCGTATGCCAATGAGAACAACATTATCAACACCCTTGTTTTTCTCAATAATTTCATGGGCTATTCTAGTCAATGCCCTTTTAATCGCCATCTCGTCCATTATAATATTTTTATCCCGAACTCCCATTGCTGCCCTCCTAACTCAGACCAAACAAAAAGCCTGCTTTCAGCCGTAAGACTGAAGGCAGGCATATATATCCTGTCAATCCTTGCTAGCCTCACGGGGCCAACTTAAAGGTTCTGAATGAATTCTAATCCAAGCCAATGCAGATGTCAAGAGAGAGAAGTTTTCTGTAATTTTTCAATTATATTTTCAAAATACTCGGGTAGTTCACTGGTAAACTCCTGGTATTCGCCGGTTCTAGGATGGATAAACCCCAACCGCTGTGCGTGCAACGCCTGGGAGTCCAGGTCAAAGTGCTTCCTGGCCGCACTGTAAAGCGGGTCACCTACTACCGCGTGTTTGATATAGGCAAAATGAACCCTGATCTGATGGGTTCGCCCGGTTAATAGTTTCACCTTTACCAGAGTATAGTTGTTAAACCTCTGTAAAACCTGATAATCACTGATAGCTGGTCGACCATTACCTACCACCGCCATTTTCTTGCGATCTACCTTGCTCCTGCCGATGGGCGCATCGATGGTGCCCAGGTTTTCTTTAATCTGACCATGAACCAAAGCTATGTACTCCCTGGTTATGGTATGGTCCTTTATCTGTAGGGCCAGACTTCGGTGGGCAGCATCATTTTTGGCCACTACCATCACCCCCGAAGTATCTTTATCCAATCGGTGTACAATCCCGGGTCGCAAATCACCATTTATCCCAGATAAATCCTTGATATGAAACATCAAAGCATTTACCATGGTTTTATCATGATGTCCCAAAGACGGATGAACCACCATGCCTTTTTGCTTATTTATCACTGCTAAATCTTCATCCTGATAAATTATCTGCAGGGGCAAATCCTGGGCTTCTATGTCAAGCTTTTCCGGGGCTGGAATGTCTACTGTAATCTCCTGCCCTTCACTTACATGGTAACTGCTTTTACAAACCGCACCATCCACCTGAATCCGTCCCTCTTTAACCAAGCTCTTTACCATGGTTCTAGAAAGTGCTGATAGCTGTTCCGCCACAACCCAATCCAGCCTTTCACCTTCCATATCTTCTTCAACTATAAAAATTTCCTTATCACCCATTCAGTTGCTCACTCCGCTCTTGAATTAAAACATACAAAAATAACAATATTCCACCGATAACTATAGCAATATCAGCCACATTGAATATCGGCCACCAATGCAAGTCAAAAAAATCAATCACATGGGATAATCTCAATCTGTCTATGAGGTTCCCGGCGGCCCCTCCACTCATTAATCCAAGTATAATAGCCAACCGAGCGGGGGGACGATAAAAAGCAGCCCAAATCATTAGTGCAGCAAGGACTATGACCGAAGCAATGATAAAAAACAATACCTTACCCTGTAGAATGCTAAAGGCTGCCCCTTGATTCTGAACATAGGTCAACCATAGCACCCCATCGATCAAAGCCTGGCTCTCACCGGAGCTAAAGGTGCTGCTCACCCACCATTTGCTGCTCTGGTCAACAGCTATGACAAAGATTAACATCAACCAGTAATACAAAAACGAAACCTCCGTTGCTTGGCATTTATAACAATTGATACTATTTTACGCTACAATCAAGCTTTAAACAAGGAAAGCAGTATGGATCATAACCTGGTACCCAGTACTTGAGAATGACGGAAACTAAAGGCGATTATGAAAATAAAAACAGTAAACAGCAATAGCCATTTATGGTAGATCAGATACACAGCAGCGATAAAAGGGCTGAGCAAAATCCTGGTTAAGAACCTCATTCCTTCCCGCTCAGCAATAAAATCAGCGATAGGCGGGGAGTAGCGATAGTAGAAGTCTACAAAAACCTTTCCCAATTCATTGGTCAGCAGGAACTCATCCCGAAAGCTTCGCAATATTTTCACAGCAGGTGCCAATTTCGAACCAAAAGCAGCGGTAGCAATAAAACATTCATCTATTGAGGCCCGGTTAATTTCAATAGAATAACAACGATCATCAATTTCCGGCGTCTGTACCAGAATACTAATGGTCCCTCCTTCAAGGTCTAACGAGATTCGATCTCCTATTAGGAGAGAATCATTATAATAAATGGATACCATGCTGTCTGCTGCTTTATCAAAAGCAATTCGAAGGTCTGACAGACCCTCATCTATTTCCAGTTCATAATTCAACTGCTCTGAAGCGAAGCCATTGAGCAAATCAGTATCTCCATCCAGTAGTTGCAAGCTTATTAAGGGACCTGGTTCAACTGGTCCCAAGGCCTCCGATTAAACTAAGTTCCCCGGGGTGGCTCCTGAACTTGCTTCCGGTATAACGCCAAAAATCAGGTATTTGCCGATGTCCTCGCTCTTTATGGTATACTGCAAATGCTCGGCCCCCGGGATTTCACTCAGATTATCCCTTTGAGCTGAATCAGCCCTATACCATTGCAACTGGGAATTTCCCTCCGGATCCTGATTAGCATCACTATATGTATACTGCCCTTGAACCACCTCACCCGGGTACAGGCTGCCGCTGATGCTAATATCACTGACTACAGGAACAACATTAACCCCCAGAGCCTCAACAACATCCACCATACCCCCGGTTAACACCAGGCCTGACAAACTACTCAAAGGGTGCTGAACTGCAGAATGCAAAAGTCGCTGCTTAATAAGGGAAATATCACTTATCCCGCTGCTGGCCAGAAGCGCAGCTACCCCGGAAACATGAGGAGCGGCCATAGAAGTGCCATTCAAAAAGCCATATTTATAATCTGGCAGAGTGCTGTATATTAATTTGCCCGGAGCTGCCATATCCACTGAGTAATAGCCATAATTGGAAAAGGATGCCAGAGCACCCTTGTTATCGATGGCAGCAACAGCAATAATGTTAGTTAAATCAAAAGAGGCAGGATAGAGAGGGACAGTATCAATGTCGCAGGGGGATTCACCGGTAGCAGCATTTCCTGCTGCCGTCACAAAAATCATACCCGAATCAGCAATAGCGTCCCTCAATGCCGTAGAGGAATCGGATCCCCCCCAACTGCAATTGACTATCCTGGCCCCAGCCTGTTTTGCATACCCTATAGCAGCAATGGCATCACTGGTTTTTCCACCTGAGGAGTTCATGAACTTAAGGGGGAGAATCTTGACCCCCGGTGCCACCCCGACCACTCCAACCGAGTCATGTGCTGCTCCGATAATACCAGCACAATGAGTACCATGGGCATCCTCGGTGGCCGAATCATAAACGCTATTATCATCATTAACATAATCCCATCCATTAACATCATCTATAAAACCATTATCATCATCATCAATACCATTAGCGGAAATCTCACCCGGATTAACCCAAATAGCATTGGCCAGATCCGGGTGGCGGATGTCAATACCGGTGTCAATAACCGCAACCAGCACCTCTGGATCTCCCTCAGTCACCTGCCAGACTCCCTCCAGATTGATATCAACCCCTGAGACCCCAACAGAACCATTGATAGACTGCCCATAGTTTTTCAGCCCCCATAAAAAACTGGCATCCGCGTCCATGGAAATTGGGGTTCCCATCGGATACAGCGGGTAGTTGGGTTCTATATATTCCACTGCAGGATCTTTAGTTATTTCTTCTATTAAAGAGGATTGGCTCTGAGCACGGAAAGAGCCAGATAAGGATACCAACTGGGCATTGATAATCTCAAGATCTTTGCGTTTCTGCAGCGCATGTTCATTGATTACCTTGGCTTTACTCTGAGAACTAACGCCTGGCTTGTATTTTACGATGTATTCCCCTGTATACACATCGCTTTGCCCGTAGACAGGGCTAATAGAGCCAACCATCCCCCAGATCAGGGTAAAGCAAAGGATAAAAAGAATTTTACTCGGTCTAGGAAAAGCTATCAAGGAAGAATACCTCCACAACTATTACAGTAACTAACCAGGAACAACTGTTTAATCAGGTAATAGCATACTGCTTGTACTCATTTTAACATAAGCAATAATGAGCCTAGACGATGAAAGCAGAAATATTAGTTCTTATCTTAACAATTCTTATGTCTATAATACTTTTACTTGGGGAAACTTTCTTAACCCAAACCTTTTAATGATTCCTATACTTTTAATGAAAGATAAGTTGGTGCCTGCACAGGAGCAAGACAAACGAAACGTCCCCTCGTCATATTATTCTCCGATATATGTAATTGCAATGATATCATATGGAAAAACTCCCCCTGGGGCCTGGACCGTAACCTTATCCCCGACCCGCCTAAGGAGCAAAGCCCGACCTACTGGAGACAAGCAGGATACATCTTTACTGCTGTTGCGATGATAATTTGGACTAACTATATGAAAAGAATGCTCTTTTAGGTTATCTGAATTCCTCACCTGAACCAGGGCGCCAATTGTGACCATCGGTATAGTATCGTCTTTCCCAACTGCCTTATTAGCGCTTTCTACCAACTTCCGTAATTCATACACATAGTTCTTGAATATTTCTCCATACTCTCGGTATTCACCACCAGTTTTAAGTAAAAAATCATCCATAATCTGGTCCTGTTTTTCTTCAATATCTACCAGATGTTTTAACAGTCCTTCAAAAGTCCCCGGTGATAATACTACTTCATTCTTCATAATTAGTCCCTCCAGTATCAAATGTTGTATTATATTCAAATGATTCTTTCCATTTTATATACATTAAATGGTAATTTGCTATAAAAATAAAGAGTGGGCATCCCACTCCGCAACGAGTGAAATACCCAATAATTATGTATATTGTATACCCACCATACAATGTCTGTCAACTATGAGTTATATTACCAATTAATATAACATTTACCATTTTATGCAAGATAGTAAGGATGGAGGGGGAGGAGTCTGACGGTGCCGGGGAAATCGTATTTGACGATGTAACTCTAATGGCCAAATACTTGTAGTAGGGGCGGTCTTTGACCGCCCGTTTCCGGCATAGCTAATCTTCATACTCGGTTGTTTTCCCTGATCATGGAGGTTGATAAGAAACGAAACAGCTATAAGTGGTTTCAATTCCT
>CAZXIR010000028.1:0-18737 GCA_964640845.1 uncultured Syntrophomonas sp.
TTTAAAAAGCGTTATTATCCGCTACGTCATATGTTTTTCTTGTTTCCTGCTCTCGGGGAGCGGAACAATCACTGGCTGGCCGGCAACAGTATGCGGAGTTGTTGGAACCGTAGAATTAGCATGTGCGTTACTCAGATATTCACCCCTGGTGGAACTAATGACTATTGTAGGGCTGAAAATTCCAAGCTTGGTTGTATCAGAAAAATTGAGTTACAGCAATTACTACAATACTCCAGTTAAGGTATCTCCTTCATTAAGGAAATCTATGTAAAGTCAAAACAGATACCATAAAAGATAATTAAGGAGGTCATTACATGAAGATAATGGTACTTGGCGCAGGTACAATGGGAGCAGGTATTGTTCAAACCGCTGCCCAGGCTGGCTTCAAAGTAATAGTACGCGATATCAAACAGGAATTTGTTGATAAAGGTATACTAGGTATCGATAAGTTGCTGGGCAAGAATGTCAATAAAGGTAGAATGACAACTGAAGACAAAGCTGCAATTATGAGCAGAATTTCTGGAACCGTTGATATGGGTGCAGCTGCAGATTGTGATTTGGTTATTGAAGCCGCTTTGGAAGTAATGGAAATTAAGAAAACAATTTTCAAAGAATTGGATATCATATGTAAACCTAGTTGCATTTTAGCTAGCAACACTTCCGCTTTGAGCATTACAGAAATAGCCGCTGCCACTGGCAGACCAGACAAGGTGATCGGGATGCACTTCTTCAACCCGGTACCGGCCATGAAACTGGTTGAAATCATCCGAGGAGCCAACACCAGCCAGGAAACTTTCAATGCTATTAAGGATCTTTCCGAGAATATGGGCAAAGCTCCAGTAGAAATAAATGAAGCCCCAGGCTTTGTTGTTAACCGTCTATTAATACCCATGCTCAATGAAGGTATGTATGCCTTGATGGAAGGCGTAGCCAGAGCTGATGATATTGACACCGCCATGAAATTTGGGGCTGGACATCCCATGGGTCCCCTGGCTCTGGCTGATATGATTGGACTGGATATCTGCCTTTTAATTATGGAAACTCTATATCAAGAGTTTGGCGATCCCAAGTATCGCCCCTGTCCGTTACTGGTAAAAATGGTTAGAGCCAATAAGCTGGGACGCAAGACAGGCGAAGGATTCTTCAATTATAAATAAATTAATGAAAAGGAGTGAACCTACATGTCAAAAGAAATAGTAGTAGCAGGTTTATGCCGTACACCAATAGGAACTTTCGGGGGTGCATTAAAAGAGACTAAAACCGTAGAATTGGGTAGAATCGTAATGGAAGAAGCCATGAAAAGGTCTGGAGTTAAGCCGGAACAAATAGAGGAAGTAATTTTCGGATGTGTCTTGCAGGCTGGACAGGGACAAAACGTAGCCCGTCAGTCTATGATTCATGCCGGAATTCCCAAAGAAACTACCGCCTTTACCATTAACAAAGTATGCGCATCTGGAATGAGAGCAGTTCAGTTGGCTGCTCAGGTTATCAAAGCCGGAGACGCTGACATTATTATGGCCGGTGGAATGGAATGTATGAGTTCCCATCCTTATTACCTGCCCAATGCTCGTTGGGGATATAGGATGAACATGGTCAAAGGCGATCTTATTGATGGTATGGTTTATGATGGATTATGGGAAATCTTTAACGGATACCATATGGGTATTACCGCTGAAAATATAGTGGAGCAGTATGGCTTAACCCGTGAAGAGCAGGATGATTTTGGCTACATGAGCCAGGTTCGAGCTGCCGAAGCTATTGCCTCAGGCAGGTTTAAAGATGAAATCGTACCGGTAGTTATTAAAGGTAAAAAAGGTGACACAGTATTTGACACCGATGAACATCCCAGAATGACTACCCGGGAAAAGATGTCCAAGTTGGCAACCTCTTTTAAGAAAGATGGAACGGTCACCGCGGGAAGTGCCTCCGGTATAAATGACGGTGCAGCCGCTATGATAGTAATGTCCAAAGAAAAGGCAGACGAACTGGGCATCAAACCGATGGCTAAAATCATCAGCTATGCATCTGGCGGAGTAGATCCTTCAGTAATGGGCTTAGGTCCTATTCCCGCAACCAAGAAAGCTCTGGCCAAGGCTGGAATGACTGTAGATGATATTGATCTTATTGAAGCCAATGAAGCATTTGCCTCCCAGTCCTTAGCAGTAGGACGTGACTGTGGATGGGCAGACAAGATGGAAAAAGTCAATGTGAACGGTGGAGCCATCGCGCTAGGACATCCCATTGGCTGTTCTGGAGCCCGTATCATAGTTACTCTGCTCTATGAAATGCAAAAACGCGAGCTAAAAACAGGGCTGGCAACACTCTGCATCGGTGGTGGCATGGGATGCACCACGATATTTGAAATGCTCTAACTAGATTGTAAACCTTGTAGGTGATAAACATTCCTATAACGGGTGCTGCTTTATTTACTTATAACCGATGGACGAATTCAATTCTTGGCAAATTCATCCAATAAAGGCAGCCCCCGTTCATTTTCTACCAATTATAAATTACGTAATAGGAGGGAACTATATTGCCACACAATAACTATTTGTATCAAACTCGCGACATTAAGTTCGTTCTTTGTGATGAACGTTGTTCCCGAAGTATTTGGAACCCTCCATGCAGCACCCTGACACCAGCTGTATTGACCTTGACGAAGAAGGGTATATGTAACACTCGAAATGCAACTCATGTGCCATAAGTGTTTCATGTTAACACTCGAATTTATATCAAGCTAATGTTCAGTGTATAAAAAGTGTCACTGGATTGCAATGTCACACCATACCCCTCACAGTTTTGATACATGAATATGACAAATTTCGATTTTTTATTACATTTCCAGAATAATAACTAAAGCCCCTTAAATAGGGGCTTTAGTTATTATTCTGACCATATTAAGCGACTTTTTCCCGATTGGCATAGTATTTGCATTAGATAAAAGCAATAGAACAAGATGAGTTTTGGAAACGGATAAATACAAACTGAAATATTTCAGCAAGTAGCAAGGAGATGAATTTATGGCCAAATTATTACAAGAAGTGTCGAATTACAATAAGAATGATGGCGACAAGGCTGAAAACACCATTCCATGCCCCCGATATATGAATGATGTTTATTCTATTGGCATCAATCTTCAGTATTATATAGGTGATATTTACCTTCGTCTTGCTGAAGTGAGCCATAAAGAGTTGAAGTCTCTGTATAAGAAGATGGCTGTTGTTGAGTTGGATATTAAGGAGCAGATACAAGAAGTCAACAATGCTCGTTTAAATGAATTACTAAGCTATTTCTATAATAACGGAGGAACTGTTATTGATCCACCTTTATCTTCCGCGGAGTCTAAGAGCATTCAGCCCTTTTTTAACCGGATCATGGACACTTTCACTGAACAGGTTGAGAGTTCTTTGGTGCTCGCAGCAAACAAGAGTATCAGTGCCGATAAGGTAAAAAGCATGATTAACCACGATATTATCGAAATGTATACCAGTATGAGCAAGCTGTTTCCGGTTGATGAAATAACTATAGCCTTCTGGCAATTGATTGCAATTAGAAACCGGTTTCATGAAACTAATTAGCAAACATTTTAACCAAGGATTATTAATTAAAGAAAGGTGTGTGAGACTATGTTAAGTTTAAAGGGCGTTATTATTCGCTGCGCAATATGTCTAGGATGTTTCTTGCTCTCAGGGAGCGGAACTATTACCGGTTGGCCAGCAACCGTATGCGGAGTTTTTGGAACCATTGAATTAGCATCTGCCTTACTCAGATATTCGCCCCTTTGTGAACTCTTGGCCTTTTCCAGATTGAAAGTTCCAAAAATTATTTTGGCTGACAGCTGGAAATACACTTATCCGGAAGCTAAAGCCAATATAGCTACAGCCTTAAAAAAAGGCATATAAAACTGATAACCTAAACTCTTCACACTCTCTGAGTACCCCGATATAAGTAATTATTATCGGGGTACTCTTATGTTTGGGAACGGGGGCATTACAATGTTAAATCAATTGTGCAGAAAGTGTAACTTACTCGTTCTGTTGCTCCGTTATTAATAGCAACTATGACACAGTTTTGCAGCAACCTCCCGTTTAATAATACTGATTATTATTATCTAAACACCCTTAAATAGGGATTGGTCTTAACTCACAAATATACTATTCCATGCACTCCAGGCTTGGCATGCTATTTGCAATAATTTATTACAAAAGAAAGTAAGACGAAGGAATACCAAGGCAGTATCAAGTGAAATATTTAACATGCGTAAGTAAAAGGAAAGGAGTTGGAATTATGGCTAAAGTATTGGAAAAGATGACCAATTACTCTAACAAATTTACCGACTACGAGATTACTTGTCCTCGTTATATACATGACGTTTATTCCATAGGCACAAACCTGCAGTACTATATCGGTGATATTTACCTGCAGTTAGCTGAAGTCAGTCAGGAAGATTTGAAGAATCAGTTTACAAAGATGGCCTTTGAGGAATTCGAAATTAAAAATAAGATACAGAAGATTGATAATGCTCATTTAAATGAATTGATAGGACATTTCTATAACAGTGGAGGATCAATAATTGAGCCCGCTTTATCTTACCAGCGGTTCAAAGCGAGATATCCTTTTTTTAATCGAATCTTGAACATCTTCACTAAACAGGTTGAAAGTTCTATGATGCTGGCTGCTAACGGCAGTATCAGTGCCGGTGACCTAAAAAGTATGGTTAACTACGGGATAATACAGATGTATACTAACCTGAGCAAATTACTCCAAGTGTCTGAAATAGCTAAAGCATTTGAAGAAATGATAGCTATTAGAGAAGGAATAAAGTAAAGCAAGTAGTTATACATATGAAGCAATGATAACACGGCCCTATCTACTATATACTCTTCGGGTACCTCCTTACGGGGGTACTCTTGGTTTTGAGTGTTCTGCTGGATAGGGGCCAATTCTTTGTCTGTACATCCCCAATGAGATAATATATTTTGCTGAATTATGTAGAATATTACAGGAAATATTTAATGTAATAGAGAAAGAATAGAAGTAATATAATTAGCAAATGTTTGGCAACTTATAAAATCAATACATACATAGCTAACTCAGGTATATTTTGAGGCTGGGGTTGTATAGAGTCTGACTCAAATGGCTAAATTCTTCAGCAGGATGTGATTGTTGATGCATATATTAGCTGAATTAATTATAAATAATGAGAGTTTTCTATTAAAGAGAACTCTGACCTATGCCAGACAGCATAATTATGTCAAATTTACCACCACCCTTGCGGAAGCCAGAAGTGTATCCCTCAAAGGATTGTCAGAGGCCCTTCTTACTGCTCTTAATACGTACGAAGATGTTCCGGAAATAAATATTGATGAAGACTATTCGTTGGACCAGATTGCTGCCTATGGAATTCTACAAGCCAGACGTCATCGGTACCGTGGAGTTAATCTGGAAATGTTTCTAGGATTGACGATATATTATCGTCAGGCTTACTTGGATTTGGTGATGGAGAGTGATTTACCCGAGACTACCAAGAATAAGTACTTGTTATTTATCCTTCGGTTTTTTGATCGTTTAGAAATTGCATTTATAAAGGAGTGGACCAGCGAAAGCAAAGAACAACTGCTGGAACAATTGCAGATAAATAATCGCAATATCACCAATGAAAAGAATAAGTATTTAACCATCTTCGAAAGCATTCCAACCCCAGTCATAATTCTCGACCAAGACAATATCATAGATAACCTCAATCTATCAGCAGTTGAATATTTGCAGGGTACAGCCATGCCGGGGGCAAACTATTATGCTAAAAACAAGACCCAACAGCGTGTCGAACAGGTTTTTCCATGGCTGGAAGTAGAATTAACCAGTTTTATGAAGGGCGGCTCGGTTAGAACTAAAGTTGAGAGGGAAATCAATTTCCGTGAAAAGGGCGTTAAAACTATTTTGATCAGCTTCACGCGCATGTTGGACGTTAGCGAGAAATTTAAAGGCACGGTAATCATTTTCACTGATATTACTGAGATAAAACAAATAGAAGCAGCCATGAGCCGACTGGAACGGCTTCATTTAGTAGGAGAGATGGCCGCCAGTATAGGCCATGAACTTAGAAACCCCATGACTACAGTAAGAGGTTATCTGCAGTTTCTAGGGGATAAGAAGGAATATTTTCAAGATAAAGATTCTTTTAACTTAATGATAGAAGAGTTAGATAGAGCAAATTCAATAATAACCGAATTTCTATCCTTGGCCAAAAACAAATTGGTTAAACTCGAACGAAATAACCTGGATAAGGTAGTCCTAAACATCTTTCCATTGATACAGGCTCAGGCTATTGCTCATGATATGACTATTGAACTTGATTTAGGGCAAACACTGGACCTACACCTAGACGATAAAGAGATTAGGCAACTTATACTTAATTTAGTTTGTAATGGATTGGAATCAATGCTCCCAGGTGGAACTTTAGGAATTAGGACATCCGTTCACGATCAAGAAGTTGTACTAGCTATACAGGATCAAGGGCATGGAATAAAGCCTGAAATTTTGGAAAAATTGGGTACCCCTTTCCTAACCACCAAGTCTGACGGAACCGGTTTAGGTTTAGCTGTTTGTTATGGTATAGCTGCCAGGCATAATGCTAGTATAGATATAAACACCAGTGAAAAAGGAACCACCTTTAATATTTGTTTCCCCATTAATCGAAATTAATGTTGTCAGTAGGACGGGTTTTTGACAACATACGAGGAGGTTTTATATGAAATTAATTAGTTACTTGGACGAAGTTGAAAAAGTTGGTATATTGCTGGGAGATAGAGTGGTTCCATTACATGATAAATTAAGTTTACAGATTAATTCCATGCTTGACTTAATAGAAAATACGACCCCGGCTTTATTGGATGAAATAGAAAGTATAATTACTGATAATGCTTCTGCCTGGCTCCCAATGGAATCGGTTAAACTATTGGCCCCGATACCATATCCAAGAAGAAATGTTATTTGTCTGGGTAAAAACTATGAGGAGCACGCCCGGGAGATAAAGATGACCAAAATATCAGATACTGGCATTCCAAAAGCTCCCATTTATTTTACCAAGACGGCGTCACCGGCTATAGCTCATGGCGATGAAATCAAGTTCACCTGGGAAAATACCAGCCAGGTCGATTATGAAGTTGAACTGGCGGTAGTTATTGGAAAACAGGGAGTGAACATTAAACCGGATCAAGCCCAAGACTATATCTGGGGTTATACCATTGTCAATGATGTTTCTGCCCGTGATCTTCAAGGAAAACACATCCAATGGTATAAAGGGAAAAGCCTGGACACCTTTTGTCCCATGGGTCCAGCCATAGTCCATAAAAAGGCACTGCCTTATCCAGTGGAATTGAACATTCAGTGCAGTATTAATGGCGAGTTAAGACAGAATTCAAATACTAGAAATATGATTTTTAATATACCCTATATCATCAGTGACCTTTCCCAAGGTATGACTCTTAAACCCGGAGACATCATTTGCACCGGAACACCAAGTGGAGTGGGAATGGGTTTTGATCCTCCTAAGTGCCTTAATAACGGCGATATAGTTGAATGCTATATTGAAGGGATAGGGAAACTGGTCAATAAGGTATCAGTGAGACGGCAGGGTGTGTGAAGAATAAACAGCCTGACAGGTTATTGAGCACTTGGTTTACATAATTGGAATTGGCACAAAATTGCATATTTAACATTTCATTTTTAAACCTTTACTATTAGTGTAATGTTAGAATATAAGAAGCGTAGTACTATTAATGAGGGCTTTGTATATATTTAATCCTACTTAATGTGGGTAAATAATCCCCACACCCACACGCTGCAAATTTGTTGGAGGAAGATTTTTATGCAAAAACCCCAAATAGTATAATTTTTTTAAAGGAGGAATCTACATGCGAAAATGTTTGGTGGGGTTGTGTGCCCTGTTGATATTGCTAGTTTTTGCTGTTCCAGCACTGGCTATGGATGTCAACCTCAATGTTAACGGCAAGGCATACCAACCGGTAACCCAAGCTCAGCTTCTGGAAGGAACCACCATGGTGCCATTGTATGCGGTTGAACGGATATCAGGTGCAGATATCAGCAGCACAGATCAGTCAATTACCATACATAAGGATGCCACTACTCTGATCCTTACCATGAACAGCACCGAAGCCAGCTTAAACAACAGTTTAATCACCCTGCCACAAGCACCGGTTCTATTGAACGGTGAGGTGATGATACCGATTCGAGCAGTTCTAGAGAGTCTCGGTGTAACTATCGATTGGGCAGCGGATACTAAAACAGTTCTGGTTTCTTTCCAGGAACAACGGCAGGAAATGAGTCCGGAGGAGCTACTCCTTAAATCAACCGAAACCATGGCGGCTTTTAATTCCTATAAGGCCAAGGTTGATATGCAGCAGGAAATGGAAATGGTTAATCCCGATACTGGAGAAACCCAGCAAATGGATATGCAGATGATAATGGATATGGCCATGCAGAACGAACCAGTGTTGCTATATGCTATAACTGAGGCCACCGTGACCAGTGCCGAGATGCCGGAAGCAGAGACCCTGACCACCGAAATGCTGATGAACGAAGATGGTCTATACACTACTATGCCTGACGAGGGATGGGTGAAAATAAATATTCCGGGAATGGATATGAAAGCCCTCCTGGAAGAGTCCAATCAGGATCCCTTAAAATCTTTACAACAGCTTACCGAAGCTGGAGTACTCTTGAGCTTTGGAAATGACCAGGAGAAGAATGGACAATCATACTGGGTTTTAAATGTAACCATGGGTCCAGATAGCTTCAGGGAAATCCTGGACCAGGTAATAACCAGTATTCCTTTACCTCAAGACGAGGATCCGACTACAGGTGAACAGTTAAATACCATGTATCAGAAGATGTTTGCCAGTATGAAAGCTGACATATATTACAGCACGTGGATTAACCAGGATACCCTGATTCCCGAATTTATGGAGATTTTCAGTACCATGGAAATCAATACCGATATTCCAGCCTCATCTGAAGAGGAAAAACCCATAGTCGTTAATATTTCCTTGCAGCAAAGTGGTTCCTACGAGATGTATGGATTCGATGTGCCATTTTCAGTTCCGGATGTTAGCGATGCTAAAGATCTTCAAGATCTAAACCTTGACACCAAAACCGAATTAGCACCTGATGCCGTAGAACAGTAACAGACTACCGCCTTACATTCAGGCGGTTCTTGGCAATTATCCAGCGGGTTGGTTCAGTTGCCAAAAGATATTTATGTCATTGTAAACCTAGCGAAGGATCTAAACCCTTAGCGTATAGATCCTTCGCTTAATTATGGGGAATTATCCAGGTAAGGGTTGTCAGCTCCAGTGTCAGAGGGACGGGGTTGACTAGGAGACGGGTTCTGGTCACTACCCCGTCTCCTGGTCAACCCCGTCCCCCTGACACTTTAACGAAGGTTCTTGATCCGCCGCTTCTGTCTCATATATGTCTCATGAGTTCTGGTCATTTTTTGCGCTTTGGGCTTTTCAGTATCTTCTGACGTTTCACTGGTCTCAGGTGTTTCGTCTGTTTCTTCGATCTCCTGGGTTTCGGGACCATCTAGCATTTCGGGTGTTTCCTCAGCTGTTTCTGGTTCTTCTTCAGTTGCAAGAGTTTCATTGGTCTCGCCTGTTTTGGATGTGTCAAGCAATTCAGGGTTCTCAGACATTTCTGGTGTCTCTTCTATATCGGAATCTACAACTGTTTCAAAGACCTCTATTGTTCGAGATATTTCTTGTTCTTTAGATGTTTCTAACCTTTCCGTGGTTTCAGAGATACTTAGCTCTTTTGTTTCTGTACTTTTAGGCTTTGGTGTTGCTTCTGGTATTTCGGTTAGAGTAGTGTTCTGGTTATCCAGTTCTGTTGTTTTTTCTGAGGTACCTTGGTCTACAATTGAATTAATCAATGGTTTACCGGTAACAAATGGTTCACTGCAAAAGGAACAGGACTTGTCATCTGACAAGGGAGTAGTGGATTTGCTCCACTGCTTACAAGCTTGGCAATACAACCAATAAGCCACTAATAATGTCTCCTTTCTTAATAATATTACTCAGGTTTAGCAAATGCTGGTTAGTTGATAAAATATCAATCTTTCTATCACTTTATGGCCTTTTATTAATTAATATTACAATTAGACACTATTTGATTTAATGAAGTTGCTATAGTGACGTGTGGGCTACGAAAACATGTTATGGCAAACCGATATATCTAAGACATGAACACCTTGAATCTTCACTGGTCTCTGGAGTAGCCTTCACCCCACCTTTATGGCATTTACAAATTTTGTTAAATGGATAAACACAATATCTGTCTTCCCGCGCATATATATACATATAACAGTAATTGTTGGTCAAATTCACCTGAGCTTTAGCGAGCTTGAAAGGGGGGCAGTTGTTGTATGAATTCTGATTTCGAAAGTTTGATAATAAGAGATCGTGATACCAGGCAACACGAGCTATTTGAGGGAACCTTGCTGGAATATTTGAGTATAGTCAAGAATAATCCGCAATTGACCATTCTGGCTCATGAACGTATGCATCAAATTATTATGGGCCGGGGAGTAGAAGCAATCAAAACTGAGGATAATCAACGTCTGAAAAGAATATACGGAAAAGAGACTATAAAAAGATACAAATTTTTTGAAAGTGAATTCTATGGAATTGATAAAACCATAATGGAGATAGTTCGATATTTTCATTCTGCTGCCATGCGGGGAGAGGAATCCCGGCAGGTTCTGTATATGGTCGGTCCGGTGGGATCAGGCAAGTCATCTTTGATGGAAAGCCTTAAAAGAGCTTTGGAGCAGCATCCTCCAATATTTGTCCTTAAAGACTGTCCTATGAGAGAAGAGCCCTTGCACTTGATCCCCAAACATCTGAGAGCAGAGTTTTCAGAGATATTGGGGGTAAACATTGAAGGGGACTTATGTCCCGTTTGCCGATATAGATTGATTCATGATTATAAAGGAGAATACGAAAAATTCAAGGTAGTAAGCAGTGATTTTTCCATCCGCTCCCGCAAAGGCATAGCGGTAGTGCCTCCGGTCGATCCCAATAATCAGGACACCTCAGTTCTGGTGGGTTCAGTAGATATATCTAAAATGGATTTATATCCTGAGGATGATCCCAGGGTTTTGTCATTAAACGGTGCTTTCAATGCCGGCAACCGGGGACTGGTCGAATTCATTGAAATCTTCAAAAATGATGTAGAATATTTGCATACCATATTAACCGCCACCCAGGAGAAATCAATTCCCTCTCCTGGCAAAAACTCGATGATCTATTTTGATGGTATAATTCTGGCTCACTCCAATGAATCGGAATGGAACAAATTCAAGGCAGATCATACCAATGAAGCCATACTGGATCGCATTGTTAAGATTGAAGTTCCCTACTGTCTGGAGTTGGATGAAGAGGTTAAAATATATAAAAAAATCCTTAAGAAGAGCAATTTCAAAGCCCATATCGCACCTCATACCATCGAAATGGCCTCCATATTTGCCATCATTAGCCGCCTGACCCGTTCCTCCAAAGTGGATATCATCAGTAAAATGCACATTTACAATGGAGAAGAAGTATTACAAAAGGACGCTACCCAAAGGGTGGATATTAAAGAATTAAGAGAGGAAGCGGGACGAGAAGGATTTGTGGGAATAAGTACCCGCTTTATCATGAAGGCCATTGATAATGCATTTTCGGAATCGGAACACGATTGCATCAACCCCCTCATTCTACTAGAGTCAATTACCAGGTCAGTAAAGGCCAGTGATTTTGGTGAGGAGGATAAGAAGCGCTTACTCGGTTATTTGCAGGATGTGGTAAAAAAAGAATATAACCGGATTTTAGAAAAAGAAGTTACCAAGGCCTTTATTCATGGTTATCGAGAACAGGCCGAAACCCTTTTCAATAATTATTTGGATCATGCCGAAGCTTTTGTAAACAAAATAAAAATCAAGGATATTAACACCGGTGAAGAGCTGGATCCAGACGAAATATTTTTGGAGTCAATTGAAGCCCAACTAGGGTTAACCGGAAATGCAGCCCGAGGGTTCAGACATGATGTGACCGCCTATATGTTTTCTCTTCTTCGCAACCAAAAAAAGATTGAATATGGCAGTTATGAACCTCTTAAGGAAGCAATCGAAAAGAAACTCACTTCATCGGTTCGGGAGTTATCTCGAATTATCACCCAGGCTAGGGTAAGAGATAGTGAACAGGGTGATAAATACAATCAAATGGTTGAAGAAATGAAAAAGAATGGCTATTGCCAGCATTGTTGCAACGTGATTTTAAAATATGCAGCTAATAACTTATGGAAGGATTAGAGTACCTTCCTTTAGCTTCATGAAGAGTCTTCACAACCATTAATATATAAAGACCGGGGGGTAAATATATGGCTATTTTCCGTGATCATGATGGCGTAGGCAGAGACAGAAGCGCTGAAGACCGAAGACGTCATCGGCAACTGGTTGAGGACTCCATTAAGAAAAATATCGGTGACATAATCGCCGAAGAGAGCATAATCGGCAAAAGCAAGGATAAGATTATCAAGATTCCCATAAGAGGATTAAAGGAATACCAGTTCGTTTTTGGCAAAAACCATCCGGGAGTGGTACCGGGAAGTGGAGATGAAAAACGTGGTGACCGGTATCAGGGAGGCTCAGAAGGGCAGGGCAGCGGTGATGGTGCAGGTAGTGCGGAAGGGGAAGATTATTATGAAATAGATATTACTCTCGAAGATCTGGTGGAATACCTTTTTGAAGATTTGCAGCTTCCCCGTATGCAGAGGAAAAAACTCTCCTACCTGGAAACAGAAAAAACCAATAAGCGATGGGGAATTCAAAGAAAAGGGATTCCTCCGCGATTATCCAAGAAACGTTCTATGCAAGAGAGAATAAAAAGAAAGAAAATGATGGAAAGATCATATCGAGAATTGGATATGGAAATGGACGAGGAACGATTCCCCTTCAGTGAAGAGGATTTACGGTATCAGAAAATCAAAGAACAAGTGCGTCCCCAATCTAACGCGGTAGTGATGTGTCTGATGGATAATTCTGGTTCCATGTATCAAAACAAAAAATACCTGGCCCGCAGTTTCTTCTTCCTGTTGTATCAATTTGTGAAATATAGATATGTAAATGTGGAACTGGTATTTATCAATCATACCACTACCGCCCAGGAAGTAAACGAGGATGAATTCTTTCATCGAGGCGAATCAGGGGGAACTTTTATCAGCAGCGCCTATGAAAAAGCCCTGGAAATTATTCGGGAGCGTTACAATCCGGAAATCTGGAATATTTATGCCTTTCATTGCAGTGATGGTGATAATTGGCCTCAAGACATACCCAAGGCTATCGTCAAAGCCAATGAATTGTGTGCCCAGTGCAATTTATTTGGATATGGTGAGATAAGATTAACGGTTGGATCTTTTCCAAGCTCTAACAATATGTTGGATAAATTCCAAAGCAGTATCACCGCCGATAACTTTGTGGCAGTGTATATCAGCAGCAAAGAAGATATCTGGCCCGCCTTCAAGCAACTCTTGACCATTACCGATAAGGAGTGATTAAGCTGGTAGAATATACCCTGGATGATTTAAAATACTACAATAATATTATCGAAGAAGCAGCAGATAAATTTGGGCTGGATTATTATCCCCAGGAATTCGAAATATGTAACTATGAAGATATGCTCAGTTATGAGGCTTATTCCGGCATGCCATCACGTTACCCCCACTGGAGCTTTGGCAAAGCCTGGGAGAGGAAAAAGACTTTTTATCGCTATAATTTGATTGGCTTACCTTATGAAATGGTGATTAATTCCAATCCCTGTCTGGCTTATCTCATGAAAGAGAATACTCTGGCTTTGCAGATTCTTACTATAGCCCATGTTTATGGACATAATGATTTTTTCAAGAATAATCGTTTGTTTAGGGATGCAACCAGAGCTGATTATGCCGCAGAAATGTTTAAGTCTCATGCTAACCGAATCAGGGAATACATAGCTGACCCCAGTATCGGTTACGAAAGAGTAGAGAGAATTCTCGATGCAGCTCACGCTTTGCGTTTTCAGGTTTATCGTATTACTAATGAAAAACATCTATCCCCGGAGGAATCGAAAAAAAGGCTAATGGATAAATATTATCAGGCAGAACAAACTGAAAACCCCAAAAGCCAGAATAAAAACAGTGAAGAAGCAGTACCCGATTGGGATAAGGTGCCATTGGAGCCGGAGCAGGATATTCTCCTTTTTCTTATCCGTTATGCCCGTTTAGCCGATTGGGAGAAAGACATTATCAATATTGTGCGTTCCGAGGTACAATACTTTATCCCGCAAATGGAAACCAAAATAATGAATGAGGGATGGGCCTGTTTCTGGCACTATAAGATACTTAACCATTTGGATTTACCCCAGTCCCTGCATCTGGAGTTTATAAAAAGGCATAATCAGGTTGTCGCTTCTCATCCGGGAACCCTTAATCCCTATCACCTGGGTTTTAAATTGTTTAGCAAACTGGAACGTGAATGGGAAGACAGTCGGCTGATATTTGAGGTCAGAGAACAGGAAAGGGATGTCTCCTTTCTGCGTCGTTACCTGGACCAAGAGTTATGCCAGGAGTTAAATCTATTTGAATTCCAGAAAGACAAAGATGACTATGTGGTAAGTGAGATCTCTGATGATAACGGATGGAAAAGAGTACGTGATACCCTGATCAGAAATGTGGGAATGAACAGTATACCAATAATTAGAGTTAAGGAGATTGGCCCGGAAAATATTCTAACTCTGGAGCACGATTGGGATGACCGGGAATTGTTGGAGGAATACGCCCATCATACCCTCAAATATATCGCCCGTCTATGGGGACATAAAGTAAGACTGCGGATTCATGGAGCCCTTAAGATACTGGTGTCTGATGGTAAATGAGAGCATCGAGTAGGACTCGGCCGCACTGCCTGGCACCGAAGTTGCACAGGACAACCATGACCAAATATTGTCAAACTACCTTTCTAACAAAATTACCCTATGCCAGACTGTTATCTTTCCAGCCTATTAGCTATAATTATTTAGAATGGAGGTTATGTGATGATTATTACGCCAGAACATCTGTTTAAGCAGTTTTTCCCAGAACCAATAGAAACGACCAGGGAACTTTATAATCGCTTGGAATTTGATGAGTCCCAATATCCCTATCTTAATTGGCTCAAGGACGCAGAAAAACATTGTCTCGAAAAATATGTACATGAGTCAGAATACAAACTTCTGCCTGATAGTGAGAGAAACTACTGGATTAGCCAAAAGGCTTTTCGCACTATTATTGAAACCAGTCCTTCTAAAATAGGAGATCAGATCAGAGCTTGCGTGGCAGATATTTCCAGAAGGGTGGCCACAGACCCCGCTTTTGCCAGACAATTGCAGGACCAAATTGATCAAGAAGTGGGCATTGAAAAAGTAATACCCAAGCCATCCAAAACTCTTAAACTAAATTATAACAAGTCTGGTAAAGATGCATTTGAATTCTCGGTCAAAGCTGATAACCGGCTTTATATGGATATTATTTCCGGATACAATTTTCAACCAGGGCAGAAAATCAAGGAGATAGGAGTACTATTTAAACTTGTAACTGAAAATGGCATTCCTTATCATATTATTGATATTGTATTATCTCTCACCAATGACCATACTCTTTCATATCGGACCATATGGTGCTCCATCGATCAACGGCAACGATACGGAGCCATCCTTATGAACAGCATTATTAGGATTAACCTGTTTGCGGATAATAAAAAGCTGGTTGATAGTTTTGATTATATTCTAACTTCATCTGAGTCAAAAACCCTGGAGCATGATCTTGAGGAAATAATAAATCTGCTTTTGGAAGTTGACCTGAATGAAATAGATCGGGACGGGCTGGGAGAAAAAATACTAGCTGGTTACAATCTCAAAGATCAGGCTTATGCCCTGGCTATTAAGGCCACCATCCCTACCATGGTGGAATATGCTTCCAAAAACGCTGCTGATAAGATGGAATCTGCATTTCTTAAAGCAATAGATCAATATTGGCAGTATTATGTACTCCAGCCCGATCCTACCCAGGATCTGGGGGATGACTTGGAACAAATGACCAAAGACCGAATACCCAGGGTTACTCTGGCCATGACCGTGGCGAGTATGCTTGATTACGGTGATCTATGTGATAAATATTTTAAGCAAAGATACAGTCATACCCAAAAGGAAGCACTCCTGAACGAGGGTACTCTACGGTTGATATATACCTTAGCAGAAGCAACTGGATTTGACCCAGCCACTGCTCCCGATCAGCGGACAGCTGACATGTGCAATTTTATTGCAGATCATTTTGCTGTAATGAAACAATTATTAGTTGAAACAGGGAATTGGCCGGTCCGGTAAGAGCCTTAAGGCTTATATATAATAATACATATCATCCCAAACTATAACTTAATTGCCGCCTAATCTGTTCTGAAATATTATCTCTTACACTTTACATAAAGTGTAAGAGACAAAAAGTAATCCATGGGAAAAAATAATACCAGAACTTATTAGGAGGTGATATGTTAATGAAAAGCAAAATTAATACCGGCACCAGTGCCAATCTTACCAATAATAACAGCGAGATTAATTCAGCCGAAAATCCCATTGGGGCTATTGACCAATATATGCCCCTTCCCGATGAAGTTTACAAGAAATGGAAGAAGTAAAAATAAATTATCCGGGGGACGGGGTTGTTGACAACATTACAAATGTTGTCAACAACCCCGTCCCCCGGACAACTTAAAAATTAAGTTTAAGCACAGCCACCTGACAACTTAAGGCGTGATTTGAGTTTGTTAATAACCCAGGCCTTGCTGCGGTTGTTGATCGGTATCTGCTGGTAGATATTATCGAAATAATTCTCAAAGGCATGAAGAGTATTGCCCTCGATGGTTTCAATTATATATGATTCATCATGATTGGATGATACCATAGCATAATAATCCTCCTTATAAGTCAGTGAAAACTGACCATGGAGCAGGGGAGTCTGGGTATTAAAGAGTATAAGTTCATAGTTGTCATAGTTCTCCAATAGGTCAATGATATGTTCCAGGTGTTCCTTAAGGTCTGAGGCTTCCAGATGCAATGATCCCAAAAGGAAAAACTCACTTCCGGGATAAATATAAACAGGATCATTAAGGTTCACATCTATGGCTGTCACCGGACAAATTTCCCTAAATTTATGATAATTGAGAGATTGCAAAAACACCTCTTTCCATTCCCGGTGCAATTTGATATGGGCTTCTTTTTGCTTTTCGTCCAGCCGGCTATGTTTAAGCAGGCGGGCAAATAAAGTCGTAGGCATAGTAAGTGAAGTGAGATGGTTCCGCAAGGTATAAAAGTTGCCCGGTTTACTCTGAGCAGCAATCATTTGGGCAAATACTTGCTGCATTTCATCGCCGGAAAAGACTTTTATCAAGGGCTGGCATTGTGATAAATAGGTTTTGAAATAATCTTCCAAGAGGCCTAGTACGGCTGGATCTGTAAACTGAAGAGTGTAATCGGAATCGTTTTGCTTAAACGTAGATAAAGATAGAATGGCTTTTATTCCACTGGCAATAAAAACCGTTTTAAATAAAGCCAAATCCTCGTATTTGTGATGGTAAAAGGATTCTACCTGACCAGTAAGATGCATAGGAATCCAGTATTTGAGCATAGCAGCAATCTGGCTGATATCACGATTAACCGTATGTACAATCTTTATTTGATGACCGCTCTTGATTACTTGGTGCAACAAAGATATCCACTGATTTAGAAAATCCTGGTCCTCAGTTATCCACCTGATATCTTCCTGACTCATCAACAATAATTCCACCCTTTCAGGTGACGCCAATACCGCCTGCAGAAAATTAATGACTGCTTGTCGTCTTCCTTCTCTTGCCTTATATAACTCATAAGAACCGGTCTCAATCGGAAATTGGGACTGGCTTCCATTAGTCGCTGACCTCTCCAGAGATTTAATATGAGTGCGTAAGGAGTCCTCTTCACCCCTAAGCCAATCTATCAGAGCTTGCCTACGGACAGCATAAACCTGCAGATTTAGTTGTGGGAACTCCGCTGATAGTAATTCCAACAATAAGGGTTGCTCATAAGTATCATGAAGATTTTTCAAGAAATATTCTGCGATCTGAAGGATATACATGGAATTAGAAGCAGGAACCCGTTTGCCATTAATCCATTTGCTGACCAAAGAAGGATCAACATTGATAGCTTTTGCCAGTTTGGCGTTACTTATATTGAACTGCCTTAAGAGCAAGGTAAGTCTATTTGCAAATACCGTCATAATCGATTTCCTCCTTTTCTAAATGATGGACCGTTAGTAGTTGGTCTATAAGAGTCTATAAGAGTATTGTAGCATATCATCATGACCAAACGTGACAGGGAATTTTGTCCATGACAAATTCCCTGAGGTAGGTTAAAAACGGTAGCAAAACCATTATTATTTAAGCATAAGGATTAACAACACCAAGCTTGAGAACACAATTACAATCAAAGATTATCTTGGGGGAAAGCAGAATAATTCCACACTTTATTTTAGTACATAGTGAGGTTTATGATCCCATTCACATCCGCAAGGTAAAACGTGGGTATTATGGGAAATAGCCATGTCAAATTTATCATTTCTAAACAATTATCCTGTCA
>CAZXIR010000029.1:0-6099 GCA_964640845.1 uncultured Syntrophomonas sp.
TTTCAGTAATGTCATCCTGAGGCAATGCCGAAGGATCTAAAAGATTCTTCGCTGCCTTCACAATGACAAGCTGTATTTTGAATTATGCAAAACTTTCAAGCAAGCAGAGTCACTTTAATACCTTAAGAAATTTAACCCGGGAGTATCCCCGGGTTAAGTAATTTAAATAGCGTTTTCTCCTTAAATCGGATTTGTTAATACCAAAAACATTACCAGTTTAAGTAATAAATTGGTACTATAGGTATAATAAGGTGAGGAAGCTCAAAAGGTTTTCAAAAAAATACGGCGAAAATAACTTGGTGGGGATGAATGCTTAAGGTTAGCGCAGGGGGAAAGGCGATTCGAGCAGCGGAAGCATAACACTTTCAATTAATTAACCAAAAGCACTGCTCAGTAAACTCAAACTTAACAGCTAAGACCGGCCCCAATCGTTCTTAAGCATTTATCCCCACCTTCGGCCAATTATCATAAGTAGTTGTCCCCCCCGGCCATAGGGTTTAGTATGATTAGTAGGAAAGTTGATTCCCCTGCGAAAACTTCAGCAAATCTGGCGACGGATATTTATCCATCCAAACCTGCGATATATTACTTTTCGCAGGAGAATCAAAGTTATATATTCTTAGCATACAAGGGAGACATGTTTGATGCTATCGGAAGAACAGCTGGTAAAAAAAAGCCTGCAGGGTGATGTACAGGCTTTTGAAGAACTTGTTGTGCAATATCATAATAAAATATATGCTCTAGCATACCGATATATGGGAAATGAAGAGGATGCTTATGATATGTTTCAAGAGACCTTTATAAAGGCCTACAAATCTTTGCCTTCTTTTAAAGGCCAGGCCAGTTTTGGAACCTGGATTTATCGCGTGGCCAGTAATGTATGTTTAGATGAATTACGGCGCAGAAAACGACGTATCGTAACTCTATCCCTGGATGAACAAGCAGGCACGCTGGATGGGAATGAGGGAGAAAAAGAAATTGCTGATACTTCCAGTGCGGCAGACATATTATATGAACAAAAGGAATTTTCGCTATATATACAGGAACTACTGGATCAAATGAAACCCGAGCATAAAACGGTTATCGTCTTAAGAGATATTATGGAATTGAGTTATGAAGAGATTGCTGAAGTGTTAAATTGTTCTATTGGAACCGTAAAATCCCGGCTCAGCCGAGCTAGAAAAATACTCAGGGAAAAATTGCTAGAGAGGGAACTTTTACCGTAAAAGTTTCGTCTAAAAAGCAAGGAGGAACGGTCTATGACATGTAAGCAAATAAGGGATTTATTGTCCCCATATATAGATAATATGACCGATGACCAAGAAACTAGGGCAGTAGAAGCTCACTTGGAGGTCTGTGTCCGGTGCCGTGAAGAACTCAAGCAGCTTGAGTCGCTTTGTGCTATGATTCATGATCTTCCAGCACCACAGATTCGGGATAGTTTTTCGGAAGATCTGCACCGGCGCTTACTGGAGGAGCAAAGGAAGTCCCTTAAACCGGGTCAGGTTAAAATACCCAGGAAGCCTAGATGGGTTGCTGCCGTGGCTGCCGGGCTGGTTATGATGCTGGGAATTTATGCCAGTAATATTCTGCCTGCGGGAACCTTGGCATTCTGGTTTAAGGCAGATGAAAACGAGAACAAACCTTCCTTAGCGGTTCAAGACATAATTGACCGTATGCCCTACTTAAATAATAACAGTGGGGGTAAAGTAGACCATCCAGTCGATATTAATCCCAATAACAGTGAGGATATTAGCAGTCCAACAGATGATGTCAGCGAAGGTAAACCGGTTGAAAATCCAGTAAAGCCCGATCCTGGAAAAACTAATCCTGATGTTAACCCGGTTATACCTGAGGAAGTTATACCCAGAATAGCTCAGGTATGTTCCACCCGGATAAAAGTAGAAGATCTAGGTGATTCCTTGAATCAGGTAATACAGATGGCTGATGCCAGTGCAGCAGAGTTTGTTTCCACATCCAGCAGCACTGCACAAATTATGTCTGGGACTAATACCAGAGAGGTAGTCTTTGAGGTTGATAAGAAGAAGGTAGATGATTTTCTGGCCGAGTTAGGAAATATAGGGCAAATCACGGAGCCAGCATATGATGAAGTAGTATTAACTGAGCAGTACAGTAAAATCGATAGTAAAATTAATGTCTTGGAGCAAGATATCCAGGCCATAGAGTCAGGAAAAAATATTTCTGCTGATGATCAGGTTAAACTGGCGGAATTGAAAAAGCAGTTACAAGACTCTACCAGTAAGAAAAACCAATTGGAAAAGCAACTTAATACAGTAAAAATTACCGTTTATCTTATTCCCCAAGTCAATCCCTAATTCAAGGGTTGTTTATACTGAAGTTGACATCACCCCTGCTTAACTTATCTTAAGCAGGGGTGATTTAATATGGTATATTTTACTTTTTTTTCAGCTGCTTTTTTAAGAGGTAATAAGTGAGATTATATTGAATACCTATAGTCATAAATGAAGGTTTTGCATATTTACTTTATCACACCATAACTTCATGCATATTGCGGCCCAAACTTCCGTCATACCTCTACATATTGGGTTGGTCGAGCTATCTATATAAGTATTTTTTATTATGCAAAATCCTCAAAATAAGTGCGGAGGAATAACGATGAAAAAATATTCTCAAATGATTCCGGGGGTGGTGCTGGCTGTATTAGTAATGCTGGTGTTTCCCAGCCTCCTGTTGGCGGCTCCAGATCCAGTTTTTGATGAAGTCCGGGAATTGGTGGAGAATTTCTATGTTGATCCGGTAGATGCAGACTATTTGAACGCAACTTCTTCCCGGGAACTGATAACGGAGTTGGGCGACCCATACAGCCAGTATATGACCGCCGCTGAGTTCGACCAGTTTATGGAATCCATTGAGGGCCAGTTTGCAGGTGTGGGAGTATATCTTCCCCAGCAGATAGGACTGGAAGGAATTGAAATTATAGGCGTAGTCGAGGGGTCACCAGCTCAAAGGGCCGGTCTTAAAGCAGGAGATGTGGTTATCAATATCGACCATAAATCGGTAAGGGGGCTTAATACAGATACCGTCTGTCAGATGCTGTTGGGAAATGCTGGAACTAAAGTAGAACTGGAAGTTAAAGCCGGGGAGGTAAATAAAACAATTACTCTGATTCGCCAAATTATAAGTATTCCAGTAGTCCAATCGGTCCGGCTGGATTTTAATATTGGCTACATAAATATTGATAGCTTTAGCGATCAGGCTGATCAGGATTTGGTAGAAACTATAGAAAACTGCCGCAAAGACGGTGTAGATAAATGGATAATCGATCTGCGTGGCAACCCCGGGGGCTACATCGATACGGCTCTAGAAATAGCTGGAATCTTTATCGGTTCGGAAGTAGTTACCGTATTAGAAGAAAGAGAGTCCGTGATTCGGTATTATCCTGATCCACCCCCAACATTAGTGAAAGATCCGGTAATTTTATTGATAGATGAAAACAGTGCCAGCGCTTCCGAAATTCTTGCCGCAGCCCTTAAAGATTACCGGAAAGCTATATTGCTTGGTCAAACCACCTATGGTAAAGGTACCGTTCAGGAAATATATTCCTTATCCAATGGCGACTGGGTAAAACTGACTACGGCTCGATTTTATTCTCCCCTAGGGAGCACCATCAATGGTGTTGGTGTAACCCCGGATTTGGCTTTGGACAGTATAGACATGATAAAAGTAGCTGAATTGCTCTTATCCGATCCTGGCGACGGTGGTGCAGGTAATTTTGAACTTTTGGTAAATGGACATGGATTTCTTATTGACCTGGCTCTGGCTCGCAGCCCCCAGTACTGGAAAGCCTGGGGGGAAATCAATGATCATCTCGATTATCTGCCGGCATATAAGGAATTCGGTGGGGAATACGCTTTACTGACTTCGGACCAGGTGCAGGATAAGGTGGATCTGTATTATCCTTACGCCAAGAAGGTAGGAAAGATAGACAATTATAGCCCGGACCAGGATGTAGTCTTATATATTTCACGGGAAGCTCAGGCGGGATGGAATCAGGACCATATTAACATGTGCAATGCCAAGACGGGTGAAGAGGTAGAAGTGGATGTTGAGGAAATTGTAACTGGATTTACCAAAATTAAGCCGGTCGCTGATCTGCTCCCAGGGGAATACTGGATAATTCTCAATGACGGACAGCAGTTTAATTCCCTGGCTAGGATAGGAGTTCAGCAGTAATCGTCATCTGATGAATAATAGGATTGCAGATAAAGCTGCCAATTTGTTCTTCAGCAATTAACAAACAGGTTGACCTGATTGAAAATGGAAAGGTATAATCTGTATAGACTGACCAGCCAGTCGGAAATTAATAATCATACATATTGGGAGGGTACGACGTGAATAAAGGTCATAAACTAATCAGCCTTATGCTGCTGATCTTGTTGAGTTTCACGCTTTTGTTAAGTGGATGCGGCAATAAGCAGGAGAATGTTAAGGAGTCCGAAATGACGGTAAAGGTGGCTTCGGCAAAAATTCAATACATTGCCAAAACTTCAGAATACTCAGGTATTGTCAGAGGAATCAATGAAGTTATGGTTATGCCCAAAGCAGCGGCCCGAGTGACGTCCATTAATGTAAAGCCGGGTGATTATGTTAAGCAGGGGCAGGTCCTCTTAACTCTCGATAGCACTGACTATGAGGCCGGTATTAGACAGGCTGAGGCGGCAGTAGCCATGGCCGAAGCTGGCAAAAAGGCCAATGACGCTCAAAAAGCTACGGCATTTGCTAATTATGAAAGAACTGTAAAGCTTCATGAGAGTGGTGCGGTTTCGGACAGCCAGTTGGAAGCTGCTAAAGCTCAGTATGATGGCTTAAATTCCGGTAGTGCTGAAGCAGCGGTTCAGCAAGCCCGGGCCGGGCTGCAACAAGCCCAAAACAGCATTGGAAATTGTACCATAACGGCTCCTATTAACGGGGTGGTTGGAACCATCTCTCTTTCTCTGGGGGAAACAGCCACCATGCAGTCCCCGGCAGCTATCATCAGCGATACCTCTGGTCTGGAGGTAGAAGTGCAGGTAAGTGAATCCGAGATCACTTATATTCAGGAGGATAGTGAAGTACAGGTGACGATTAGCGCGGTCAGAGAAGAGCCTTTTAAGGGTAAGGTGGAAAGTGTATCAGTAGCGGCTGACCCCAGTAGCAGGAATTACCAAGTTAAAATTATCATGGATAATTCAGATAACTTGATCAAGTCCGGCATGTTTGCCCAGGTATCATTAGCCACCGTTTCTGATAGCAATGCTCTTTGTGTACCACGTAATGCGGTTATTCCTAAGGGCAGTAAATCCGTGATATACATAGTGGATGAAGACAGCCGGGCTCGTCTGCTAGAGGTCGAAACTGGCATTGAGAACAGCCGTTATATCCAGGTGCTTAAAGGCTTGAAAGAAGGCCAGCAAGTTATAGAAAAAGGCAATACTCTAGTAAGTGATGGCAGCAAGGTCAGGGTGGTCACCGGGGGTGAAAAATAGTGAAAATAGTTGATTTCTCCACCCGGAGACCGGTAAGTGTTATTGTCATAGTCGCGGTTATCTTAATATTAGGATTTTTCTCTTTTTCTCGTACTTCAGTTGATTTGTTGCCGGAAATGAATTTTCCTATGGCTGCGGTTATTACCAGCTATGCTGGTGCCGGACCGGAAGAAGTAGAATCTCAGATTACCAAAACCATGGAAGGTTCTTTAAACAGCCTTAGCGGTATCACCGAAATCCAATCGACATCGAGTGAGGGTAGTTCAGTAGTCATGGTTATGTTTGACTGGGGTACCAATATGGATAGCGCTATGTTGGATATCCGAGAAAACATCTCTTTTATCGAGAGCTTCTTGCCAACCGGAGCGGGAAAACCGATGGTGGTTAAGATGGACCCCAATATGATGCCCATTTTGCAGATCGGAGTAAGCGGGGGCGAAAATCTGGAACAGCTGCAGGATATTGCTGAGGATGTTATCGAACCGCGGCTTTCCCGCATACCGGAAATTGCATCGGTATATATTACTGGAGGGAATGTTCGCCAGGTCAGTGTCCAGGTAGACCCGGTAAAATTAGAAAATCATAATTTATC
>CAZXIR010000029.1:6199-11262 GCA_964640845.1 uncultured Syntrophomonas sp.
CTGCGGTAGGGATTCACTGTATGAAGCAGACCGGGGCCAATACCGTATCAGCATCTAAAAAAGTTATGGCCGAGTTGGATAAAATTCAACAGGAACTAAATGTGGATCTGGAAATAAGTATAGTTATGGATCAGGCTGAATATGTCAAGCAGTCCATTCAAAATACTGAGAAGATGATATTGGAAGGAGCTCTGCTGGCCATTCTGGTTATCTTTCTCTTCCTGCGTAATTGGCGCAGCACCTTTATTATCTTTATTTCTATACCGGTTTCAATAATTACTACCTTCATACTGATGTACTTCACCAATAGTACGGTTAATTTGATTACTATGGGAGGATTGGCTTTAGGGGTAGGTAGGATAGTTGATGACTCAATTGTAGTATTTGAAAATATTTATCGTCACAGACAATTGGGGGAACCACGTATGAAGGCGGCTCAGAAGGGCGCCTCCGAGGTTGGTGGTGCAGTAATTGCTGCTACTCTGACTATTATTGCGGTTTTTGCCCCTATAGCTTATGTACAGGGATTGACCTCCATACTGTTCCGACCATTGGCCATCACTATTTGCTGCGCCATCTTGGCTTCATTGTTTGTCTCCCTGACCATTATACCGCTTCTGGCTTCACGTATGCTTACTGATGAAACCATGGAGAAATTGGAGGCACTCAAGATAGGAGAGGGTAAAAAGCCTACTGACCGTTTTAGCCGCTGGATTGATGGGCTTAGTGAGCGGTACAGCAGACTGCTGCAATCTTGCTTAAAACGGCGTCGTCGGGTAGTGGTCATAGTTACTCTGATGATGTTCGGTTCCTTGGCATTGATACCACTAGTAGGGGCGGAATTCATGCCGGCTATGGATTCAGGAGAAATATCCATTAATATTGAGATGGATAAGGGAAGCATGATTGACAGTACCGATGAGGTGAGTAGACAGGTGGAAGAACGACTGGGGGCCATCCCCGAGGTAGACCTGATATTCGCCAGCGTTGGATCTTCATCCGTTATGCTCATGGGTTCTGGATCTAACACCGATGTATCGACTATGTATATTAAACTCTGTCCAAGGACCGAGCGGAATAAGGATGTCAATCAAATGACTGAGGAAATACGCCAGCTTATGACTGACATACCCGGGGCCAAGATTGAGGTTAGTGTAATGGACAGTTCGGGAGGCATGATGTCCGGGAGCAGTGGTGCCATAGCTATTCAGGTAACCGGTGATGACCTGGAGGTATTAAAAGAGCTGTCCACTGAAATTGCAGAAGTGGTCAAAAGTGTGCCCGGAACCAGAGAAGTCTTATCTTCATTGACCGATGGTACCCCTGAGTTGCAGATTCATATAGATCGTGATCGAGCTGCAGCTTATGGCTTGACCCCGATGCAAGTATCCTCTGCCATTAATGCGTCTATGCAAGGTACAGTGGCTACTCAGTACCGTGTAGGAGGAGAAGAAATCGATGTAAGAGTGGGCTACCCTTCTGAACAGGTACAGGATATAGAATATTTAAAAAACCTATCTATTCGGAGTTCTATGGGGATCAGCGTCAAACTGTCTCAAATTGCATATTTTTCAGTTGAACAAGGTCCCATATCGATAAACCGCCAGGATCAAGTGAGAATTGCCAATATTAGTGGTTCTCTGCTTAATCGAGATCTGAAAAGTGTAATGGACGATATAAAGATGGGCGTAGACAAAATACAACTGCCATCAGGGTATGAGGTGGTATATGCCGGGCAAAATCAGCAGATGATGGATACCTTCGGAGATCTTGCTTTAGCCCTGATACTGGCAATCATTCTAGTATATTCTGTTATGGCTGTGCAGTATGAATCGTTTTTCAGCCCATTTGTTATCATGTTCTCTATTCCCACGGCCATAATCGGCATAATCCTGGCCTTGTTTTTAACCGGTAGGGCACTGAGTGTCCCGGCTTTTATTGGGGTAATCATGCTAGTGGGGGTAGCCGTTTCCAATGCCATTGTATTTGTGGATTATCTTAAACAGCAGATCGATAAAGGCATGGATCGGGATGAGGCCATCATAGAGACAGGACGAGTAAGGCTGCGGCCTATACTAATGACCGCATTCAGTACCATCTTGGCCATGGTTCCACTGGCTCTAGGTTTGGGAGAGGGAGGAGAATACCAGGCTCCACTGGCTACCGTAGTAATAGGCGGATTGCTGATCTCAACCCTTATCACTTTGGTTCTGGTTCCGGTAGTATACTCCATTTTAGATGATATAGGTCGTAAACGCCGACAAAAGAAGGTTGATCGTAAAGCAGCTATGGCTGGGATCAGTATAGATTAAACAGTATCTGTATTAGTGGTGATTGTTGGCTGGGAGCAGACCGTTTGTTTCCAGCCACTGTCACTGGCTGGTAGCGGGGTAGATTCATTGTTTGGTCCGCAGTTGCTAAATGCTACTAGCCAGTTACCGCGATATCGGGTGGCAAGGGGGGTTATAATGAAAGACCTTATAGAAAAAACCGAAAACAAGAGAGAACGTATTTTGCTGGCGGCGGTAGAAGTTTTTACCCGCCAGGGCTATAACCGGGCCAGGATGGAAGAAATAGCAGAAACTGCTGGTATCGGTAAAGGCACCCTCTACGAATACTTTGATAGTAAAGTGCAGTTATTTCATGAAATGATTATCAGATCCTGGGATGAATACTCTGATTCCTTTACCGCCGATTCCATTCACGAACTTAGCTTTGAAGAAACCATACGGGAAATAGTAAAAGGACATTTTACCTTCAGTAAAGAGAAAAAGAAATTAGCCCGCATTCTATTTTGGGATACGGAAATTATGGATGAAGAATTAAAAATATGGATGCACAGACGCAGGAAAGAGCAGGAAAAACTTATTGAACAAATCGTAGAAAAAGCGGTAGCAGAAGGAGAGATAAAACCTGTTGACAATATGCTGGTGTATATTATCCTGGCAGGATTAATAGGCTCCATCTGGGCCATTAACATCCTGGATAACTGGGAAATACAACCAGAGCAATTAGCAGATCAACTTACGGATGTGGTCATGAACGGTTTAGGAAGATGAGATGACAGGTGGGGACGGTTCCGGATTTGGAACCGTCCCCACTGCTATCTTAAGACGGTGGGCCTAAATATTTTGACTTAAGGGTGGGAATATATTACTATGATGCTAAATGAGAGTTTTGCATAATTCAACAACCCAGCTTGTCATTCTTAAGCGCAGCGAAGAATCTTTTAGATCCTTCGGCGTTGCCTCAAGATGACATTACTGAAGTACTTGGCTAATAATACGAAAAAATTAATTATGCAAAATCCTCAAATACCTGTTTACTCAAATAATTTTGTGTAAGGAGTGACTATGGATAACAATTTACAGGAAAAAGCACGGAATCTGATTAATGCTAATTATATTTCCACTACCTTGAGTACGGTGGATAAAGATTATAATGTGAATGTTGCAGTAATAACAATTCTGGAAATGGTTGACGATGATACTATCATCTGCGCGCGCTTTGGAGCCGATAAGACTTATGCTAATTTAAAGGAAACTGGCAAGGGGGTCTTTCTGGTCTTGTTGACTACCGACAATAAGAAGGATGGCATTCGGGTCTATGTAGAGCTTGCAGAAGATCAGCAGGAGGGATATTTTTTTGAACGGATTAAGGATCGTCTAAAAAATACCGCTTATGCATCCTTTTCTTTAAAGAACTGCCTAGTATTCAGGGTTGTCAATATTCTGCCGGTTTCTATGCTAAAAAAATAACCCGTTACCCAATATTTTTTACTGCAATATACATGAGAAACATGAGGTAGGTTAATTATGCAAAAAGCGGTACATTATATAATAGAAAAAAGATGACAATCTTCCTGCCCCGCCAGGGAAGGGAGTTCCCACTGTCATCTTTGATTTTATGTTGGGAGGAATATAGTAGTGCATTTGGGGAAAGTATTAGTAGTTTTTGGGACCAGGCCGGAGGCCATAAAAATGGCGCCGGTAATTAAAGAGTTGAAACAAGTAGAAGATATTAATACGGTAGTGCTGGTTACAGCACAGCATCGGGAGATGTTGGATCAGGTGTTGCAGCTCTTTAAAATAACACCTGATTATGATTTGGATTTGATGCGGGAAAAACAGGATTTACATAGTATAACTGCCGGAGTTTTAACCGGGGTGAGAGAGGTATTGGACAAGGAGAAGCCAGATCTGGTAGTGGTTCATGGGGATACTACTACAACTTTTGCGGCTTCTCTCGCTGCTTTTTATGCAAGAATACCGGTGGCTCATGTGGAAGCAGGACTGCGTACTTACAATAAGTATTCACCTTTTCCGGAAGAAATTAATCGGTCCCTTACGGCTCGGATGGCTGATTTGCATTTTGCTCCGACTGATATCAACCGGGAAAACTTGCTGCGGGAGTCTATTGGGGATTTAAGAATTTGGGTCACGGGTAATACGGTTATAGATGCCTTAATGCAGACAGTGCGCCCCAACTATGAGTTTGGGCCGGAATTATCTGGAGTTAATTTTGACCGTCGGCTCTTATTAGTTACTACCCACCGGCGAGAAAACTGGGGTAGCCGTATGCAGCAAATTTACCAGGCCTTAATAGATCTTATTGATAAAGTTAAAGATATAGAGGCAATATTTCCGGTCCATAAAAATCCGGTAGTTCGCGAGGTAGCTGAAGCAATGCTGGGAGGTCGGAAACGTATCCATCTTATAGAACCACTTGATTATGAGCCTTTTGCTAATCTAATGAACAGGTCCTACCTGATTTTAACCGATTCAGGGGGGTTGCAGGAGGAGGCACCTTCGTTGGGAAAACCGGTATTGGTTTTACGGGATAATACCGAACGGCCGGAGGCAGTTAAGGCTGGGACAGTAAAACTGGTAGGAACTAACCGGGATCGAGTGTATGGGGAAGCCCTTAATTTACTTTCGAATGAGGTGGAATATCATAAAATGGCCCGAGCTATTAATCCGTATGGAGATGGAAAAGCATCCAGTAGAATTGTGAAAGTTATCGTTGATTTCCTATATGCTCGTCTTGGTGCTCAGTTACCATAG
>CAZXIR010000029.1:11362-15474 GCA_964640845.1 uncultured Syntrophomonas sp.
ACCGATGGCTGGAGAGCTATAATTGCCAGGGATTTTACCTTTGCCAATTGTCGAGTGGTGGCCCAAGGTATTGCTGCTTATATTAACAGCAGCAATGTGAATAAAAAGGGCCTGGTGATTGGTTATGATAATAGATTCATGTCCAAGGAGTTTGCCCAGGAATGTGCCCGGGTCCTGGTTGGAAATGGTATCAAGACCTTTTTGCTCAAAAAGGTCAGTCCAACTCCGGTTACCGCCTTTGCCATTCGTTTAAAAGCAGCTGCGGGAGGGTTAATGATTACCGCCAGCCACAACCCGGCTGAATATAACGGTATTAAATATATTCCCTATTATGCAGGGCCTGCCCTGCCGGATATAACCGATGCTATTGAAGAAGAAATAAGCCGGGTCCTGGAAACAAAAAAAATCTATGAATTGGATCTTTCAGAAGCTGCCGAGCTGGCTTTATATCAAGAGATTGAAGTAGATAATGAGTATATAAATCATATTTTAAAACTGGTTCAGGTTGAATCTTTTAAAGGAAAAAACATAAAGGTAGTTACTAACCCTATGTATGGAGCAGGAGTAGGATATCTGGATAGAATACTGGGCGAACTGGGATGCGAAGTAAAAACCATTAATAACCACCGGGATGTTTTGTTTGGAGGCACTATGCCAGAACCAGTAAGCAGTTTACTGGGTGATCTAAAAAGAGCGGTGGTAAGTTATAGTGCCGATATTGGTCTGGCCCTGGATGGTGATGCTGATCGATTTGGCATAGTAGACAGCAGTGGCAGCTTTGTAAGTGCCAATCGTATGATGTATTTGCTTCTGGATCACTTTATGCACACCAGGAATTGGAGAGGCCCGATATGTCGATCAGCAGGTACCAGCCATATGTTGGATTCCGTTGCGCAAAGTAATGGTCTAAATGTAATCGAAACTCCGATAGGCTTTAAATATATCAGTGAGGCAATGCGGGAAAAAGGATGTATTATGGGCTGTGAAGAAAGTGGCGGCATGAGCATATGTGGGCATATCCCTGAAAAAGACGGTATTTTAGGTACTCTGCTGGCAGTTGAATTACTGGCTTATACCGGTAAAACGTTACAGGAATTAACTGCTGAATTCAATCAAAAATATGGATACAGTAGCAGTGATCGAGTCGATATCAAGGTTACTGCTTCAGATCAGCAGACCATACTTGAAAAAATTAATTCATATAATCCGAAAAATCTGGGTGGAGTTAAAGTAGCATCAATAAGTGACATAGATGGGCGCAAGATAATAATGGAAGATGGCAGCTGGGCTCTGATTCGTTCTTCTGGGACCGAACCAGTATTCCGGATTTATGTTGAAGCTGATAACGAAGACCAGTTGATGGCTATCAAGGAAGAGGTGCTAACCATTCTGGAGCCTAATCGAAATATTTAATGGCTCCTTTTTTAGGAGCAGGGATTATTTGTATAAAAATTTTACGCAATTAGGACATAGGACAGGCAGGATTTTAATGAATGATGACGAAATTAATACAATTGATGAATATTTAAGGGATCAGTGTAATATGCTGGATAGGCTTCTTTTACAGATAATAAACACCCTGGAAAGAGGTCGAGATGATATTTATAGTATTGCTCAAGAAAGCGACGAGAAGGTTCAGCGTTTAGAAAGTGAGCTTCATAATGTAATATTGGAGAGTAATCGGGTTGTTGCTCAGAGGCAAGAACAGGAAGAGAAAGAACGGCTGGCTCAACTGCATTTGATGAATATCAGCCCCAATTCTGGTGCGCATTCAGAAAAAGATCTGTCAAAAGCCAATGAGACGATACAGGAAATACAACTGAGGTTAATGGATTTACGTCAGGCAGAAATACAACTGCACCAGCTTGGAGTTCAGCTATCCCAGCAATTAGAGGAAATTAGGGCTATTAAACAAAAGGCTGATACATTTATGAATTCTACCGGTATGGCTTTAAAAAGTTTACATAGCAATTTAGAAACGATCAGCTATACCCAGGGTGAGCAAATTAACACCAAGCAACTTGCTTTGTGGATTCTGCAGTCCCAGGAAACTGAGCGGCGTAAAATTGCTAGAGAATTGCATGACGGACCGGCTCAGATGATGGCTAGTATACTGATGAGATTGGATTTTATAAAGCAGAACTTTATCGATATAAGTGATACTAACGGCCAATTGGATGATATTCAGAAAATGAGTCGGGATAGTCTGGATGAAATAAGACGGATTATGTTTGATCTAAAACCAGCCCCGATTCACGAAGCAGAGTTCTACTATACTATGAGAGATTATTTTAGAGAATTCCAGGCCAAATACAACTTTGAAATAGATTTTTCCATGTTGGGTGAGAAGAAAAAGTATGATCTTGCCCTGGAAAGTGCCCTATTTAGATTATTACAGGAAGCTATTACTAATATACGAAAGCATGCCGGTATTAAGAAGGCCTTGATCACCATGGATGATAATGGGAAAACACTGACTGTGGTAATTAAGGATGAAGGCAGAGGTTTTAATACAGAACTGCTTCCGGGCCGGGACAGTTATGGAATTCCGGGCATGAAAGAGAGGGTACAATTATTGGATGGAGATATGGTAATTAATTCACATCCAGGCCAAGGAACTCAGATAATAATTAGAGTCCCATTGAAAGGAGAGGCAGAGAATGGATGATAAGATACGGGTTGTGATCGCTGATGATCACCTGCTTGTAAGGGAGGGGCTTCGCAGACTCCTGGAAATGGATCACAGTATAGAGATTTTTACCGAGGTAGGAGACGGTCAAGGGGCAATAAACATAGTTCGAAAACATAAGAGTAATGTTGATGTAATTTTGATGGACATTAATATGCCGGGGACTAATGGAATTACTGCCACCCAGGTAATCAAGAGGGAGGTACCCTCAATTAAAATTATTGCTTTGACTATTTATGAGGACCAAGAGGTAGTCGAAATGGTTAAAGCAGGGGTTTCGGGTTATGTGCTCAAAGATGTAGTAGGTAGTGATTTAATCGAAACCATTCATAAAGTAATGAATGGCGAAATCGTAATCCATCCCCGGGTGTCTCAGCGTTTAGTAAGTGAACTGACCCGGGTGGAGCAGGAAAATGATGATATAAAACTTACTAAACGGGAAAAAGATGTGCTGCATCTGCTGGTGAAAGGAAATTCCAATAAGCAAATGGCGGAAAGTATGTTTATCAGTGAAAAAACAGTAAAAAACCATTTGACCAGTATTTTTAGAAAACTGGGTGTAAAAGATCGCACCCAGGCTGCAGTTTATGCTTTGAAAAACCATATAGTTGCTGCCGAATAGTAAAAGCAGTAATCAATTAACCTCCAGACCGCATATTATGTATAAACTGGCTAAAAGGAGGTTCTTTTTGTGGCTGTCTGTCTAAAAATTTTGGGTTTTACAATCTGGATGACAATTATGATGGTCTTGATTCATGGAAGTAATCAACGAAAGTCCACTTCCAGCCAGCAACTTTGTTTACGGTTATCCGACGATGATGAGATCGAGAGGCTGCGCCGCAAGAATCTTTCAGTAACAAACCTGCAGGACAGGATGAGCTTGAAGGTTGCATTATAATGATAGGACTGTTGTTGCATTAAAAATTTGTATTTGCATTAAAACAATAATTATTGCTTTGTTGCGTGTAAAATAACAAAATATGCGTTATCATTAAATCAGAGTTAGTGAAATGTCGTATGCAAAGGCAGGGGGGTGCTTTCATACGATGTTTTAGCTTAGAGACAAAAAAAGGGTTTGGGGTGGGGGCATGGAGAATATTTTCATGGACATCCTTTTTCCGGTTACGGCCTGTAACTTATGTCGGGAAAAAGGAAGATATAGCAGTCGTCGTCCCTGGTGTCAAAAATGCCAGGATGAAATAATGAATACACAGACCAGCGGGCCGGTTTGCGAAAAATGCGGTAAATACCTGGTATTGGCCGATGAATCAGTTTGCGCTGATTGTCGGGAAAACCAACCGGAATTTAAAATTGCACGAGCTGTTGGACCGTATGAAAATGAAAAGCTGCGCAAAGCGGTAAAAGTATTTAAATTCTTATGTCGCAGATATATGAGTGTAAAAATGGGAAATATGATGGCCGC
>CAZXIR010000029.1:15574-18729 GCA_964640845.1 uncultured Syntrophomonas sp.
AAAATAAACGGTAAAAATATTCTGCTGGTAGACGATGTTTACACTACCGGATCAACTATAAAAGAGTGTACTCGTATCCTTATGGAAGCAGGAGCACAAAGTGTTGCAGTCATAACTTGGGCAACTGGTACGGGATACTAGGTACTGGGGTTTGTTTTGTTGCCTTGCTATTTTTATTTTTCAGCTATATAATATGCAATACGGGTTGGTAGGATACTGGCATTGTACATAGTACCCTTCGTATCCTTCTAACAAAATCATATACAAAGTGAGGGATTTTCTATGTTTGAAGACAAAACATTAATTTGCCAGGACTGTGGGCAGGAATTTATTTTCACCGCTGGCGAGCAGGAATTTTATCATGAGAAGGGCTTCCAAAACGAACCTAAACGTTGTAAAGAATGCAGAACCCAGCGTAGGAGTAGCCGAAATGAACGGGGTCCTCGGGAGATGTTTGATACTACCTGTGCTAGATGTGGTCAGGAAACTCAGGTTCCATTTAAACCGGTGGGAGATAGACCAGTATACTGTCTGCAATGTTTCCAGCAGATAAAAGAGGAAGATGCGATTTAGTCAAGCTTAACATATGTTTAACATATGGTGCCGGGTATTAAGTTATTAAGTTATTTAGATGCGAAGCACAATAACTTAATAACTTAATACCCGGCACCAATGCTTATAGTACCATGGTGTTTTGCAAATACTATTTATTAAGTATTACGATTGTAGTGGAGAAAAGAGCGTTCCTAGTATAAAATAGTATTATAACATCGGGAAAGGAGTGGTCATATGAAACTCGACATCAGGGGAAAGAATATAGAAGTAACCGATGCGCTAAAAGATTATACCACCAAACGGCTTTCCAAGTTGGAAAAGTACTTTGACGATGTAAAAGAGGCCCAGGTCGCCTTATCAGTAGACAGTGAGGGACACAAGGTGGAGGTGACCATACCTATTAATGGTATGATTCTTCGGGGAGAAGAAGCTACCGACAATATGTACAGTTCAATAGATCTGGTGGAGGAAAAACTGGAAAAACAGATAAATAAATACCGGACCAAATTATACCGAAATACCAGGGGAGCAGGATTCAGGAAAAGCCTGCGGGAAGAAATTGAAAAAGAGATAAAAAACAAAAAGGAGCCATTCGGAACAGCAGATGTCTTTAATATTGTTAGAACCAAGAGATTTGCCCTTAAGCCCATGGACGAAGAAGAAGCTATAATGCAGATGAATTTGCTGGGGCATACATTTTTTGTATTTTTTAATGCCAACAGCGATGAAGTTAATGTGGTGTATAAGAGAAAAGACGGTAATTATGGTCTGATTGAGCCCAATTTTGACTAGTTGAAGACTGGTTGGAAAAAATGCTAATATAAAATTAATCTCTTGCTTGAGAAAAGGAGCCAAAAGGTTCCTTCTTTTTTTAATGAAAGGCAGATGAACAGCATGTTAAAGAATTTTCTTAAGAATATCCTGGATGACAATGAGAAAGAGGTAAAACGTTATCGCAAGCGAGTAGAGGCCATTAATGAATTGGAACCTCGATATGAAAAATTTAGCGCTGAAGATTTTCCAGCCCAAACAGAGCAATTCAAGCAAAGACTAAAGAATGGTGAATCCTTAAACGATATTTTACCGGAAGCCTTTGCAGTAATCCGGGAAGCTTCCCGGCGTACACTGGGGATGAGACATTTTGATGTCCAGTTGATAGGTGGTATGGTACTCCATGATGGAAGGATCTCGGAAATGAAAACCGGGGAAGGTAAAACACTGGTTGCCACCCTGCCAGCCTATTTAAATGCCCTGGAGGGAAAAGGTGTTCATATTATCACCGTTAATGACTATCTGGCCAGTAGAGATGCTGAGTGGATGAAGCCGGTGTACGAGTACTGCGGCTTGCAGGTAGGCCTGATTATACATGGGATGAATAGTCAAGAAAAAAAGGCCGCTTATGCTTGTGATATAACCTATGGAACCAACAATGAATATGGATTCGATTATCTCAGAGATAATATGGCCGTGAACCGGGAAAACATGGTGCAGGGACCACTCCATTATGCAATTATAGACGAAGTTGACTCCATATTAATCGATGAGGCCCGCACCCCCTTGATAATTTCCGGGGAAGGAGACAAGCCTACCAGTCTGTATTACCAGATAGCCAAATTTGTGCCCCGCTTGAAGCATGAGGATGACTATATAGTAGATGAAAAGGCCCATGTTTCAACCCTTACCGAGGATGGGGTCAGAAAGGTAGAACAGTATTTTCATATCGAAAATCTGTCCGAAAATATGGAACTGGCTCACCATATTAACCAGGGACTTAAGGCCCACACCTTAATGAAAAGGGATCGCGATTATGTGGTTAAAGACGATCAAGTTATAATAGTCGACGAATTTACTGGAAGATTGATGTTCGGCAGAAGATACAGTGATGGTTTGCACCAGGCTATTGAAGCCAAAGAAGGAGTTAAGATCGAAAAGGAATCTCAGACCTTGGCTACCATTACCTTCCAGAATTACTTTCGTATGTATGACAAGTTATCTGGAATGACCGGTACGGCGGAGACTGAAGAGGCTGAATTCAAAAAGATATATAATATGGACGTGGTGGTGGTTCCCACTCATCGTGCTATGATAAGAGTTGATCATGCAGATATCATTTATCGAACTGAGATGGGTAAATTCCAGGCCGTAGTCAATGACATATTAGAAAGGCATAAAGAGCAGCAGCCGGTCCTGGTAGGTACTATTTCCATAGAAAAATCTGAACTGCTCAGCACCATGCTGGGTAAAAGAGGGGTATCTCATCAGGTTTTGAATGCCAAATATCATGAAAAGGAAGCTCAGATAATTGCCCAGGCCGGACAAAAGGGTATGGTGACCATAGCTACCAACATGGCTGGCCGGGGAACTGATATTGTACTCGGGGAAGGAGTTCACGAGTTGGGCGGCTTATACATACTCGGAACCGAGCGGCATGAATCCAGACGTATAGATAATCAGCTTCGAGGGCGTTCAGGTCGGCAGGGAGATAATGGGGAGTCCCGGTTCTATGTTTCATTGGAAGACGATTTAATGCGGCTGTTCGGTGCGGCTACCATAGAGGGAGTAATGGATCGCCTGGGCATGGATGACGATATGCCGATTGA
>CAZXIR010000030.1:0-18487 GCA_964640845.1 uncultured Syntrophomonas sp.
AAACCCGAGAATATCGTGCCGAATTGGCGTCAGTTCTGTTCTAACGAACAAGTTAGATAGACAATCCAAAGAGTAAGAATGCTAATTGTTGGATTCTCTTAGACCCACTAGATCGGGGGTTTTTCTTACCGCTTTTTCGTGAATAAATTGACGGATTCCATGTGCAGTGTGTTAAAGGGTTTGATGTCTATCCTGAGTTCTCGACTTTAAAATCTCGATTAGGCTATTTTGAATTTTCACTTCTTTGAACTGTATTTTTTGCTTTTTCTCTTGCTTCCATTTTCGCCCTTTGTAACATTACTTCGGCGTTGTTTTTCAATTTGCACCGCCTGAAATGTTTCCTTAGATAGGATCGCCGGATTATTGTTCTCTGACAGGTAATATGATTCATGTTTCCCGTTATCCAGCAACCGAACATTTCCTTTGTATTTTTCATTACTGAGCATTACATCAATTGTACGTTTACACCATTTATCCTTCCCGGTAGGAGACTTGATTCCTAGTCGCTCCAACTCAGATACAATGCCTAGTATGCTCTTGCCACGGAGATAGAGATCGAATATCAGTTTTACATTTTTCGCTTTTTCATCATCAATAGCCAGATTCCCATCAGCATCGTTGATATAGCCATAGCACTTTCTGTTATACAGCTTTGAAGTACCTTGTGCGGCACGTTGTTTGATACCCCATTTAATATTATCGCTACGTGATTCGTTCTCCGCCTGAGCAATTGACTCTATTATGGAAATCATTAGATCGCTGTTAGTATCTGCCGTATCCAATTGCTCCTGTTCAAAGATGACACGAACTCCCAAAAGTTTTAACTGGTTCAAGGCATCAAGAATCTCCACCGTATCCCGCCCAAACCGGCTGATACTTTTGGTGATAATAATTTCCAAATCATGCGACTTGCAATCCTCAAGCATACGATTAAACTCTTTCCGAGAAGAGCCTGTCTTACTTGAAGCGATATCCGTATATACATCGACCAGCAGCCACTTCGGATTAACCGATGTTAATCTCGTCAGCGCTGATATCTGAGCTGTAAGACTTTTCAGCTGATCAGCGCTATTAGTACTCACACGGCAGTAAATGCCGACTCGCTTTTCTCTCTTTGGAGGTCTAGCAGGAATATATTCAATTCTTTTTTCAGCCATAGCAAAACCTCCTCGATTATAGGTTCCTTGAAAAACTCAAATTTGAAATGCACTTATAAAGCTCATTTCCTGAATAAATTGGATACTGCTTGAACTATCAAACCTATACTCAGCCCAACCACCGCTCCTGCTATAACGATAAGAAGACATTCATCCATGCGAAATCTATTTGCTGTAAAAGACCAAATTCCTGCTATAGTTGCAAAAATTACCGCAAAACCTAGATACAAAGAAGAAATAGTCTTTTTGTTCGTCATAGCGACAGGCTCTATACCTTTAAGAATATAGTCTGTAGTGACTTCAAAAAGTTCACTCATAATAATAATTTTTTCTAAATCGGGTGAGCTTTGTTCACTTTCCCATTTAGAAACGGCTTGCCTAGATACACCTACTTTGTCTGCAAGTTCTTCTTGCGAAAAACTTTTTTGCTTTCGTAAATATTGTATTCTGTCTGCCATATTCATAATTAACACTCCTTTCTTTCATGGTGCAATTATAGCAAAACCATTGGTTGCATAACCACCATCTAGGCATGGAGATATGTCAACTGACAGTTGCAACTGTGTTTTTAAGCACTCTAACTAATATAAATGATCTTGCTTAAAAACGCCATGTATATTCAAATTCGCTACACTTCCTAATCTCTATTGTAACAAAAATTCATCTTTCCATTAGCATTATAGCTAATAAACATACAATCAAATTTTGGCTATGTTAGTTAGGCTAATATAAGGCTGTTTTATCAACTCAATCTTAAATATCAATACCGACCACACAAACTATGCTATTTCAAAAAACATCTAAACCGACTACTCACAATCCTCTGATATCCATACTGACCACTCGCCAAGCACCGACATCTAAATCGACTACTCGCAAGGGTTTTAGCGTTTTTAGACATGTTCCCTTGGAGTAAAAAAAATTATTTTTAGCAATAAGATTTTAAACATTAAATCACATAAAAGACTAATATCAGGCCTTCCAGAGGACACTGCATTATTTTCTTGACATCAATACCACCGTCTCCACATGCCCCGTCTGTGGAAACATATCAATAGGCTGGACTTTTACCACATTGTAGTCAGCCTTCACAAACGCAGCCAAATCACGAGCTAAAGTAGCAGGATTGCAGGATGCATATACCACTCTTTTCGGTGCCATTTTAACGATAGAATCAATTAATTGAGCTTTACATCCTGACCGGGGCGGGTCCAAAATCACCACATCAAAAGGCTCTTTCAAATCGGGTATGATTTCCTCACAGGCTCCTTTGATGAATTTGCAGTTTGATATATCATTTTTAAAAGCATTTCTTTTGGCATCTTTGACTGCTGTTTTGAAGCTTTCCACCCCAACTACTCTTTTCGCCTTGGCTGCCAATCCCAGAGCAATACTGCCTATTCCGCAATAAGCGTCCAAGACATTATCACCTTTATCTATTTGAGCAAAATCTTTAATGACCTCTATCAGTCGTTCTGTCTGCTGAGAATTAACCTGAAAAAAAGCCAGCGGTGATATGCCAAACTTAATTTCAGAGATGGCATCTTCCAGGCTTTGATCTCCATAATGAAGCTGGGGTGCACCCTGATCAACACTATATATAGATGCTGCTTCCTGGTAATTGAGCATCCTGGCGAAATCTATTTGGCTGGTTCCTGGCCCATTAAATATCAGCATCAGTTCCTGGTTGGCTGAGGACTGGCGCACAATGACTTCACAGCCCTCAGGTATCTTCAGTTCCTGCAAATTATCTTTAATGTACTTACTATAGTTCTGCATCTCCTGGCTTATAAGCAAACAGTTATCTATACCCATCAATACCCGACTATCATTAACGTAGTAGCCCATAGTTAATTCCCCGGACTCTTTTCCTGTATGCCACTCCACTTTGTTACGGTAGCGCCAGGGATCTTCCATACCAATTACCGGATTTACCTCTATGTCGATTCCCGCAATTCGCTTTAAACTATCCTTTACTACCTGTCTTTTGAGCTCCAATTGCCGAGGATAGCTAACATGTTGATATGCGCATCCACCACACTTGAAATAATACGGGCAAGGGGGATCCACCCGGTCCGGTGAGGCGGTTATTACTTCTTGCAGTCTGGCGCGTTGGTAATTTTTCTTGTCTTCAATTACCTTGATCTCAACCGTTTCGCCCGGTATTGCAAAAGGGATAAAGGTGGCTTTGCCATCTATTCTGGCTACCCCTTCCCCTGAATGACTGATTCCATCTACATAGCAGCGCAAATCATTTCCTCCTTAATAAATATAGGGATCTTATTATGTAGTATACACACCTTAAGGTAAAGGGACCCAAAAAAGAAGATGGTTTAACAACATTCTTATGTCCCCCCGTCCAAATCTATATCTGCCCTTGGTCGGACCTTGATTCCCTCACCTTCTTGTGGATGGGTGGTGCCTTCATATTATAGAGCAAAACTTGCTCATAAAGAAGAGCGTTAAGAAGCTTTTAATCTCCCTGTCTTTACCAATTATTGATTTACAAAGATTGTTATAAGACATAGACTTAATTTGTAGGTTGTCGTCTTTGGATCGGTGTGGTGTATTTAAAAAGGAGGGAATATGATTGTGAAGAAAGTTGTAATCTTAGGGACTCTGGATACTAAGGGTGCAGAATTCAAGTTTGTCAAAGACATCATTGAATCTCAAGGTGTGGCAACGGTGGTTGTCGACGCCGGGGTACTAGGCACCCCCCGCTTTCAACCAGATATTTCCAACAATATTGTTGCCGAAGCTGGAGGTACAGCGTTGGCCGAACTGATCACAGCTAATGACAGAGGCTTGGCTATCGATGTTATGATGAAAGGCAGTGCTAAAATCATATCGGAGCTTGAAAGGCAAGGTTTAGTAGCGGGCATAATTAGTTTAGGAGGGACTGCCGGCACCACCATAGGCACCCATGCCATGCAGGCATTATCTGTGGGTATCCCTAAATTGATGGTTTCTACTGTCGCATCTGGTGACACCAGACCCTATGTGGGAACTAAAGACATCACTATGATGTATTCTGTAGTAGATATCTCAGGAATTAATACCCTCTCCTCAAAAATTCTGGCCAACGCCGCATATGCAATTGCCGGCATGGCAAAAGGTACCACCCCAGTTTTAGACCAGGAAAAAATACTGCTGGCAGCTACCATGTTTGGGGTAACAACACCCTGTGTAACCACAGCTAGGGAATATTTGGAATCCAAAGGTTATGAGGTATTGGTTTTCCATGCCACAGGAGCCGGTGGAAGATCAATGGAGGATCTAATAGAAGCAGGTTTTATTAAAGGCGTACTGGATATTACCACTACCGAATGGTGTGATGAACTGGTTGGCGGGGTCTTAAATGCAGGTCCCCATAGATTGGAAGCAGCAGGAAAGATGGGTATTCCTCAGGTGGTCTCGACAGGTGCTTTAGATATGGTTAATTTTGGACCAATGGATACGGTACCACAAGAGTTTAAAGACCGGAACCTATATAAACATAATCCAACCGTTACCTTAATGCGAACTACCGTTGATGAAAATCGACAATTGGGGCAAATTATTTCTGACAAGCTAAACATGACCCAGGGACCAACTGCACTATTTTTGCCATTGAAGGGTGTTTCACTGATAGATGTTGAAGGACAGCCTTTCTATGGCCCTGAAGAAGACCGGGTCCTATTCGATATCCTGAAAAATAATATTCTGCAGGATAAAGTTGAATTGATCGAAATGGATACAGATATCAATGATGATGAGTTTGCTTTGGCAATGGCCAAAAAACTGGTAGACATGTTAGAAAAATAGAGGAGGGATGTCGTTTGATAGCGTGGACCATAGAAAAAGTAAGCAGAAGATTGCGAGAACAAATAGCAACTGGAAAACCGCTGGTGGGTGCCGGTGCTGGCACCGGTATTTCTGCCAAATCAGCTGAAGCCGGTGGTGTAGATATGATCATTATCTATAATTCAGGCCGCTATAGAATGGCAGGTAGAGGCTCCCTGGCAGGACTGATGCCTTATGGAGATGCGAATCAAATAGTTGTGGAAATGGCCCGGGAGGTACTAACGGTAGTAAAGGATACGCCAGTATTGGCCGGGGTATGTGGTACAGATCCTTTCCGGGATATGGAATATTTCCTAAGACAATTGAAAGAAATGGGCTTTGCCGGAGTGCAAAACTTTCCGACGGTTGGCTTGATCGATGGAAAGTTTAGAGCTAACCTGGAAGAAACTGGCATGGGCTATGGATTGGAAGTTGAAATGATCAGAATAGCGCATGAAATTGGCTTATTTACCACGCCCTATGTATTTGATGAAGAAGATGCCAGGCAGATGGCAAAAGCCGGTGCAGATGTAATCGTGGCCCATATGGGCTTGACCAGCAAAGGTGATATTGGGGCAGAAACAGCCATGGGTTTGGATGAAGCCGCCCAGCGAGTACAGGCGATTCATGATGCTGGTAAATCTGTCAACCCTGATATCATGGTCATCTGCCACGGAGGCCCGATCGCTGAACCCCAAGACGCCCAATATATACTGGATCGAACCGCTGGTATCGATGGTTTCTTCGGTGCTTCCAGTATTGAAAGATTGCCTACTGAAATCGCCATTAAGAACCAAACCATAAAGTTCAAGAACATGACCTTCGGCAAATAATATGTCAGGGGGACGGGGTTGTTGACAACTTTTCAAATGTTGTCAACAACCCCGTCCCCCTGACCACTTAAGGCGCTGGCCTGATTGTCGATCTGCATGGCAACGCCGGGAACCAGTCCTACACCCTGTATTTCTGCCAAACAAAACAAAGCATATATATGAAAAGGCCGATGGTTCCTATCGCAGCCAGAACCATGCTGATATATTCCTTAAGCAAGGCAGGATCAAAAAACTCCAGAACAGCCGCCAGACACCAAATGCTGATAAATAAAAACCAGAAGGAGTTTCTTTGCGCTTTTGTCGAAATTTGCCAAAGCCGTTCATCATTTAGCGCATTCACAAACAAATGTCCATCAATTCTGCGAAGAATAAATACATATACAAATACGATAAACATAAGTACGGCGATAATTAATGATATTTCATAAGGGCTTTGTTTTATGATTCTCACAGCAGCAACAGCAATGGCTAAAACGGTTAACAAAGCCCACCCAATGGTTAATCCAGCCCTGTCTTTAATACCCATCTACTGACCCTCCCCTTTATTTTCTAAAAAGAATATCTCTTCCACCGGGGTTTTGAAAAACTGCGCAATGGCCAATGCCAGTGCAATAGAAGGTTCATATTTTCTGCTCTCCAAGGCCATAATGGTATGCCTGGTGACCCCCAGGGCACTGCCCAGTTCCTCTTGAGTCAGATCGTGCATGCGTCTTAAATATCTAAGGTTGTTTCCTACTTTTTGCAGAATATTGCCTCCTTACATTCCTATAACCACTCCACTGACATCAGAGATTACATGTCATTTTACCGGTGTTTAGCATAAAATAGTCAGTGAATTCGATGTCTCTCACATAGGATGGATTCCCAAAGATTGTATGATAGCCTTTAAGCATTTTTAATGGTTTTGTTTTACTTCTTAATATTTGAATTTCTTCTGCTGATGCTTTACGCCTATTTCCGGCAGAACCAATCAATTTTATTCCAGGAGGTTTCTTATACTCGTTAGCATAAAGTGATTTGAACCAAAATAGTTTTCCACTTTGAACAATTAAAACACAGACATTTCTATTTTGTTCCAGATTATCTGATAACTCCTTCGTAAACAGGTCGAAGTAAAAACCTGAATAATCGCTTTTTAATATCAATGAACCAATCGGCGTAACATTTGGCTGACCAACACTATTGACTGAGCCTATCATCGAAGTCTGCTTTGATTCGTCATAATACTTCACTATTTCCTTCCATTTGCCTTCAGTAATTTTCATAATATTGTCCTTCCCCTCCCCAGAGGTCCCCGGTAGTCTTTTCGCAATGAAAGCCCCTAAATAAAATATGTAATGCATGTTTAACTATATGTTAAGTATGCATTACATTTTTGTCAAGTATTAATATGAGTTGAGAGGCATGCAAAATGGAACAAAATATGATTCTATCGGATATAGATGCCCCAGATGGCTTCATTAATTGACTTATGCTCCGTTCTAAACCACTCGCTAATTTCTGTTAAGCCTCGCATCATTAGTCTAACGCGCAACCTTTACTAAATTGAATAAATGGTAATGCGTAGTATACATATTGTAAAGCACTAATAACATAATTTGCAGCACCAATAAACCGGCTAAAATTGCAATAAAATAAGTAAGGCAGACCGGGATATGTTAGAACATTTACATCATTTATCCAATCCACATCTATTGACTATAATGTAATGAACGCTTAACATATAGTTAAGCTTACGTTACATTTTATCTAAAACGCAGGTGATAGGTCTTCTTTTCGGAGCAAGTTGTGGTACTGGCATCTAAAATGGTGCCCGGGCTGGAAAGCTCATCAAAAAGAATTAAAGGCTCAGGAAAAAGAAATCAAAGTATAGGGAGGGAATTTTATGCGTATAACCCACACTTGGGGAATAGCCGCCTGGGAACGGAAACTGGCCTTTCCCTGCGATGATTTTATCCAGAAATACGATCCGGCCTGTACCCTGTACCGGGGCATCACTATAAAGGCCCCGGTCAGCCTGGTTTTTCAATGGGTGTCCCAGCTTCGCGTTGCGCCCTACAGTTATGACTGCATAGACAACGATTGCAAACTAAGCCCTCGCCAACTGATTCCCAACCTTCCTCCCCTGGAACTCGGGCAAATCGTTATGAGTTGCTTTGAAGTAATAGATTTCGAAATGGATAAAAGCATTACCATACGGGCGATTCCCAAAGGTTATGGAAAATTTCATCTGCAGGATATAGTGGTGAGTTATCTGATAATACCACAGAAAGAAAATTCCTGTCGCCTGTTAGTAAAAGGTTTAATGAAGTTCCATAAAACCCTGTCTGGAAGAATAATGAAGCGTTTAATCCCCGGGCTGGATTTATTAATGATGCGCAAGCAATTTTATAATCTAAAAATGCTGGCCGAACGAGAAGGTGAGGATTCATGAAAGGAATCGAATATCATCCCTTTAGATCAAGACAGGCCAGAGAGAAATATCTGAAAGCATATGACAATACGGAAAAATTCTGGCCGGTTCCCCATGAGTCCAAAATGGTTGATACGTCCTACGGCCAAACTCTGGTGCGGATTAGCGGGCCTGAAGATGCACCTCCCCTGGTGCTGCTGCATGGAGTATGCTGCAGCTCACTGATGTGGATGCCGCAGATAGAAGCCTTATCGAAGGACTTCCACACTTTTGCCGTTGATGATATCTATGATTACGGCCGAAGCATATATACAAAGGCTGTTAAAAGCCCGGTAGACTATGTGAACTGGTTGGATGGGTTGTTCAATGCTCTTGAGCTTGAGAATAATATCAACCTCATGGGATTGTCATATGGCGGCTGGCAAACCAGTCAATATATGCTCCGCTTTCCCGAAAGGCTCAATAGTATCGTATTAATAGCACCGGCCGCGACGGTACTCCCCACGGGACTGCCGGTAGGGGGATTGTTTTTCAGGCCTGCCATGCGCGCTTTTCTTACCCGCTTGATACCGGAAACCTTTTTCGATATGCATATGCGTTGGATGGTCAAAAACTATATAAAACGAGACCAAAATGCAGCGATTAGTTTTGTACATTGTTATTCTACTGCTTCGAAATGCTTTAAACCCAAAACTCCACCCCTTCCAACCGTTTTGTCCGACCATCAATTGAAAAATATTAATATACCCGTGCTTGTTTTAATTGGTGAAAAAGAGATAATTTATCCCGCTAAGAAAGCATTGGAACGTCTTAATCGTGTCGCGCCCCAGGTAAAAACAGCATTAATCCCTGCTGCTGGACATGACCTGGTATGGACTCAAACTGACCTGGTAAATCAAAAGATTCTGGAATTTCTTCGAGAATCAGGTGCTTAACGTCTCAGCTATCAATCTCTCTGTCTTTATCACATCAAAAAACCAGAAGACCTTTCTTTGCAGAAAGAACCCCCTCGCATGAGAAGATTCTCGTTTTAATGGCTGTTCTTTCTTGCTTCTCTAGGCTAAAATACTCCCCTCACTGAAAATCGTATAACGCTATGGGAGTATATAACCACAAGAACCGTCCACTTGGTTTGGTTATTGTCTCAACGCTAAAACCTCAAAACGATAAGTAGTTATGTGATTCTCACTGAAAGGATAAAGGGCTTTATATCCTTCGGATAGATTATTTAATATTCCAAAGATTTCTTGTTGATTGTTTTGGTCGGTTGCCATCCTGTCAAACCACTGTGGTAAACTATACTGACTATTTAACAAAGAGGTGTGTTGTACAGTCACTGGCAGTTCCTTTAATAATTGGTTCCATTGACGTGGTGAATATGAACAATAGTGGGAACTGTCCCTTAAAAACTCGATACGATTTATTCTATTTTCAGATTCATCTCCGTCCAGGACCGAACAATCAAGAATATACAATTCTCCTCCTGGCTTTAAAACCCTGCACATTTCTCGAAGGGCTGTCTTAATATCGTAAAAATGATGTGCAGCAAATCTTGAAGCAACAATGTCAAATTGCCCATCAGCAATATCCAACTTATGCACATCTTCAACCTGAAATTCAATGTTACTTATACCGAATTGCTTTGATGCCGCTTCCGCCTCTGCCAACATTTCTGGGGTTAGGTCAATAGCAACTACCTTGTTTACACATTTGGCCAGGGCAATTGCCGTATGCCCTCCACCGGTTGCAACGTCTAAGGCGATTGCCTGTGGATAAGGTTTTACAAGATTTATCATTCTCTCCAGATCAACAGGATCGCCATGAGTAGAACTCAACCTATAATCTGAAGCTCTTTGACCAAAATTATTTTTAACCTGGTTTTGATTACCCATTATTATCTTCCTTTCACAAGTGTCATGGGGAGACAGGGGTTCGTCCCCAGGTCATGTTCTTCTTCGTTCGACTAATACTACATCATGCCACTTCCCATTATCAATTTTGCCGAGTCTTTCCCTATAGCCAACTTCCCTGAACCCACATTTTTTATGTAGATTTAAGCTGGAGATATTCTCTTTAATAATTCCTGATTGCAGGGTCCAAAACCCGTTTTCTTCTGAGAGTTCAATTACTTTTTCCAGAAGCGCTGTACCAACCTTCTGACCTTGATATTGCTCACCAATATAGATGCTTACTTCTGCCACCCCGGCATAAACACACCGGCCGGAAACGGGGGATAAAGCTGCCCACCCCAAAATATTATCACCGGCCCTGGCTACCAAGCGGCAGGATTGGCAATGATCATTATTCCACTCTTCCCACGCTGGTACAGTACTTTGAAACGTAGCTATTTTGGTCTTTATTCCTTCCATGTATATATCTGCAACCTGTTTCCAATCAGTCGCCTTCATCTTTTCTACCTTATAATCCAGAATATTCTCCCCCTAGCCTTAACATGTCTTCGTTAGTTTGGAGTATAGAGCAATCAATGGGACGGTTCGTTCTCCCGATTGGCTTAGGTATGATTTTAAGCTTTATATACTTCATAATACGTCAGTCCGGTTATTCGAACAATTTGCCTTATGCTCAAATCTTCAATATTTTTAAGCTGCTTGATCGCTTCTGATATTCTATTTACTAAAAGATATCTGCCTTTTAAACAATAGACTCTCCATTCATCGCAGTTGCCTTTCAAAAAAAAGATTGATTTCATTCATAAACTCCACATCTAACTCACTCGTCTGGAATCTATCAACTCCCTCGTAAAATTTCTCCCTTATGTCATCTGGGATTTCCCCATTATATCTATCATATATTTCTTTATATTCCAGATTTTTATTTTTGGTATACTCAGTTGCAGTATCGGATTCGACCTTTACCCATTATGTTTTTCATACTTTATTGCTTCCTAATCTAGTCTTAAAGAAAAATGTACTTCGCTCCAGAATTAATATGAATACACACAAAATCCCAAACACTATGCTCTCGACTACAAATAATTGGAAGTTAAATCTATCCCATAAGAAAATATGAGAGGTTAAACTTATAATAAGGTGCCAGACAGACATTAACAATATGCTCCCATTTGATTTATTATAAACCCAGGTCATTAAAATGGACATTTCAATAATCGTTACAGTGTATAAAACAAATCCCCCTATACCCCCGGTAAAGTTCAAATGCCAAACACCCCATAGGATCCCAACAATAATACTACTGATAAATGGTGTATACCTTTTTTGCAGATTAGGCAGTAAAAAACCTCGCCATCCTATTTCTTCTGCAACACTACCTATTAGCATAGCAACAAAATTGAGTATATAAAACAACAAATCTCCTTTCCAAGAGACATAGTCAATTTTATAATAAGTCATGATAAAACTGCTAACAACTATACATATACCAGGAATAGCAATCGCAGGTATCGTCCATTTGACAACAATCTTATTAATATGGAAATGGTTTTTTATATCGTTAATACTTGTTTTATCTTTTAATATTAGTGATATAAAGACCACCGCCAGAGCAGGTGACAACTGCGTAAAAGATATAGAGTATTTCCCTGCAGATTGAAATACAAAATGTAACGTGAACAGAAGAATGCTAAATATAAATGTAATAATATGTATATATATTTGAGAAAATATTTCAACTAATATTGTTTAGTTGTGTTATGTTGTTTATACTTGTTTTTGCTTTATCCGCTTATTATAATATAAGTGGAGGTGATTTTATGTCAGATAATAAGGAACTTATTACCGCTCAGGTTTTGGCTGAGGCTCTGGATTTGTCAGTGGAAACCATCTGGAGATACACCAGACAAAATAAAATACCTTATATTGTATTAGGAAGCAGCAATTATCGTTATAAGTTGGCTGACGTTATCCGATCATTAACTGAGCCAAGTGTGCAGGAGAACGCGGTGGAATACAAGGAACAAAACCCTAATGAAAAACTCACTTATCAGGATTATCTTTTATTGCCGGAAGAACCAGGCTACCGTTATGAAATCCTGGACGGCATATTGATCAAAGAGCCTTCGCCTAACGTTATGCATCAACGGGTTTCCCGCAGACTGCAGCGGGTCTTGGAAGACTATTTCTGGGAACTTGATCCCGATGGTGAAATATTTAACGCACCTTTGGATGTCACTTTCCATGATATTACCGTAGTTCAACCGGATCTGTTGTATGTATCCGGGGAACAAAAACTTATCGTGAAGGATACCAGAATTGATGGCTCGCCCACGCTGATAGTGGAAGTCTTATCTCCTTCCAGTAGCCGCAAGGATCGTCTGCAAAAGTTTAGGATTTACCAGGAAGGTCAGGTGCAGCACTATTGGCTGGTCAATCCGCAGGAAAAAACCCTGGAATGTTTTTCCTTGCAGAATGGCATTTACGCCCTGGTGACTGCCGGACTGGATGAAGACCTAATGGAACACCCAGAGTTCACCGGATTATCGATTGCCTTAGACGATTTATGGTAATTTAGCTCTTTCTCTAATTATATTAAAAAAGTATTTATGGGTCCTATTCCTTCGTTCAATAGCCAATATAATTAATCCTCCGGCCCACATATTGGTTTATAGGTATCTATGCCTTGGTAATGGCTATTGAGGAAGTGGTATGCGTCAATACTAGGGATATTAGGTGCTATAACGATGTTTCACACGATAACTACAATACCTAGAATTCTTGCTTTATCAGATCTGGCCATATTAGGGTCAGTATTATTGCTATTAGTTGTAGCGTTAATAATTCTACCACGCATCATTTCCCAAATTCCGTTGAAAAGTTGAGTGATCTTGGATCACCCAAATTAGTCAGATTAAAATGAGCAAGGCACTCTACGATATTTCACGCAGGGTGCTTTGATTTGTTTTATGTGTAAGCCCACAAACAAACTTGAAAAGTAACTATTTTACCCATTTGAATATGTTCAGTTAACAATTTCGCCCTTGTTTTTGGCTAAATTTTCGCGCCATTCGCGTCGCTCCGTAGTTGTCAGTTTCGCCCACTCTGTTTCTTCACCAATAATTCTTAAAGGTTCTTGTGAGCGATAAGAACGTGTTAAGTTACCCGGGAATTTTTTGTCAGTAACATTTGGGTCGTTTTCAAATTCACCTGTTGGTTCTATTATATAAACGCGTTCTCTTCCTTCTCCTTTTGCTAATGCTGCTGCAAGTCCTGCACCATTTGCATTAGCAGTGAAATAAATGTGGTTCATTTTAAGCTCAGGTTTGTAATTTGAGTTTCCACCAGCTGTCAGTAAATCACCAACCTGCAGATCTGCCTTTGTCCCATGATAAAATGGACCTTCATCAGAAGGCGCCCCCTTATATAAATTTGACAATTCAAAATTTCTTCTTGCATTATCAGAATCACACAGCTCCTCATAACATTTGGCAATGTTTACATATAACTAAGGGAAATGATTGAAGTCTCCTTTATAGGATGAATATGGAGAACGGTGATAAAACAGCAACTGGGTCACTAATTATCTCAAACTCCCATAAGAATACCATTATCCAAAACACCCCATATTGCCCAGCTCAAGATTGTGGAAACCCGTGGCAACCATCCCAAAAATAGTACTGTAACTCCCACCATAACCCATAACGCCGGTATTTTCCCAAGTGTTTCTAATAGCAATCGAAAAAATTTCCCAGCATTTCTATTCCGTTCCTGCTTTCAGGGCTTCATTCATTGAAACTTCATTAACTCTCTTTGAACACAATAGCTTGCTTAACTGATAGGTTAACATGATTACCACGAAGCAGACAGCCACATAAAGGGGACTAATAATAGTTGGTATTACTAAATTAATCATATTGCTAACATAACCGTACATGGCACTCATGGATGCCGCCATAATAGGAATACTGATCATAAATCCAGCCACGATGACAAAGGTGGAGCTATTTAATATCATAGATTTAATCTCATTCCGTCGGTAACCAAATACCTTGAAAAGTGATATGGTGTTTCTATTTTCTTCAATAATCAACGAAGTTACAAGATATAGGATAATCAACGCCACAATACTGGAGACAATTGTCATCAATGCCACCATGGAAATCATCAGCCCAAAAAATTCATCCATTGCGTCAGGCATCTCACTCATGGATTTCATCCCTGATAGTTCTTCGTCAGGAATATCAAGCTTTATTGTACTAAATAGCCCCATATAGCTGTTTTCAGGAAACTCTAGTTTTTGGTTAAACTCATCTATTGGTAAATATATAAACTGCTCGACGTATGAATCAGCAACAGCATCAATATGAAAGCTGTAGGGCCTTCCATCCTCTTTGTTGATAAAGGTTACGGTGTCCCCAGCCTGTATCCCCAAACGATCGGCCAGAGGCTTCGTAATATTTGTTTGATTGTTAGGAATGAGATTTTCCTTACTATCCTTTAGAATTGTAAGCGTTGAATCCGGCTCTATACCGGTTATAAAAAACTCCATTTCCTCATTGTGTTTAGGATAAAACTTCCCTGCATTAAAGGCCTCTGCCCCTTCCGGCGCCTCACCAAATTGTAAATCCCTAAAGGCATATTCGTACTCAAACTGGTATGCATCCGAGGTGTTAAACACATGGTTAAAAGAGTTCAAAAGCGTAAAGCCGAAGAGCATCAAGACAGACGCACTGGTAACACCTAATAATAGAAACACAAGCCGCGATATGCTTCTAAATTGTTCCCGAAGCTTGAATTTGGTGCTGAACTTAAACCTTTCCAGTTTAAAAGCCCGCTCCAGAGCATTAACCTTGTTTTTTTGCTTATCCCCTTTCATTAGCTCCGCCGGAGACTTTTTAAGCTCCGAACGTATTACCAGATAACTGCTGAGCCCTAAAAAAAGTACCGGCGTCAATATTCCGATTAATACATTGAGAAAGCTTAATTCAATGCCTGGAACCGGAACATTATAATAGGAAATCATAGCCATAACCATTGGCTTGATAGAGGGTAGGGCCAACAGACTTCCTATTATTCCACCCGCAAAAGCCAGCAGCAAGGGGATAGCCATATAGTGACGCATTAACTCCCGCCGTCGGTAACCTTGGGCATAAAAAGTCCCGATAATCACCGTTTCCTTACGGATTAAGCGCCAGAACATGATGCCGATAATTAAAGAAGACAAAAGAAACATGGCGGCTGGTAATGGCACGCTCATAGTTTTCATACCGGTAATAGAGGCCCAAACTAATCGGGCCCGTTTGTTGTTCATAATATCATTCCAGTCGGATACTGTTATACCTTCCGCCCGTAAACCTTCCCGCAATTGAACCGCCTGTTTATTAAGGCTCTGAGTTCTGTCATTAAACTTAACGGAATAGATGCTGGCAGCATTATCTATATCTAAAAATTCCCCCTGCTTTATAACCCCCACCCCAAATTCATGGGGCGAATACAATAAATCATTTACATTCTTTAGCGGATAGATATAGTGGGGCAGGGATACTAAGCCTACCACAGTAAAGGTTTTACCCGCAGCTTCAATTTGACTACCTACAGGGTAAGCGTTAGCCTGGGCAAAGGCCGGATCAATGAGTATTTCTCCCGGCCCAAAAAGTCCTCGCCCTTCTATGACAGCAGGAATATTTACCTTTTCTGTTTCACTTAGGAGCCTAAGGGTAAGGGTATCGGACAAATCAGTGTCCCAGCTCTTATATTCCTCGATGACAACATTGAAATCTTTCTCTAATGCGGCTCTGTCAGGAATAGCCATATCAGTCCTAAAGGACAGATCTTCCTGTATATGCTCTTCGGTAAAGGTTGTGACCAAAGCAGCGAGATTCTGGGAGAGTCCAGCAGCTACAATAAAGGTATAGCTTCCCAGGATAAGAATCAGCAGAATACCAAGATAACGCAGCTTGTCTTCTTGCAGGATCCGCATTACTCTCTTATGCAAAGCCATTACCACTCAATCCTTTCTGCCGGAACAGTCACCTGATTGACCACTTCATCAACCACTTCCCCGCTTCTCAGCCTAAACACCTTGTTGGCCATGGCGGCTATGGCGGTATTGTGAGTAATCATCAAAATGGTGGTCCCGAATTCTTTATTCACCTGCTGCAAGAGCTGCAAGATACTGCGGGAGGTCTGATAATCCAAGGCCCCGGTGGGTTCATCGCAAAGCAAGAGCTTGGGATTTTTGACAATGGCCCTGGCAATGGATACCCGTTGCTGCTCACCGCCGCTTAACTCTCTGGGAAAGCGGTGCTTTTTGTCCTGCATTTCCACTGCCGCTAAAACCTGGTCAACATTTAACGGGGATGTGCTAATGTTGGAAACCACTTCAATGTTTTCCCCCACGGTAAGGTTAGGAACCAGGTTGTAGAACTGGAATACAAAACCGATGTCTGCACGTCTATATTCCGTCAGATCATCGTCGTTCAAATCGTTGATCTCCACTCCGTCCACCACGACTTTGCCGCTGTCACCGCGGTCAACCCCACCGATGATATTCATCAGGGTGGATTTCCCCGAACCTGACGGACCTAGAATGACCCCGATTTCCCCCTGGTTGAGCTGCATCCCAATTCCCTTTAGTACTTCATTTACAACCTCGCCCGTTCTATAGCTTTTCTTCAAGTTGGTAACATCAATAAACATACTATAATTAATTCCTCCCCTTTATAACCAGTAGGACCGTGTATTAGACCTTAATTTTTACGCTCCGTTAACGAGTTTCAAGAAAGGCTTCATGGACCGTAAATGCTTCATTCTAAGCATTTCTTATAAAAACACCGTTTCAGGATATCAAAATATTCGTCTGATTCGCGAAGTACTTCCATGCCAATATTATCAATGGAATCAAGATTATCCATAGATTGTTCGGCAAAACGCAGCATGGTCCAGTTGATTATACTAATCATTTTTTCACGATCAATATCATCCCGGAATTTGCTCCAATCAATATTTTGATAACCTCTTTCTAAACCGCTTGATATGAGCCCCTGGCTGAGTTGACTAATTATAGGCTTCACTTCAACTGCATCCTCCTGGGCTAAAGCCTTAAGGAAATTAAAGGCATAGGGATATTGCTTATAGATCTTAAATTTTACTAATCCCAATTGTCTCATTCTGGCAAAGAAATCTGCTTCATGCCAATCCACTTCATCGTAGATTTGCTCTATCACCTTAGCCACATATTCCAGCAGGAATAAATAGAGTTCCTTTTTACTCTTAAAGTAGTTAAATAATGAACCTTTAGATATTTCTGCTTCCTTGACAATTTCATTCGTAGATGCCTTTTCGTAACCGTTTCTGGCAAATTCTTTAAAAGCGGCGTTAATAATACGTTCTTGTTTTTCTGCTTCCAGACTATAGAATTTCGGATAAATGATCGTCACCCCAATTCTTGATTATCCTGCAAACAACACAATGACCACTTTGGTCACTTATATTATGCAATAATATGACCCAAGTGGTCAATATGCTTTTAAAAAAATGATATGCCATACTTTATTTCCGAGATATCCTTTAATGAGGAGAATTAATCAGTTAGAATAACGTATGGAAGGTGTAGCAACAAAGGAAGCAGAAGAACATCCCCTTGCCTTCGCAAAGTATAATTGGAGGCCTTATCATGAATTTGAGTTTTAGATATGCTGAAAAGTCTGATACCGCATTGATTCTGCAATTCATTAAAGAATTAGCCGAATATGAGCAAATGCTTGATGAAGTAATAGCTACCGAAGACATACTAAAAGAATGGCTGTTTGACAAGAAAAAGGCAGAGGTTATATTTGCAGTAGAAGATGGAAGCGAAGTCGGATTTGCTCTGTTTTTTCATAATTTTTCTACGTTTTTGGGAAGAGCTGGCATATACCTGGAAGATTTATACGTTAAGCCACAATACAGGGGTCATGGATATGGGAAATTGATCTTGAAAAAGCTGGCACAAATTGCAGTTGAACGAGGATGCGGCAGACTGGAATGGTGGTGTCTGGATTGGAATAAAGCAAGTATCGATTTCTATTTATCGCTGGGAGCGAATCAGATGAGCGATTGGACGGTATATAGAATTGCAGGCGACACCCTAAAAGAATTAGCAAGTGATGAAAGTAAAACCCTGGTTAAATCAGAGCCCAGACACTCTTCAAATTCAGTTAGTAGGGTGGTTGAACCGAGGACCTATTATTGTAAGACTGATTAATAATTGAACCTGCTTCCTTTCTTCATAAATGACAGGATAGTATTTTTCTAGGAGGTGTTCCCATAATGCGTTGTGATTATCATTTACATTCTTCTATTTCAGCC
>CAZXIR010000031.1:0-7300 GCA_964640845.1 uncultured Syntrophomonas sp.
ACGCCGAAGGATCTAAAAGATTCTTCGCTGCGCTCAGAATGACAAGTTGGATTTTTGAATTATGCAAAACTCACATAATAGTTAAGACCGGCCCCACCAAGCGATCTTAAGTATTCAGCCCCACTCCCAGCCAACTTATAAGCGGATATGACCCGGGCCATAGGGGATTGAATTGTGCAAAATAATCAAATATAAGGTAGGAGGTATGAATATGGCTTCAAACGTTTTATTACTAATAGTGGTGTTCCTGTTGATTTTAGTAGGCATAGCCGGTACTATCGTGCCGCTGATTCCCGGTATACCATTGATATTTATCTCCATCGCTGCTTATGGTTGGTACGAAGGGTTCCAACAGGTAACCCCTAAATATTTAGTTATCATAGGAGCCGTAACAGTGCTTTCCGTAATTATTGATTATTTATCGACTGCTATAGGTGCCAAATACGCCGGATCAAGCAAAAAGGGAATATGGGGAGCATTTATAGGCACTTTTGTGGGAGCCTTCTTTTTCCCGCCTCTGGGAATATTAATAGGACCGTGGTTGGGCGCGTTCATCGGGGAGTACATAGAACTGCAGGATGTTGGCAAAGCTGCTAAAACCGGTTTTGGAACAGTTCTGGGCTTGTTCTCCGGTATAATATTTAATCTTATCCTGGCATTAATTATTTTAATATCGTTTATTATAGTAATAATTTAGATGGGGATTCCAGACCAATAATACCAGTAGCTGGTTACCTATAAGGGGCTATTCAAGATACTGTGTGCTCCAATCTAAGCAACTATATTACATGAATCTTCTTTCCAATTAATTAGTCTCATATTTTTTTTGTATACAGTAGTTTAATAGACTACTTGGATTGATATGGTTATTTAATTGTGTTAATCTGTGGTAGTTGAAAAAGGTTACAAAGTGGAGGTTTAAATATGGATAGAGAAACTATATACCGTATTGTAAAGGAAAACAATGTTAAATTCATCAGGCTACAATTTACTGACATATTGGGCGTGATGAAAAGTGTATCCATCACCAGCGAACAACTGGATAAAGCTTTAGATGGAGATCTTATGTTTGATGGTTCCTCCATTGAGGGATTTGTTCGTATCGAGGAATCAGATATGTACTTGAAACCGGATTTAAATACCTTTTTAGTTTTACCCTGGATTAGTCCGACTTCCGATGGTCGCACAGCCAGATTAATCTGCAATATTTATGATTCGAATGAACAGCCGTTTATAGGTTCCCCCCGCTATATACTGCAAAAGGTTTTGGCTGAGGCTGCTGAACTGGGCTATTCGATGATGGTTGGTCCAGAACCTGAATTTTTCATGTTCCATCTGGATGAAAATGGTCAGCCCACCTTAAAAACCAATGATAAGGCCAGTTATTTTGATTTACCGCCAGTAGATATGGGTGAAGATGCCCGCCGGGATATGGTTGAAACCCTTTCCAGCATGGGATTTGAAATTGAGGCAGCCCATCATGAAGTAGCACCGGGACAGCATGAGATCGATTTTAAATACCAGGATGCCTTGGCTACTGCTGATAATATAGTAACTTTTCGTATAGTAGTAAGAACCGTAGCCCAGAAACACGGTCTGCATGCTACTTTCATGCCCAAGCCGATATTTGGCATTAATGGCAGCGGTATGCACCTACATATTTCTTTGTTTAAGAATGGCGAAAATGCTTTTTATGATCCGTCCCAAGAAGATGGACTGAGTGCAGTATGCCGGCAGTTTATTGCCGGAGTCATGAAACATGCTAAAGCTATATGTGCCATAACTAGCCCTACAGTAAACTCATACAAGCGTTTGGTGCCCGGTTATGAAGCCCCGGTCCATATCGCTTGGTCTTATCGAAATCGGAGTCCCTTGATTAGAATACCAGCCAGACGAGGGGTAGGAACCAGGATAGAGTTAAGAAGCCCTGACCCAACCTGTAATCCCTATTTGGGTTTGGCGGTGATTCTTAAAGCAGGCTTGGATGGGATAAAAAATCAGATGACAGTTGTTGAACCAGTGGAACAGAACATATATGAAATGGGTCTAGCCGAAAGGAAGCAGAACCACATTGATGCACTTCCGGAAAACCTTTATGAAGCCATAAATGAACTGGCTAACGATCCAATTATTCAAGATGCCCTGGGTGAACATATTTATTCCCTATTCAGCCGGGCCAAGATCAAGGAATGGGAGCACTACAGTTCCAGAGTATACGACTGGGAAATAGCCGAGTACCTGGAGAAGTTTTAGGCTGAGGCACCGGCCAGGGGACTATAAGAAATGAACTCCTGGGGATGAATACTTAAGGTTAGCGTCGGGGTAAAAGGCGATTCCAAAAGCGGAAACATAACGATTCCAGTAAATAAATTTTCAGCACCCCTGGACTGACTTATACCTAACAGTTAAGACCGGCCCCAAGCGATCTTAAGTATTCAGCCCCACCCCCAGCCGATGGATTGAAACCTTAGAATCTTCGCAACAACCCCGATACCTTACCAGCGATCTGAGCATTCTTTACAAATATTGAGGCCATAGCCGGGTTCTCAGGTTTCAATTCGATAGCCATCTCTCTTTTATAAAAGCGCTTAACAGTGGCTTCATCTTCGATCATGGCTACCACAATTTCTCCGTTATTTGCTTCCTGCTGTTGCCTCACGATTAAATAATCACCATCTAATATACCCGCTTCAATCATACTGTCACCTTTTACCCGTAAGATGAAATGGCTGCCGGAACCAACGAAATCTACCGGTACGGGAAGATATTCTTCAATATTCTGTTCTGCCAATATCGGTGACCCTGCTGCTACACTACCTACTACCGGCAGAGGAATAGTTTCACTCACAGCGATTTCTCCTTCGGAATCGACGGGAATGATGGCCCTGGGTTTGGTGGCATCTTTCTTTAAATACCCTTTTTCCTCCAGTTGGACTAGATGGTTGTGTACTGTAGAACTGGAACGGAGCCCAACTGCCAGGCCGATTTCTCTAACCGATGGAGGGTATCCCGAAGTTCTTATTTTTTCTCGGATATAACTTAATATCTGTCTTTGCCTTTCAGTGAGATTGGTTCCATTTCTCATATTTTGAACCTCCACTTTATTTGACTAAGATTATACCACAATTCAGGAAACAAAAACACATGTTCGGTGGATTGAACAGTAAAATTACTGTTTATCTTGGTGCCAGAAGCTTTCCCAGTTAACATTCTCGATGCTGTGGACCATCTTCTGTCTGGCTCCGGGAAATTTCTGTTCTATTTCATTTACCAGGTTATTTACTTCATCCCTTTTGGTATTACCGTCGGCCGGGCAGGATTTTTCAATGACCGGAATACTAAGTGATTTGCTCAAGAGTTCTATATCTCGCTCACTTATATAGATCATAGGTCGAATAACCGTTAATCCTATCCGGTCCAAATACGTCTTAGGCTTAAATACATTGTAATGACCTTCGAAAAGCATCGATATAAGCAGGGTAGTAACTACATCATCGGCATGGTGCCCCAAGGCCAGTTTATTGCAACCCAAGGTTTTGGCGGTCCTGTTCAGTGCACCTCTCCTCAAATGGGAACAGAGAGCACAGGGATTTTTCTCCTGTCGATAATGAAATACCACCGCACCGATGTTGGTTCTTTCTATATGTAAGGTACTATCCTGGGTCTGACAGAATTCTTGTATGGAATCGGTATCAATATTCCATCCCAGATCCAGGAGAATAGGGCAGAGGGTAAAGTTAAGGGGAGTATATTTCTGTAATAGCTTTAAGAGATATAACATCACCAAACTATCTTTACCACCTGAAATCCCCACCCCTATTCGGTCATTATCTTCAATTAGATTATATGTCAAGTTGGCATTCCTGAGCTGTTTAAAAAGCAATTTAGTCCGCCGGTTCTCCATAAGTAAAGCTCCCATCTATCATCATGTTATTCATTTTCTTACCTGCCATTATAGCAGGCCTTGGGCCAAAAAAAAATTCTACCATTACGAAAGGTGGTTATAATTACTTAATCTCACATCACATGGTTCTGCTATTGTGGGAAACTCCGTCACCAACCACTATATATTGTGTTGGCTTAAGCTAATATAAGGGGCAATGTTGGATTATATAAAATTCTCAATATTAATATTCTGCTCCATGGCGATGAATAATTCATTATGGCAAAACTATTGCCAGTTTTGCACACCTTAATGTACAATTATTTAGGTTGGGGTTATCAGATACTCATATTTGAGAGTCTTGCATATTTTTCGCATCATTTCGTTAAGTATATTGTTTATAAATCTTTTATATATTATATAGAAGATTCTTTCCGATCTGTTCTATTATGCAAAATCCCTTAGATTGAGTGATATCGCCATTCTTTTAGCAAATATTTTCTTAATTAATGGGAGTTGAATCGATGCTATTAATATGCAAAAAACTCGGTATTATCTGCTTATTAATTGTAATATTAATCCTAACCACCATCCTGCCCGGTGAACAAGCAACTCTAGGCGCCTCTATGGTCTATCCTGAGTCCCAAGGTAAAGCTGCTATATTAATGGATTTTAATTCAGGACGTATCCTATATGAAAAAAACAGTAACGAACAGTTGCCTCCTGCCAGCGTAACCAAGATTATGACTGCTTTGTTAGTTATTGAAAACGGTAATCTGGATCAGGTAGTTCAGATAAGCAAAACCGCAGCTGATACTCGCGAATGCACTATATATCTTCAAGAAGGTGAAAAACGCACCCGGCGAGAACTTCTCTATGCCGCTATGCTGCCTTCAGCAAATGATGCATCGGTGGCCTTGGCGGAGAGTGTTTCTTCTAACGCAGAATCCTTTGTCGCACTTATGAATCAACGGGCCCATGAACTGGGAATGCATGATACCAACTTCTGCAATCCCCACGGTCTGCACTCACAACAACATTATACCACCGCCTACGATCTGGCCCTGTTAAGCCGGGAGGCAATGAAACATGAAATATTTCAGGATCTGGTTGAAACCCACAATATAACCATTCCCGGCTGGCCCGGGGGCGAGGATCGCCATTTATGGAATCAAAACCGTTTACTATATCGCTATGATGGAACTCTGGGAATTAAAACTGGCTATACACGTCAGGCAGGTAACTGTCTGGTAGGAGCAGCCAAGAAAGGTGATATGACACTAATTGCAGTAAGTCTTAATTCACCGGCTGTTTACGATGATGTAATTCAGATGCTGGATTATGGTTTTGACAATTACCAGATGGTGAAGGTGGAACTGGAGGCCCGTCGAGATCCACTAGCGGTAAATGTCATAAAAGGGGAAGCTAAAACCGTTATCGCCAAACCGGAAACAGAAATGTTAGTGGCTGCCACAGCAGAAGAGCGGTCACAGCTAAGTTGCATTTATAAGCCTTGCCCTAAGGTTGCAGCTCCAGTTGCAAAGGGTGACCTCTTGGGGGTATCAAAAGTATATAAGCAAAATGAAGAAATTGCTTCCTTTAATCTAGTGGCAGCTGATTCAGTAAATATAAGACCTGGCATGATTCCGTTTTTTGCAGGCTGGTCATCAAGCCTGTTCAAGTGGTTTGTCATCATAGCCCTGGTAAGTATAACCTTTAGAAGTAAAAAAGCTCAGGAAATTCTTAAAAGCGTGCTTCGCTTTATAGTATTAAAAATTATCAATAGGCGTTCTTCCCGAAGCAGGTCAATACGCTATTATAAATGAGTAACTTAACCGCTATGGCCCGAGCCAAAGCTGCTTATAAGTTGGCTGGGAGTGGGGATGAATGCTTAAGACCGCTTGGGGCCGGTCTCAACGGTTAAGTTTAAGTCAGTTCGGCACTGCTTAAGATTTATTTATTGGAAGTGTTATGTTTCCGCTCTTGGAATCGCCTTTACCCCCCTGCGCTAACCTTAAGCTTTCATCCCCATGATGATATTTTCCTATTAACTACCTTCATGAGAAATATAATAAAAAAATAAGTTAGGTGCCTGGCACCTAACCTATTTTTTTATAATAACGGCTGAGCAGTTCGATGGGATGGAGTACTTTCGCATTCCAATTATGGAGCTTACAGCCATAGTTTAACTGCATCATGCAGGAGGGACAGCAGGTGGCCAGAACTTCGGCTCCGGTAGTCATGGCATTATCCATTTTTTTATTCAGTATTTTCATCGACATCTCGTAATGAGTGGTACTGTACGTTCCTGAACCACCACAGCAGGTGTTAGCTCCTTTCATCTCTACTAGTTCCACCCCGGGTATTCTTCTTAACAGCTCTCGAGGCTGATCTGTAATTAACTGGGCATTAGCCAGGTGACAGGGGTCGTGATAGGTAACTTTAATTTTCTTAGCAGTTTTGTCTTCCGGCAACCTTAAATCTAGTACGTCAATTAGAAATACCGTGAGGTCCATAACCTTTTCAGACAGGGCTAGAGCTTGATCTTCAAATTTTAAACCTGCAAACAGAAACTCCATGTTCTTTTTGGATAAAGCTGATGAACAAGAAGCACAATCAGTGACTATATAATCAAAATCATAAGCACTAAACACCTTTATATTATGAACGGCCAGCTTTTGAGCTGTTTCCATTTTCCCATTGGCTATATGAGGCAGGCCGCAGCACTTCATGTCTTTAGGTATGATAACTTCACATCCATTGCGGGTTAGTACATCCACGACGGCTGTTGCGACACTGGGGTTAAAGAGGTCGGTTCCGCATCCTAAAAAATACCCTACCTTATATTTCTTTTCACCTCGAGCAGGATTTACCTCTGATAAACTGCTTCGTGCTGGTTTGGATGGTATATTATCCATCATCTGTTCAGCTTCTTTTAAATCCCCGGGCAATATCCGAGTAAGTCCAGTCTTACGGGCTAGAGTCTGCAAGCCCATTTTTTGAACTGCACTCATGACTCGGGCTGAAGAACGCAACATCCCTGGTTTAGTCCACAGGGTTTCAAACAATAATTCTTTACCCACACTGGGATTATGTTCATATATATATGACCTGGCTGCTGCATTTAACTCATGCACATCTATGCCGGAGGGGCAGTTGACTGAACAGGTCTCACATAACAAGCACTGGCCTAATCTTTCATATACTTCATTAGTGGCTTCCACCTTGCCATCCCGCAGCATCTGGACCATAAATACATGACCACGAGGGGCAGTGGTTTCAATGCCTGATTCAGCAAACACCGGGCAGACACTCCGGCACTTGCCGCAGCGCACACATTTCATCAGTTGTTGTTGCACCGGCGGTAACTTTTTAAAATCCATAACTTTACCTCACTACTCCCTAGAAAACTTTTCC
>CAZXIR010000031.1:7400-16541 GCA_964640845.1 uncultured Syntrophomonas sp.
CGGTAACTTTTTAAAATCCATAACTTTACCTCACTACTCCCTAGAAAACTTTTCCCGGATTCATTATTCCTGCTGGATCAAAGGCTGCTTTGATTTTGCCCATATATTCAACTGCCTTACCATGTTCCAGCTGGGCGTAAGCCCTTCTCACCGCTCCCACCCCGTGTTCACCAGTGGTTGATCCATTCATCTCAATAGCCAGTAAATGCACTTCATCAACAAATTTTATCACTCGCTCAATTTCTTCCGGTATCTCCGGGTTAATGACTGGAGCGGTATGCACATTCCCATCACCTATGTGACCGTAGTTTACAATCTGTATGCCATGTTTATCGGCCAAATTACGTAAAGCTCTTAAGGTGTCTGCAACCCGTGAAATTGGCACACTTATATCTTCACCAGCAAATATTCTGCTTCCATCAGGCCGTACCCGGGCTGAAGCAGCGGCAGTAATACTTCTTCCCTCCCACAGCTCGGCCATGCGCTTAGGTTCGGTGGCCCACTCAACACTACGTGCTCTAAGGCCCGCCACTTCTTGAATTACCTGTCCTTCATACTCCACGCTGGGTGGGTTGCCATCTACTTCAAATAGCAGAATCGCTTCTGCATCCGGCAGTTTGATATGAGGCTTAAAATCATTTACCGCCTTAATGGCTGAACTATCCAGTATTTCAATTCCTGAGGGCAATATTCCGGCCTGGTAAACATCCATTACCACCTCTGGTGCATCATCAAGATTATCAAATACTGCCATGGCTATACCGCGAGCTTTTGGTTTAGGGAAACACCTAAGTCTTATTTTAGTAACAACTCCCAAAATACCTTCTGAGCCTACCATGAGCTTGGTCAGATTTATCCCTGAGACATTTTTTATACATCTGGCCTTCATACCGCCGGTGATTATAACATCCCCATTGGGCATGACCACTTCCAACCCTAATACATACGGTTCAGTTGCCCAGTATTTAACCGCCCGCAGACCAGAGGCATTATTGGCCACCATTCCGCCCACGGTACACATTAAACTGCTGCCTGGATCAGGTGGAAAAAAGAGATTGTGTTTGGCCAGTTCTTTGTTTAGTTCCGCATGAATTACTCCCGGGCTTACAATAACCTGCATGTTTTTTACATCAATTTCAATAATCTCATTCCAGGTAGACAGATCCAGTACGATTCCGCCCTGAACAGCTATGCATCCTCCCGTTTCACCGGTTCCAGCTCCCCGTGGGACGATATTTACCTGGTTTTGGTATGCCAATTCAACTACCTTTTGTACATCTTCAGTAGACTTTGGGAACACAACGGCATTAGGTGGAGCAGGTTCCAATTTCGTTAAAAATGAACTATCGTAAGAATAGTACATTAGATCCAAGTCTTGAGTCAAAACCTTATCCTTACCTAGCAGTTGGATCAATTCCTTTTTTAGCTGTGAATTATCCATATTTCTCCCCCTTATGGGTATTTAGTTTTCAATTAAATCAATGCTTATTATATCACAAAGAATATTAACATTTGCCCGGTAAATTTATAGCTGTTTACCACTCAGCAAAGTGATGGGGTTGATTTTAGCCTATAGGAACAATAAACTATAATAAATTCGACAAAATTCAATCATAGCAAGGGTTTTGATATATTATATAAATGATCTTGCTTCTATAATACATTACCCAGATGGGTATAAGACCTATGCTATCGGCCGGACTTTCAAGAAGGTTGATACGAAAATGGCTAATAAGCTGATAAGTTTACACGAGGATTTGCCCAATGTTTCTAATCGCCAAATATTTGTAGGGGCGGTCTTTGACCGCCCGTCCGGGATAGCTAAAAATTTTCATACTCGGTTGTATTCCATGATCATGGGGGTTGATAAGTTGGTGCCTGGCACCGAATAGCTTATAAACAACATGGGGATAATCGTTCTAATAGGTGCCTGGCACCGTGATAAGTTGATAAGTTGGTGCCAGGCACCGCACTAAGGGGAATAAACTTCAGGATACTCAAATACAATAAGCATATATAAATTGACAGGAGATTTTACATGTATTCAAAGCTTTGTGATATATTAGCAGCTGATCAGATTAAGCTTAACGAAGAAATGAAACACCATACTACCTTTAACATCGGTGGTCCTGCTGACGTACTGGTTCTGCCCCGGAGTATCACTGACATTTGTAAGACGGTGTCTTTCTGCCGCGGCAATGATCTGCCATATGTTCTACTGGGACAGGGAAGTAATGTCCTGGTTAGAGATAAAGGAATTAGAGGTATAGTAATTAAACTGGGCCATGACTTTAATCGCTTTTCTATTGCTGGATTGGAGATATATGCTGAGGCAGGTATAAATCTGTCAGTTCTGGCCACAGAAGCAGCCCAGCATGGGTTAAGCGGCTTGGAGTTCGCCGAAGGAATACCTGGAAGTCTGGGTGGAGCAATAGTGATGAATGCTGGTGCGTATGATGGAGAAATGAAGGATCTGGTTCATGAAGTCTTAGCCGTTGACAGTTCTGGTAATTTAAAGACTTTTATCCGGGAGCAGGCGAATTTTGCCTATCGGAGCAGTATATTTCAGGCAGGTGAATATATTGTTGTAGCAGCGCGGTTGCATCTAAAACATGGAAATACAGACCAAATATTCAAAACCATGCACAATAATGCCCTGCGAAGAAGGGAAAAGCAACCCTTGGAACACCCCAGTGCCGGGAGTACCTTTAGGAGACCGGAGGGTTTTTACGTAGGTCCTCTTATCGAGGATTTAGGCCTTAAAGGTTTTGCCATTGGTGGTGCCCAGGTTTCCAGTAAACATGCTGGTTTTATTGTTAATACGGGTAACGCTACCGCGGAAGATGTATTAAACTTGATACATTATGTACAGGAAAAGACCCGGGAGAAACATGGAATAGACCTTTGCCCGGAAATTAAAATAGTCGGAGAAGAATAACTCGGTGCCCAACCAGAAAAATTCAATTAGGGACGGTAAACATGAAAATACTACTTACTACCTTAAATGCTAGATACACTCATTCCTCACTGGCACTGGCTTATCTGCGCGAATCTTGTCGGGATTCTAAGTGGACGGTGGAATCCCGGGAGTTTACTATAAACGATATATTAGCCAGTGTTATGGCCGATATCTACCGAATTCGTCCTGCAGTTTTATGTTTTTCATGTTATATATGGAACATACGGCAGGTACTTGAGATTTGCTATGATTACAAACAATTGGACCCGGATTGTCTCATCATCCTGGGAGGTCCTGAAGTCTCTTACGATACTGAATCATTCCTGGATAAGCATGACGCCATAGATATTATAATCAGTGGGGAAGGGGAGCAGACTTTAAAATTGCTTTTGGAACACTTATTCTCTGGCAGTGATTACACTCACCTTAAAGGTCTTACCTGTCGCTGTCAAGGTTCCATAACCCTTAATGAACCTGCAGAAATAATTGAGGATTTATCCAGTTTAGCCTCACCATATAATGGAGAAATGTCCTTTTACGACTACAAGATGGTATATTACGAAACTTCCAGGGGATGCCCGTTCAACTGCAGTTATTGCATTTCCTCTACTTTTAAAGGAGTCAGGTATTTTCCCCTGGACCGGGTTAAACAGGAACTAAGGTTTCTTATTCAACAGGGCATTGGGAAAATCAAATTTGTGGATCGTACCTTCAATAGTAATGAAAAACGTTCCCTAGAAATAATGAAATTTATACTAGACGAAATAGGCGAAAATAGAAATACATCCTTTCATTTTGAAGTATGTGCCGACCTTTTTTCAGATGCCGCCCTCCTTTTCCTAAAAGATATCCCAGCGGGAATATTCGATTTTGAAATTGGGGTTCAATCTACCTGTGAAAAATCTTTGCATTCTGTTAATCGCAAAATGAACTGGGACCGGCTGGTAAATAACATTAACAAAATTAAATCTTACCACAACATTCACTTACACCTGGATTTGATTGCTGGATTGCCATATGAAGACTATAAACGGTTTGGGCAATCATTCAACGACGTATACCAACTAAACCCTAATGTAATTCAACTAGGCTTTCTGAAACTCCTTAAAGGTGCTCAGGTTTTTGTAGAGAGGGCTAAACACGACTATAAATTTCAGACTTGGGCTCCTTATGAAGTACTAGCTAATTCCTATATGACTTATGATGATTTGATCAAAATTCATGATATAGAAGACCTGGTAGAGAAATATTACAATCCAGGCCTTTTCCAGAACACCCTGGACTACATTGTTAATATCATTTGCCAGGGTGATGCTTTTGGACTTCTGGAACGATTTGCATCCTACTGGCGCATTAATTGTCTATATGACCAACCTCATAGACGGGATAAGCTTTATATATACCTATTTCAATTCATTCAAGAAACCTGGGAAGATTATCTGTCTGCCGTAAGAGAATTATTAAAATACGATTATCTGCTTAACAATCGAGTATATAAAGTTCCTGAGCAACTTAAAAGCCATAACCTATCCGGAGCGCAAGATTTGTTAAACACCTTATTAAGAGATGATCAGTTCATGAAGGAGTATTTGCCTGAGATGAACGGCAATACTTTAAGAGAGATAAAAAAATATGTTTATCTGGAATATCTGAAAATCAATCCTTTGAATTATCATGAGTCGATAAACCTCATTCCGGTATTGTTCTTATATAATCAAAAAGATCATCGATGTTACCGAAATATCGTTCTTGATTCAAGGGAAATAATATAATTACTACCACATATACAGCAACTAGGTTCAGGAATCATGAATTAATACACATAAATAGTTTCTGATAAAAGATAATCTGTATAGAGGAAATTGACAATATATGACGAATCTTATAGTATTAAGCAGGTATTTGGCAGTTGATTATGTTCAGAGGATGGTGGCTGATGAATCAAGCTCGCAAAAGTAACACAATAAGTAATGATTTCATTATGAATCTTAAAGCAAATGATTATATTTGTCATATTTATCAATTTCCCCAAGAAGCACAACATTTATCTGCTACGCTGCTTTCATCTTGTGCACATGAGGGAAACAGATGTATCTATCTATCTAATGAATTGAGTTGCAAACATTTTCGAGACCATCTTAAATCGATAAAACTGGATCCGGGATTTCTGGAAACCAATGGCATATTATTTATCCAAACTATAGGTATTAACAACTTGTACTCCGATATCAAAGGTTTTCTTGAAAAAGACCACCCGAAGAAAAGCGATTTTACTAGAGAAAATTTGTATATCATCATTGATATAAACGACAGTCATGCAATTCCCTTGCATTCTTTACTGGAAAATCTGGCTGCTGTAAATGGATATCTGTTTGAAAACTATGAACCAGTGTTGCTGGCTCAGTTTGCCATGGAGCGGTTTTCTCCCATTAAACAACAAATGTTAATTTCACTCTATCCCATTTACATCTTAAATAATACCCTTAACTATAATCGCCTCTACAAAAAACTACTGGAAAAGGATATGGATAAAACAAGCAATAAGAGTAAGGGAAACAGTAAATTAAGCATTATTGACTTACCGATATATGAAACTAATGAAAAAGGGGAGATAATAGCGTGTAATTCAATCTTTGCTTCCTTTATCGGGTATACCATTGACGAGTTAAATTCCAAAATCGACAGTGATATAGTAGCAGGAAGAAGAGATCTGTTTCCAGCCACCACCAGCCATCAGTTAGAAACCCTTGATTCAGACCTGTCTATTTATCACTTTCAAACTAAATATATTAAAAAGGACGGAACAACTCTCTTAACTGATGAAATCATGTGCTCCTTACTGCTAGAAAATGATAACTATAGAAATTGTCACCTATTAAGACATTATGATGGTAAACCGGATAATTACTATATGCTATTGCAGCATGACAATCATCATTACCAGAGGCTTTTCAATACCTCTAATGGCGCTATGATTATGCTTGAACCTATCAAAAATAAAGATAACAAAACCTGTGATGCCCGTATTGTGGAGATAAGTAAATCTTGCGAAAACATAATGAACATTTCCAGCCAGCGTTTCTATGAACAGACTATCAGCGATTTGAACTGCAGTAACCTACATTTATGGGTAGAAGCTATGGACTTAGTTTTAAACACCGGTAGTCAAGTATATTTTGAAGCATATGAACCAATTATTGAAAAAAATTTGGATATTATTGTTTTTATTCCCAGGTCGGGTATAATAGCTGCACTTATCATTGATGTAACTCAGATCAAGAAAATCGAAGAACGTTTCCAGGAACAGATTTTTTTCTTAGAAAATATACTAGATGGAATACCTACTCCTGCTTTTTATAGAGACACCTGCGGTAATTTTCAGTTTGCCAATAAAGCATTCGAATCCGCTCTTGGCCTAGCTCGGGAGGATATTCTGGGACAGTCGCTGTTCAAGGTACTTCCTGAAGATCTAGCCTCTAAATATCGCGCCATGGATCTTGATCTGCTTTCCAATGCTGGTATTCAGACTTATGAGTGGGAATTTCAGCATGCTGATGGGGATCGACATGATGTTATTTTCAATAAAGCCCCCCTCTCCAACTCAGAAGACGAGTTTATCGGGGTGGTAGGCACCTTAATTGACATAACTCAGCGGAAAAAAGCCCAGGAGGCATTGCAGATAAGTGAAGAAAAGTTCAGAAGTGTTTTTCATCAATCGCCCATTGGTATTGCAGTCTATAATCCTAAAGGACAACTGTTGAATGTAAATATGGCTATGGCTGATATACTGGGTATAGAAGGTATTGAAGATGTAAAGCATTTTAACCTTTTTGCAGACAAACATTTTGGACCGGCCGATGAAGACATCTTGTATAATCTGGCCATATTAAGTTATGAGGAAGAACTGGACTTCGATAAGATTAGAAACAGAGGCAATTTTAGAACCATGAAGACCGGCAAATCTTTTATTAAATACTACATAAGTCCTCTTAGATATCCTGACGGGAGTATTGAAGGATTTTTGGTGCAGATACAGGATATTACCGAACAAAAAAAGGCAGCAGAGGCTTTACAGGCCAGCGAAGCAAATCTGCGTCGTTTGACTGATAATATGATAGACATGATCGGACAGGTCAATATCGTTGGACAATATGAATACATTACTCCTTCTTGCCACAGCATGCTGGGCTATGAAGTTGATGAAATGCTAAAACGTTCCTTCTATGAGTTTGTTCATCCTCAGGACCTGGACAAAGCCCGAGAGCAGTTTGTAAGTGCTTTTCGCTCCAAGACCTTTTCCAAATTTGATTACCGATATCGCTGCAAAGATGGTAGTTATCTTTACATGGAAAGCGTGGTTAACATTATTTTTGATAGTAAAGGGCGAATATATGGGGCAGTTCTGGTTAGTCGTGATATATCTGACCGTAAACGTATGGAAGGCGAATTATCTCGTTTGGATAGATTAAAAACAGTGGGAGAAATGGCGGCTGGATTGGGACACGAAATTAGAAATCCAATGACTACGGTGCGTGGTTTTCTCCAGATGCTGGGTAACAATATGGAATTCAAAGATTATAAAGAGGTTTTCGATCTCATGATCGAAGAACTGGATGATGCTAACAGTATTATTTCCGAATTTTTATCTCTGGCCAAGGATAAACCCTTGTATCCTGAAAAACAAAACCTTAATGATATTCTAATGGCAATATACCCTTTAATTTCAGCCGATGCTATCAAATCAGATAAACAAGTAAAAATGGATTTGAAAACCATACCTGATTTAATGCTGGATTCCAAAGAAATACGGCAGTTGCTATTTAACATGACCCGTAATGGATTAGAATCCATGGCAGCGGGAGAAGTATTGACTTTAAAGACCTATCTGGAGAAAGACAGGGTAGTTTTGCAAATTCAAGATCAAGGTTGTGGGATTCAGGATGAAATACTGGATAATTTGGGTACTCCCTTTTATACTACCAAAGATATGGGCATAGGCTTAGGACTTCCTATCTGTTTTAATATTGCCACCCGTCACAATGCCTTAATTGATGTAAAAACATCTCCTGAGGGCACTACTTTTTGGGTGAAGTTTAAACTATCGTAATAATGATCATTTCCGGTTTTAATATATTGAGCTTTCCTAAGGCTAAACTATATCTTGCTCAAGTAAACCAGGGCAACGAATCATTAAGGCTTGCGTATGGACAAATCCAGCCCAATACTCCCATTCCCCATGCTCACACATCAATAAAGCTCACCCTAATCAGTTCCTTATTTAATTGAAGTGATAATAATCAATCCTCATAAAGGAGCAATTTTCAAGTATAATGAAATACAAGTCGTTTTAAAATAATGCAAAGGGAGAATTTAAGTTGGATTTTCATGATAATGAAGAACATGAAGACTACGAAGACTATGAAGAACAAATAGACGAGATACCCTATAAGAAGAGACATCCTGCTTATAGGATAGTAGCAGGAATACTGATTCTGGCGTTTATTGCCCTGGCTATGCCCCAAATTTCATTACTATTAAACAATAAACTGGAATTTCTTAAAACCAGGATTGATCCTCAGGAGAGTCCTTATTTACAACATTCAGCATCAGCTGTAGTATCTTTAGAAGCAGTTAATGAGGAGCATAAAACCCGTCGAGGTACTGGATTTAATATATCTGATACCGGACTGATAATAAGCAACCGGCATATAGTTGACAATGCCACCAGCATCAAAATCGAGTTTGAGGACGGTAAAACATTTTATAGTGATAACATACAATTTGTCAAAAATGCTGATATAGCTTTGATTATCCTTGATGCTCAAGACCTACCAGTCATTTCGTTGCAGACCGATAATATACCAAAACCTGGCGCTATTTTATCAGTTATAGGCAACCCGCTGGGATTTAAACAGATCATTTTACAGGGACCAGTTATCGGTTATTTAAATCTGGAAAAAACATCGGTTCCGATTATGCTCCTGGACATAGACTGCCAACCAGGTAATAGCGGCAGTCCGGTTATTAACGAACAGGGACAGGTGGTAGGGATTGTCTATGCTGTAACTACCACCGAACAGGATGGAAAAACCAGAAACAATACCCTGGCTTATCCTTTGCATTATTTCCAAGACTATTTAACCAATGCCTTGAATTAATTCTTGGACAGGGCCACGGGGACA
>CAZXIR010000031.1:16641-18310 GCA_964640845.1 uncultured Syntrophomonas sp.
CATTTATGAGCATATATAGTTTATCATTATTTCTACATATTGAGACCTTACGTCTTCATGAGAATAATCAAAATCTTTTAAAGCTATGGGCCGGTTAGCTACCAGGACCGGGAAGGCCAGTCCTCCTAACATCTGCATTATCCTCATCTCCATAATGTTCTCACTGTCTTGTGGCCTAATCTGTATTAGAGTATTTTTAATCAAGGCATAACCCTTTTCTTGGATGAATGCTTCGTATTCTCCGCTGATTTGATACTCGGTTATTGACTGCATGATAAAATTTTTAATTATAACCGGGTACCTTACCAGGGTATTGGTATATTCCTCCAGAAATTTTTTTAATCTTTCTTGGGGCATAAGATCATCACGGTTAAGGATATCAAATGATTTTTCCAGTTGTCTGGTAATACTGAGAAGTGCTTCATTAATCAGTTGTTCTTTGGTGCCAAAATGATAATTAATAGCTGCTACATTTACACCCGCGAGGGAAGCTACTTTCCTGACCGTGACCTTACATAACCCCTCATTGGAAATCCTGTCTAAAGCCGCTTCAAGGATTTTCTTTTTTGTACTGGAATAATCTTCTGGGTACTGCATAATTATGCACCTACTTTTCGTATAAACCAAGACCATGGTTTTATAATAAGTTATGTTTTAAACACTGCTTTAAACATAATATCAGAATATCTATATCTGGTCAATTATTGAATAGATAATTGACAAAGTATAAAATATAAAATACCATATAAGCATAATTCAAACAGTGTTTTAATTATATCTCTAACATATCAGAAGGAGGGAGCAGCTATATAGCTGTGTTAATATATGGATAAATTGCTGCACCTCGGGTTGGATGTCGGTTCAACAACTGTTAAAATAGTGATCTTGGACCACAGTAATTCAATCGTTTATAGCCAATACCAACGTCATTACTCAGATATTAAAGTCACTATAGCCAGTATGATAGAAGAAGCTCAGTCGAAATATAATGGCCGAGATGTAACTTTAATGATAACGGGATCTGGCGGTCTATCTGCCTCCAAGTATTTGGAGGCTAGTTTTATTCAAGAAGTTATAGCTTGTTCTAAAGCTGTGGAAAAATACATACCTCAAACTGATGTGGCTATAGAGCTGGGTGGCGAGGATGCCAAGATAAGCTTCTATGAAATCGGAGGCAGCATTGATCAACGAATGAATGGTACTTGCGCAGGGGGCACCGGAGCATTTATAGATCAGATGGCGGCAATGCTAAAAACTGATCCGGCCGGGTTAAATGATATGGCCCGTAGCTATAATACTATATATCCTATTGCAGCCCGATGTGGCGTTTTTGCTAAAACTGATATTCAGCCTTTGTTAAATGAAGGGGCATCCAAAAATGATATTGCTGCCTCGATTTTTCAGGCAGTGGTCAATCAGACCATTGGCGGCTTGGCTTGCGGCAAAGCCATTCGAGGTCATGTAGCTTTTCTGGGTGGACCTTTATATTTTTTGTCCGAACTAAGGAAAAGATTTACCGAAACACTTAACCTGGATCAGGAGCATGCCCTATTCCCGGATAATGCTCAGTATTACGTGGCCATTGGTGCTGCTTTGGCTTCACGCTCAGAAATACCCATAAATCTTAATCAGCTTTTGTATAAGTTGCATCATCTAGCTGATAGTTATA
>CAZXIR010000032.1:0-18246 GCA_964640845.1 uncultured Syntrophomonas sp.
TGAAGCAAAAATTAAATCCTTCTTAATTGGATGTAAAGGAAAAATTACCCACCGCCTATGTCATAAAATTTAGCGCAAAGATATATATTTAAAATAGGATTCCTGTCATTAATAAGGCTGCTATTATATCTTTAGGGGGTGGTTCAGTGTTGGGAAACTTCAGGAGCAGGATGCTGGTGGTAATTGTCATAGCAGCTTTGGTAGGTCTATCTATGCAGTCAGAACATAGCAGCAAAAACATTATTGAGCCGGTAATCAAATATATAATGAGAGACTATGGATTTCAGAAAAATATTGCTGAATACTTTAATAAAATTATAGATGGGCAAAAATCGGAAACAGTGCCGGTATCCAATAGCACCACTTTGCAACTTCCTTGCGAATTCGTTGATATAGAATGCAAATACGGCTGGCATTATAATGAAAATAGCCGGCAAGAGGAATTTTTTCCGGCGGTGTTAATAAACTTAAAGGAGAATTCAGCGGTTAAACCAGTGTATGAGGGACGGGTAGCAGACATATCAAATGATGAAAGAGGAAAGACAGTGTTAATTGATCATGGCGGAAGTCTGTATTCCTCTTATGGGGGAATGAAGGAAGTGCTGGTAGAAAAAGAGCTTCAGGTAGATCAGGATACAGTTATTGGCACCAGCAGTCAGCAGTTATATTTTCAGATTACAGGTAAGGATGGTCCCCTGAATCCCAACAAAATATTTGAACCATAATGCGATTAGCCAGGATAGCTGGAATAGACTTTAAGGTAAATGCTATGTTTTTGCTTTTATGTCTAGCTTATACCTTGCTGGGCCTGGGGCAGGAAGTCTTATTAATTACTACTGCCATTTTGGTACATGAACTAGCTCATACCATGGTGGCGGTTAATCTGGGGGTAAAGATTTCAGAAGTTGAACTATTACCTTTCGGAGGGCAGGCCAAAGTTGAGGATTTTACCGGACTGGAGCCGCAAAAGGAAATCTATGTAGCCATGGCCGGTCCGTTGATAAGCCTTTCTATGGCTGGGGCCTTCTTTTTTCTAATGCCTGAACCAGGGCCGTTAACCCTGCTCTTTATCAATGTCAGCCTATTTTTAGGGTCCTTTAACCTTCTGCCGGCTCTGCCTCTTGATGGTGGCAGAATGGTTAGAGCAGTTTTGTCCAGGCGAATCGGATATCGTAAGGCAACCCTGACTACTGCTTTTATGGGTAAATTGACTGCTGCTATAGCTGTTGGAAGCGGAATCTATCTTAGCTTTACGACTATGTCAGGAGCCAATTTGATTATCATTGGACTACTATTGTATTGGGCTGCCAGTAAGGAAAAAAACTTGCTGGCTTTTGCTTTTATGCGTTTTCTCGTGAATAAAAAGAACCAGCTTACCCGGCATGGATTTATGGAGTGTCAGCAGATAGTAACAACTCCAGATACATTGGTCAAAAAAATTCTAAACAGCAGCCGTCCTTCTTATTACTTAACAGTCTTGATCATAGGTCTTGACCAGACGGTAATCGGAATTAGAACCGAAGCTGAACTAATAGAATGCCTGCTGGAAAAAGGACCTAACGCCCAAGTCAAAGACTGCTAACTGGGACACGGGGACATAAGCCACGGGGACAGGTTCCTTGCTAAGCCACGGGGACAGGTTCCTTGGCCCACCCTGGAATCCCAAGTGGGCCAAGGAACCTGTCCCCGTGGCTTAGCAAGGAACCTGTCCCCGTGGCTTTACGGGTTAATCTGTTAAGTTTTATGGTAATATATATAGTACTGGATATTGCTGTTTTGGAGGAAGAGACATGAAAGATGAAATTTTTAGAAATATATTGCCCAATGTATCCAAACCTGCCCGTTATACTGGCAGTGAAGTAAATATAATAAAAAAAGACTGGGATAGCTGCAGGATAAAGATGGCTTTTGCTTTTCCTGACGTTTATGAAGTAGGCATGTCACATGTGGGCAGTAAGATTTTGTATGGATTAGTAAACGAAAAGAGCGATCACCTCTTGGAAAGGGTGTATGCCCCCTGGCCGGATATGGAAAAAGAAATGCGCAGCCACGAGATTAAGCTTTTTACCCTGGAATCTTTTAGACCCTTGCGAGATTTTGAGGTCTTGGGCTTTACCCTGCAGTATGAATTGGCTATTACCAATGTTTTGAATATGCTGGACATGGCTGGTATACCGGTGTGGTCTAAAGACCGGGATGAACAATACCCGCTGGTGATTGCCGGGGGACCAGTGGTGTTTAATCCCGAACCGTATGCAGATTTTTTTGACGTATTTATAATAGGGGATGGGGAAGAGGTTCTCCTGGAATTCCTGGATTGCTGCTGGGATAATCGGAACTTGAATAGGCAGGACCTACTACTAATACTGGCCTCGCTGCCCGGAATTTATGTGCCGTCGTTATACAGCGTTCATTATAATGAAGATGGCACCTTCAATAAAATAGTTCCTCTTCACGCCTCGCTTCCTGATACTATACGCAAGAGAGTGGTGGCTGACCTGGATAATGCTTATTACCCGGAAAAGCCGGTTTTGCCCTACATGGATATTGTTCATGATCGGGCCGTTCTGGAAGTTATGCGAGGATGCCAGCGAGGTTGCCGTTTTTGCCATGCTGGGATAGTATACCGACCAGTCCGGGAGAGGAGTATTAATACCCTGAAAAAACAAGCTCGCGCACAACTGGCTAATACTGGCTATGATGAGATTGGCCTTACGTCTCTAAGCACCCTGGATTACTCTGGAGTAGACAGGCTAGTGAAGGACCTGGTTAAAGAGTACCAGAATCAAGGTACCGGTGTATCATTGCCTTCCCTGCGAGTAGATGCTTTTTCTATTGAGTTGGCTAACGAAGTACAGAAGGTACGTAAAACTACCCTTACTCTGGCGCCAGAGGCAGGAACCCAGAGGATGAGGGATATGATTAATAAGAATGTTAGCGAGGAACAACTTTTGGATGCAGTGAAAGCTGCGTTTCAATCGGGCTGGTTGTCGATAAAACTGTATTTCATGGATGGACTTCCTGGAGAGACGGAAGCTGATCTGGATGGGATACTGCAATTACTGTGGAAAGTCAGGACCATAGGAGATGAGCATGCCAGAAAGAAGGTTGAGATACGCGCCAGTATTGCCTCCTTTGTTCCTAAAGCCCATACTCCATTCCAGTGGCATCGGCAAAACACTATAGAAGAACTGGAAGAAAAGAGAAGATTATTAACTGGTCGCAGAATGAAAAGGATTAAAATGAGTTTTCACGACAGTAGAACCAGTTATCTGGAAGGGGTGTTTTCCCGCGGAGACCGGCGGGTAGCTCCTGCAATCCATTTGGCCTGGCACAAGGGCAGCAAATTTGACGGATGGTCCGAGTATTTTAATTTCAGTCGTTGGATGGAGGCTTTTAGGGAGTCTGGTATCGAACCGGATTTCTACACCTCTCGTCTCCGCTCCTATGATGAGACTCTGCCCTGGGATTTTATCGATATTGGAGTCAGTAAAGCTTATTTGCAGGATGAAAATGAAAAAGCAACCCTAGCTATTATTACCGAAGATTGCCGCTGGAATGAATGTGCCGGATGTGGTATATGTCCTGCATTTGAAATAGATCTGGATATCAAGGAGGAAATGCGTCGATGAGATTGAGAGCTCTTTACTCGGTAGGAAGCGATTTGAAATTTCTGGGCAATCTGGACATGATGAATCTTATGAGCAGGGCTCTGCGTCGGGCTGGTATTCCCTTTGCCTTAAGTGAGGGGTTTAATCCTCATATCAAGTTGTCTATGGGCACAGTTTTGCCGGTAGGGGTATGGGGAGAAGAGGAATTTTTTGATTTGGAACTGATGCAGGCCATGGAGCCAAAAGAGTTTGTGGAAAAAATGAATCGAGTTTTGCCTCTGGGGATGAACATCAAGCAGTGTATAAAACTGGACGACAAAGAGGCCGCTCTAATGAAAATCATCAATGCCGCCTCTTATACTTTTGTATTAAAATATAATGGTTATGACTATTCAGACCTGTCCGATAGCATTATGAGTCAAAATGTCTTATTAGTAAAAAGCAGGGGTAAGAAAAAGGGAATTGACAAGGATTTGCGTCCAGGTATTTACAAAATTACTGTCAACTCCCAGGAGGAGTCTGTTATTATTAGAATATGGGTAAATGTAGGAGAGCCTGTAAATGTCCGCTATGATGAATTGCTGGATTTATTAAAAGACCAGGGGGTCAAGCACCAAGATGTATTAGATATATTCCGCAGCGGAAATTTCATGCGAGTTGGAAATTTATTTAGTTCTCCATTTGAAAGGTGAGTTAGTTGGAAAGAGAGATCATCGTTGAGATATATCCATGGGAATCAAGAGTAGCTATTGTAGAAAATGGTCGGTTGGCCGAAATATTCTGGGCTGACCAGAATGACAATGTAGGTAATATTTATAAAGGACGGGTAAAAGATATAATACCTGGTCTATCCTGTGCCTTCATAGATATTGGCCTGGCCAAGAATGCCTTTCTTTATAAAGGAGATATAATAGTTCCTGGTTTAAAAAGAGGCAGCAATATCTTTGATCTTTTAGCTAGTGGACAGGACATAATGGTACAGGTGAAAAAGGAGGCCTTTTCAGATAAGGGGGCCCGGGTAACTGGAAATATGACTATCCCAGGTCACTATCTGGTTTTACTGCCTTTTCAAAACGAAGTATCTATTTCACGAAAAATAACCAATAATGACCGCCGTGAATACCTGCGCACCATTATTGAGTTATATAAACCTGATAATATGGGAGTAATTCTTAGAACTGCATGTATGGAAACCCAGGATGAGGAGATTGTTTCGGAGTTAAAAGAACTCCTACAGATATGGCTGGAAATAAAAGAGCGCTATGATAGGGCTCGCTCCCCCAGCCTGATTTATGAAGACATTGATACTTTGGAGAGGACTTTAAGAGAATACCTGGATGTTGAGATATCGAGAATTATTATCAATAATCGAAAGCTAAAAGAACGGATAAGCCTTTATGTGGGCAAGAAACACGCGTCCTGCCGGGAAATAATATACGAAGAGGGAGCCCTTTTTGAAAAATATGGATTGGAAAAGGATGTTAAGAGGACTTTACGCCGGAAGGTGTGGCTAAAAAACGGAGGTTACTTGATTATTGATGAAACTGAGGCTATGACAATAATAGACGTTAATAGTGGGAAGTTTACTGGTAAAGACGATTTTGAGGATACCGTTTACAAGCTGAATATGGAAGCGGCCATAGAAATACCCAGACAGCTACGGCTTAGGAGCATCGGTGGTATAGTTTTGATAGACTTTATAGATATGAAAAACAAAGAAAACGAGGAGGAAGTCATTGATACTCTCAGAACCAACCTTGCTAAAGATAAGGCCAATACTAGAATCGTAGGTATGACTGGTCTGGGATTCCTGGAAATGACTCGGAAGAAATCCCGCTATGGGGTTAAAGAGTTTTTTGCTGATGACTGTAGCCATTGCAATGGTCGGGGTCGTACGATTAGTTTAGAAGCCGTATGTTGCGAGATTAAAAGGAAGCTTATAAATATGGACTATATAGAACATGATGAGATTATTTGCGAGGCTAATGCGGAACTCTTAAAGGTATTGGCGGAAGACAAAAAAGACCTTGATTACATAGAAAAGAGGATTGGCAAAAAGATTAAGTTAAACTCCAAAGCAAAGTATGGAGCGGCGGAGTACAACATCTATACATCTGCGTATTAAGGTTTCTGGGAGTGGAGTTTGCTTGACTTAAGATGCTAAATATGTTAAATTTGCTTGTGGGTTGCATGTTTTGCAACCGCTCAGTTCAGGTCATTAAACGGCTTAGGCCTACCTGTTAACTGGCGAGTCTTAAAAAACATGGAGGTGCTGATTAGAAAGTGTATGCGTTGATTCAAACAGGCGGAAAACAGTATAAAGTAAGTGAAGGTACCATAGTAAAGATTGAAAAAGTAGATGGAGAAGCCGGGGGAAACATAGTTCTAGATCAAGTCCTAATGATAAATGACGAAAATGGCGGGATAAAAATAGGAAGCCCCCTGCTGGAAAATGCAACAGTTACCGCTAAGATACTGGAACAGGGTAGAGACAAAAAAATAATCGTCTATAAATATAAAAAGAGAAAGAACTACCGCAGGAAAAAAGGACATCGGCAGCCTTTTACCAGGCTCCTTATTGAGAAGATTGAAGGATAATGCTAGAAGTTGAAATAAAATACCACCAAGGATATATTCATTCTTTTTCAGTTACCGGTCATGCCGGGTTCAGCTCAGAAGGTAAAGATATTTACTGTGCCGGAGTGTCTGCTGTTACCCAGACCGCGCTACTAGGGCTCTTAGAGCATTTGAGGGAAAAGCCCGAATACAGTATGGAAAAGGGATGGATGAAGTGTGATGTGCCGGCTGGGTTAAGTCAAGAAGACCGGGAAAAGGCACAGGTAATTCTTTCGACTATGGAAAAAGGCTTGTTGTCCATGGAGCAGGCCTATGCAGGTTACATGAAAGTGCTGGTTAGGAGGTCTTGATAATGTTTAAATTTGATTTACAGTTATTTGCCCATAAAAAAGGGGTTGGAAGTTCCAAGAACGGAAGAGACAGCGCATCAAAGCGGCTGGGAGTTAAAAGATATGATGGACAGGTAGTAAGAGCAGGAAATATCCTGGTTCGGCAGAGAGGCACCAAAATCCATCCTGGCAACAATGTTATGAAGGGTGGAGACGATACCCTATTTGCAGTTGTTGATGGAAAAGTTAAATTTGAAAGAAAAGGCCGGGACAAGAAACAGGTTAGCGTATATCCTATGGATGAAATTTTAAGCGCTCAGGCCTAGTTCCAATATAAATTTGGTTTAGTTGAACCCCTGGAGTTTTTCAGGGGTTTTTGCTATTATTAGTTAACCGAGGAGGAGGAGCAGTGGACGAGCAAAAAACGCTGGATCTTTTACGAAGCATTAGGCATGATTTTGGCAATCACCTGCAGGTAATACTAGGATATATGGATTTGGACCAACCGGTTCAGGCCAGACATTATCTAATAAATCTGGTCCATGAAATGGCTGCTGAGCGAGTGGTATTTGACAGAACTAATCCGGAAGCAGCTTTATATTTATATGAACAGCTGTTATTATCTAGAGATTTAGGAGTAATACTAAGATATGATGAGATACAGCTTACATCTAAACAGACCCTTATTGAGAACCATCAACCACTAAAGAGCTTGAAGCAGTTGCTGCCCAGGATTAATAAAGGGGAACAGGATGAAGATGTGGTAGTGTACCTGGAGATTTATGAAACAGCAGATGGTGTAGATCTACTTTATAGTTGTGACCATATGGAGGAAGACTCCATACTGATAGAAGTCAGGAAGTGAATAAATGTTTATTGATCATGCTAAAATTTATGTCAAAGGTGGCGACGGGGGCAACGGTATTGTGGCTTTCCGGCGTGAAAAATACGTGCCCAAGGGGGGGCCGGCAGGTGGTGATGGAGGCCGGGGTGGAAATGTAGTATTTATTGCTGATGAAGGCTTGAAAACTTTAATGGATTTTAAATATCGGAAACACTTCAAAGCCGACCGCGGTGTACATGGACAGGGTAAGAATATGCACGGTGCTTGGGGTGAGAATTTACTGATAAAGGTCCCGATGGGGACCACTATTTATGATGATGATACGGGAGAGGTGGTTGCCGATCTTACCAGACCAGGTCAAGATGTTACGGTAGCCAAAGGGGGCCGAGGAGGGCGAGGAAATGCACGATTTTCCACCTCTACTAATAAAGCTCCCTCATATTCAGAAAACGGTGAACCTGGTGAAGAACGGTGGCTGCGTATGGAACTAAAGCTCCTGGCCGATGTAGGCCTGGTCGGTTTTCCCAATGCGGGAAAATCAACTTTTATATCCAGAGTTTCTGCGGCTCGTCCTAAAATAGCAGATTACCCATTTACCACCTTGGTTCCCAATTTGGGAGTAGTAGTTACCCGGGACAAAGATTCTTTTGTAATAGCAGATATACCTGGTTTAATCGAGGGAGCCAGCGAAGGTACCGGATTGGGCCACGACTTTCTGCGTCATATTGAGCGCAACCGGGTTTTGCTGTTCATCCTTGATGCCGCTGAAACCGAAGGCCGAGACGTTATAGAGGATTATCGTACTCTGCGTCGGGAACTGGAAATATTTAACCCCAGTCTAGTGGATAGGCCCTACCTTATTGCAGCTAATAAAATGGATTTGGCTGAAGCCAGGCTTAATATGGAAAGACTTCAGCAGGCCTTTGGAGACCAACTATATGGTATATCAGCAGTAACCGGAGATGGTACAGATATTTTAATTGAGAAGATCAACCAAATTCTGAAGGAACTGCCGGCAGAAACCATCCCCACCGGTGAAGAAGCAGTTATCAGACGATATGAAGAAGAAGAGCCTTTTCATATTGAATTGATAGATGGAGTTTGGGAAGTAAGTGGAAAAAGAATAGAAAAACTATTGGTGATGACCAATTTTAATAGTGATGAAGGCTTAAGCAGGTTTCAGAGAACTATAGAGAAAATGGGGTTGGAAGACGCTCTGCGGGAAAAGGGAATCAAAGAGGGCGATACCGTAAAAATAATAGATTTTGAATTTGATTATAGTGAATAGAAATTAGATTCCTGGTGAGAGGTGGAAAATGAGAAAACGTATTACCAGTGCCGTTCGGATAGTAGTAAAGGTAGGGACCAGCACCTTGACTTATGCTAACGGTCAGTTGAATTTGCATAGAATTGAAAGGCTGGTCAGAGAAATAGCTGATTTACATAATAGGGATCTGGAAGTTCTATTAGTCACTTCGGGTGCAATAAGAGTGGGGGCAAATCGGATGGGGATGAAAAATATACCTAATACCCTTCCAGACAAGCAAGCCCTGGCAGCCATAGGTCAGGGTGCTCTAATGCAGCTTTACGAAAAATTGTTTTCCGAATACAGCAAAACCGTGGCTCAAGTACTGTTGAGCAGAGGTGATATGGATGAGCGGATTCGCTACTTGAATGCTACCAATGCCCTTTTGGCTATGCTAAATATGAATGTTATCCCGGTCATTAATGAAAACGATACTGTAGGAGTTGAAGAGATTAAATTTGGTGACAATGATACCCTCTCGGCTATGGTGGCTGGGCTGGTAGATGCCGACCTGCTAATAATACTGTCTGATGTTGATGGACTGTACAGCTCTGATCCTCGAGAAAATGAAGAAGCGGTACTTATAAGCCAAGTAGAAGAAATCACCCCGGAAATGGAAGAGAACTCAACCAATCGCGGCAGTAGTTTTGCCAGTGGCGGCATGTTCACCAAGCTGAAAGCAGCCCGCATGTGCATGGCTTCAGGTGCAGCCATGGTAATAGCCAACAGTGACGAAAGAAATGTAATTCGGCGGATAGTAGCGGGAGAGGAATTAGGAACGTTTTTCGTTCCCCGAGAGAAGAAAATGCATGCCCGGGATAGATGGATAGCCTTCGGGCGGCTGGTACAGGGTAAGATCCTCATAGATTCAGGAGCCAGCAATGCGCTGATGAAAAAAGGAAAAAGTCTGCTGCCTTCCGGAGTAGTTGAGGTAGAGGGAGAGTTTGAACGGGGAGCAGTAATAGCGGTAATTGATAGCGGAGCCAATGAAATAGCCCGTGGGATAACAAATTATAGCTCGACAGATATTTGTCACATCAAAGGCAAAAAGTCGTCCCAGATTAAAGATATACTTGGGGAAAAAGACTACGATGAGATCATACATAGAAACAACCTGTGGGTAGAGTAGGGACAAGGGGACAGGTTCCCCGTCCCACCTTTCCATTTGCTATAAGTGGGACGGGGAACCTGTCCCCTTGTCCCAAAATTAGGTTAAGGAGTGATGAGCAGTGGATGTCAAATTACAAAACATGTTGATTGAACAGGGAAAAAGAGCCCGACAGGCAGCCCGGATACTTGCTACTACCCCAACTTCATTAAAGGATCAGGCCTTAATGGAGATGGCTGACGCTCTGGTTAAGAACAGCCCTGAGCTGGTAGCGGCCAACCAGTTGGATCTGGAAAATGGGCAAAGGATGGGTTTGACTGCCGCCCTCTTGGAAAGACTTATGTTGGATGAACAGAGGATTAAGGATATGGCCCAAGGGTTAAGAGAAATAGCTGCCCTGCCCGATCCAATAGGAGAGGTCTTGGGGATGACCAAAAGGCCTAGCGGAATTGAAGTAGGCAGAATACGAACCCCTATGGGAGTAATAGGTATCATTTATGAATCGCGTCCTAATGTAACCGCTGATGCGGCTGGATTATGTTTAAAAACTGGAAATGCTATAATTCTTCGGGGTGGTGAAGAGGCCCTGAATTCCAACCGGGTTATTGCCCAAGTCATATCGGATGCTGCGGTAAAATGCGGACTACCTGAAGGTGCTATACAGCTGGTGGACAGTGAAGACAAAGAAGCAGCTATCTTTATGATGAAAATGAGTGATTATCTGGATGTACTGATTCCCAGAGGCGGGAAAGGCTTAAAAACTGCGGTTATAGAGAATGCCCGGGTTCCCTATATTATGACTGGTATGGGTAATTGCCATGTGTATGTGGACCGGTTTGCTGATCTGGAAAAGGCTCGCCGGATAGTATTTAATGCCAAAGTACAGCGGCCTTCGGTATGTAATGCCGCAGAAACCCTTTTAGTACACAGCGACATTGCACTTGATTTCCTGCCCTTGATGCTGGAAGATTTGGAGAAAGCAGGAGTTGAGATAAGAGGCTGTCCTAGGACTATTCAAATTGTTAAGGATATTAAAGAGGCGGTAGCAGAGGATTGGGATGAAGAATACCTGGACCTGGTACTGGCAGTCAAGGTTGTAGATGAATTGGAAGAAGCCATAGACCATATTAACCTGCATGGCACCGGCCATAGTGAAGCGATTGTGAGTGAGAGCTACAGCAATGTGCGCAGGTTTATGGCGGCAGTTGATGCAGCAGCAGTTTATGCCAATGCCTCCACCCGTTTTACAGATGGAAATGTGTTCGGTTTCGGAGCCGAAATGGGGATCAGCACCCAAAAGTTGCACGCCCGTGGCCCCATGGGATTGACCGAGTTAACCACCACCAAATTCATTATCTATGGCGACGGCCAGATCCGCTAAGTGACCAGGGAGCCGGTTCTTCTGGTTCGTCCAAAACAACAAGAGCCACGGGGACAAGAGCCACGGGGACAGGTTCCTTGGCCCAGAATGGGCCAAGGAACCTGTCCCCGTGGCTCTGTCCCCGTGGCTCCTGTCCCTAAACAAATGAACGAACCAGAAGAACCGTTCCCTTGGTCAGCCCCCCTGGTCATTGCTTCCCTTAGTCTATTATTTCGAATGAATATTGGGCTAGCTTATCCAGGTCCACCTGGCTCAACTTGTATTCCCTATCCAGCATAGTACGATTATCTTCACTTTCACATAGTACGGTGGACAGGTAACGAAGACCGTTATCATTAATCATGGTAACGATACATTTTTTATCTGGATGCTTATGAGCTACCTTTTTGGCCGCTCCCACATTACAACCTGATGATATCCCGCAAAAAATACCCTCTTTTGATGCCAACTCTCTGGCTACAGCAATGGAATCATCAGAACTGACCAAGACGATCCCGTCTACATACTCCAAATCCAGAATAGCCGGCAGTATACCATCGGCAATTCCCTGGACTTTATGCTGACCGATAGTTCCTCTGGAAAGCATAGGAGATTCCAGTGGTTCAGAAATATAAACTTTGATATCAGGATTCTTTGCTTTTAAATACTTGGCGGTTCCGGTAATTGTACCACCAGTACCCTGGCACATGATAAATACATCTACCTTTCCTTCAGTCTGCTCCCATATCTCCGGACCGGTATTATCAAAATGGGACAGCACATTGTCCGAACGCAAAAATTGACCAACCTCAAAGACTTTGTCGCCATGGTGCTGTTTTATCTTTTCTACTTCTTCCAAAACCAGATCTACATCGGTCTCGGCCCCTGGGGTGAGTACCAATTCGGCACCATAAGCCCTTATGGTCTTTTTGCGTTCTTCGCTCATACCCTCAGGCATTACTATAATAACCTGGTAGCCCTTGGCAGCACCAACCATAGCGGTGGCAATTCCAGTATTACCGGTAGTACCTTCCAGGAGTATCATACCCGGCTTTAAATCGCCCCTTTTTTCAGCTTGTTCCACAATGCAATATACTACCCGGTCTTTTAGACTTCCGCTGGGATTAGTGTATTCCAGTTTAACACATATATCGGCACTGATATCTTCAGATATTCTGTTCAATCGGATCAGGGGAGTACACCCAATTGCCTCCAATACATTGTCTAACGTTCTTTGTTTTGAGCTCCAATCCATACGATATTACCTCCCTAGCAATGCAAGTGAGTCAGGGGACGGTTCCTTGACTCATTATTTTTGATCTTGTTTATAAAGATTTTCAGCGATATAGGTCACTCACAAATGAGTCAAAGGAACCGTCCCTCTGACTCACTGATAATATATTATCATATTATCAGGTTATAACGACCATTCTTGTTGGAAATATATCTTTCGTTTGATGTTGAAAATTTCCACTGGTTTGCATAAAGACAAAAAATCTGGAAGATGCCGGGTTTCTTTTTCGAAGTTGTTTAAAAGTTCAGAGAAAAAACGCTCTCTTTGATCTTCATTTCTGAGAGTAAGGCCCTGGCTCCTTAAAGCTGCTGCAATTTTATTGTTAAGGTCAATTTCATAGTCAGCTAACTGTTGGAAAAAAGCCTTCCAGTGTTTCATGCTCTCCTCCTCTTCCCAGCCAATACCAGGACAAACAAAATGGCGGCAGATCGATTCCCGCTGTATCTGCTCCAAAAGACATCCTTTTTCACTACTGTGAAAGTGGCATTTATAACTGTCACCGTCAATGGAATTATTAACAGTCAAGGAAGCATCTAGAATAGTAACATCCTTTATAGCCATGATATAATCGACTACTTGAGGATAATTACTAAGTAAATAGGCGAAATCACTTGGATAAAATACCGGTGAATAATTGCCACAGCAACCCTTGCCATCCTGTCTTGGACAATCCATACACAAGTCTACTTCAATATAGCTGCGTAAACCTTTATTATGGAACACTAATTCGATATTTTTGTTCATAGTTAAAATACCTTCTTTATAGCCAATAACTCTATTATATTATAGTTTCGACAAAAGACCAGAGAGAAAAAGGATCAGTGATTTAAAAGTCAGATAAGGTGGGGGATACAGCACCATCAATATTTGCATTTTACTTATCTTCCGGTTATTATTTAGCTTGGATACTTAGGATATGATTATATAAAGAAAGAAATGTTGCATGATGGTTAAATCCCTAGGTATAATGGGAGGAACTTTTAATCCCGTGCACTACGGGCATCTTATCGCTGCCGAATGTGCTCGGATGGAGTTTGGCTTGGACCGGGTTATTTTCATTCCTGCCCGAATTCCACCGCATAAAGATGTCACAGGGGTGTTGGACGAAAACTTACGCTATACCATGGTCGAAATTGCGGTGCGAAATAATCCCGCCTTTGAGGTATCGGACCTGGAACTTAAAAGAGCAGGGGTATCCTATACAGTTGATACCATTGAGTATTATCGGGAGGCCTATCCAGGTTCAAGTATATTCTTTATCATGGGACTGGATTCCTTATTTATATTGGATACCTGGAAAGATATAGAGCGTTTGGCAAAAATGTGTCGATTTATTGTAGTAACCCGTCCCGGTTATAATATTAACGATGAAGACAAGTTGAGGGATCGACTACCCCCAGCGTTCTGGCGGCAGGCCGAATTTATACCAATACCGGGCTTGGACATATCCTCCAGTGACATAAGAAAACGGGTATCGCGTGGCAAACCGATTAGATATATGCTGCCTGAGGATGTGGAAAGGTTTGTTCTTGAAAATCATCTTTACCTGGAAGGATAATTATTATGGATGCCAGTGTAATGGAGGCTAGTAGAGCTCTGGAGCTGATTAAAGCAAAGCTTACTAATAAAAGGTATCAGCATTCTGTACAGGTGGCCAATACAGCGGTCAAAATGGCACACAGATACGGATTGGATGAGTTTCGTGCAAAACTGGCTGGAGTTCTACATGATTATGCCCGGGATTTGCCTGAGGATGAACTATTGGGTATTGCTGAAGAAAATGACTTGATTAAAAATGGGATTGAAAGAGATATTCCTGACCTGCTGCATGGCCCGGTAGGGGCTTTCCTGCTCAACAAAGAACTGGGAATAAGAGATGCCAGTATACTAAGTGCCATCAGTCATCATACCCTGGGAGCCGTAGGTATGAGTAACTTGGATAAAGTAGTATTTCTAGCGGATATGATTGAACCGGGTCGGAGCTATCCAGGAGTTGACGGGCTTAGAGAACTGGCTTATAAAGATTTGGATCAGGCTATGTTGTTAGGTCTGGAAAGCAGTATCAGACATTGTTTGGATGAGGGCAAAATTTTGCACCCGTATACGGTAGTAGTGAGAAATTGTTTTTTACATGAGGTGAAAACTCGTGAGTAAAATACAGATGTACTGTGACAAACTAAGCCAAATGAGGGATTGGGAAGAATACCTGCTGGAAAATTCAGGTCTGCCTGGTCCTCGGGGCAATCTGGAACTGAGATGGCAGTAGTGCAGGAGGGAGGTAAGGATCATTTTGATCGTTATCTGGCCTATACCGAGCAGGTAGCTGCTGAAAATACCCCGGGAGTATTTCTGGCTATGTGTGGCACAGTAGGGTATGGTAGACTAATAGCACCTGCTTAAGGTAGATCCCATTTGGGTAGAACATTGTATTAAAAAACTAAATTATAAGTAGTAAAATACTAATAAAAGAAGTAGGAGGACTTTGATTGGAAAAGATTGACGATATGGTAAAATTAATAGCCGGAGCCTGTGAGGATGAAAGGGCTATAGATGTAACCGTGCTAAATGTACACGATCTCACAGTATTGGTTGATTATTTTGTGATTGCCAGCGGCAGGAGTATTGTTCAGGTAAGAAGTATAGTAGAACATGTTGAAGAAGTATTGGAAGAAGTTGGGGCAGTGCCTTTGCGGCGAGCCGGGCATGGAGAAGGTAAATGGGTGGTACTTGACTATGGTTCTATAATGCTACATGTTTTTCGACAGGAAGAACGGGAATACTATAACCTGGAAAACCTTTGGGGAGATGCCCAGGTAATGCAATGGGAAAACGAAGAAGCGGCCAGGCCGTAAACTTATCTTGGCATTTGGCTTCATTATATCAGATTAAATTTCTCGCCGGTAATGTTTGCAAAACCTAAAAGCAATACGATTATTGCTATTATAATATATGAAGACCATTACCGCCCTGCTGTTATAAGTAGGGCGGTTCTTTTTGGTGTGTAAATCTATCTCAAAAACAGGAGTGAGATCCCACCATCATTGATCATCTGAGCTTAAAATCTGAAAATTTGAAGACTGAAGTTGACTATCCAACGAAAATTATCTACCATAATTGTGGAAATTTTTCAAAATAATACAATATAATCACAAGAAATGGTAAAATATAAAATACATAATGGAGAGTTTAATTACTTTTTCATTACATGAGATTCTATATGTTCTATGGTAAAAGCCCATAACCACTATGGTGCTGGCCCAGATTCAATTAGCATTTTTGATAGGTAAATTTAAGATTTTTAGGCGTATATGGAGAGAAGTTTTTTATTCACCTATAATGCTGACACATGAAATAACTGTGATAGACCAGTGAAGATGAGGAGAGAACATATAGATGGATGATATGTGCAGATACACACGTATGTCTAAAGAAGAGTTGATAAAGGAAAATACCGAACTGCATCAAAGATCAAAGGAGAATAATATACTGAAGATGAAAATATCCGAGTTGGAACCAAATCTCGCCAGTGTAAAAAATGGATTGAGCCAATGGAAAGATTTGATTTTCGGAGCTTTAGACAGTTTTATCGATGCATTCTTCTTATTAGACAAAGAATGGAACATTTTGTATATGAATAAATCAGCTGAAAGGCTGATTCAACGGCCATTGGAGGAAATAGTAAACACCAATGCCCTGAATATCCATCCTCGAAATTTATGGATACTACCATTTGAAGAATGTTACCGGTCGTTCAATGATGGAGTGCCACTAAGCTTGGAGTTTTTCGGGAAACAATCTCAGCAGTGGTATGAACTTCAAGCCTTTCCATCTGCAGATACCATTCTAGTTTATATTCGTAACATCCATCATCGGAAACAGACTGAAGAAGCCCTGCGTTTATCGGAAGAAAAATTCTCCAAGGCTTTTCGTTCTTGTCCGGATCTGGTGGCTATCACCACCTATGACAAAGGTATATTCATCGAAGTAAATGACAGTTTCCTAAATGCTATAGGCTACCAACGCCATGAGATCATTGGCCGTTCATCAATTGAGATTGGGTTCTGGGAAAAAGTTGAAAACCGGGAAAATGCGATCCAAGTAGTGAATGAAAAAGGATCATTTAATAATATGGAGATAAATTTTAGAACCAGACTGGGTGAGATTCGTACAGGTCTTTTTGCCGGGGAATTGCTGGAGATCGGAGGAGTTCAACATATAGTATGGATAGTCAAGGACATAACTGATAGAATTCAAACCGAAGCAGCATTGCGGGAGACCAGCAGACGTATTACCGATATAATAAACTTCCTGCCGGATACCACTCTGGTTATTGATTGTGCTGGGACGGTGATAGCCTGGAACAAAGCTGCTGAAGAGTTAACCGGAGTTAAAGCTGAAGATATCATAGGTAAAGGAAATTATGAATATGCCCTACCTTTCTATGGAGATAGAAGGCCGATAATCGTTGATCTGGTCCTAAAACCCGAGCAAGAATGGGAAAAGGACTATTATGAGATAGAAAGAAACGGAGAAATACTATTTGGAGAGAACTTCTGTCCTTTAATTGGGGAATCAGGTGCATATCTATCCGTTACCGCTGCACCTTTATTTGATACCCAGGGTAATAAAGTAGGAGCTATTGAATGTATCAGGGATAATACCAGTCGCAAACAGGCCGAGGAAGCACTTCGTCTGTCTGAGGAGAAGTTCTCCAAAGCCTTTAACTCCGGACCCAGTTTAATGGTCATAAGTGCAGTGGAAGATGGCCGGCTGTTTGATGTTAATGACAATCTGTGTTCCGCTCTCGGTTACAGTCGTGAAGAGCTCATCGGTAAAAGATCACTTGAAATCCAATTCTGGACTAATCCAGAAGATCGTGAGGAGTTGAAACAGAGGTTATTAAAAAACCAGTCGGTTTCTAATATGGAATTTAAAATGAGTACTTGTTTAGGAGAAGAGCGTTTTGGCTTAATGTCATCTGAGTTGCTTACTTTTCATAATGAACAGTATATGATTAGTACTATAGTTGATGTGACTGATCTGAAAAAAATGGAACAGAAAATGGCTTCCCTGGACAGATTAAACCTGGTCGGAGAAATAGCCGCCGGTATTGGGCATGAGATAAGGAATCCCATGACCGCAGTGCGGGGTTTTCTGCAGATGTTGGGAGAAAAGAGTATATATGCTCAAGACCATTCTTATTTTCAGCTTATGATTGAAGAACTGGATAGGGCTAACTCCATCATCACCGAGTTTTTGTCACTAGCCCGAAATAAACCAGTAGAGTTAAAAGAGGATAACCTTAATCGTATAATAGAAAACCTGTATCCTATAATCCATGCCGAGGCTATGGTTCAGGATAAATATGTAAAAAAGGAGCTGCAAGTCGTTCCGAATCTGCCTCTCGATGAAAGAGAAATACGACAACTAATACTTAATTTGGTTCGCAATGGACTGGAAGCCATGCCAGTAAACAAAGTCCTAACTATTAGAACATTTATCGAGGATGAGGAAGTAATATTACAGTTAACGGATCAGGGGGTTGGAATTGATCCGGAAATAATGAGCAGGATAGGAACCCCTTTCCTTACTACCAAAGCTGATGGAACCGGTTTAGGATTAGCGATATGTTACAGTATTGCTGATAGACATAAAGCAATCATAGATGTGAAAACCTCTTCCGAGGGCACCACCTTCCAGATACGGTTCAACAGCAAACAAGGGGACGGTTCTTTTGTTTGCTAGTATGCTAGTAATTTGTTAGCTAGCAAACAAAAGAACCGTCCCCTTGTTTGCAAAGTATAGAAAAAACAAAAA
>CAZXIR010000033.1:0-17912 GCA_964640845.1 uncultured Syntrophomonas sp.
CGGCTTCGCAGGGTGTTGCCACATGCTGCATCAAACGGCTCCTACATATTTATGCGTCCAAACCAGTTGTGCTGGGGTTCTCGCAGGGGAATCAGAATTAGATTATTCAATAAGTGTTAACTGTTAAGACTGCGGTTTATACTTAAAGCTATTTTTGGATCTAATGCAAGCGGCTGACGCCAAGAATAACGAAAACAATCTTTGCACTGCAAAAAGGCTGCTCAATCAACGTACTCAAGTACGCTTCATGGCAGCCTCCTTAAATATTCCGAGCCAAGCGAGCTCGAAATGCGTCATTAATAGTGGCGTATAAATGAAAGCACCTCAGTTGCCCCGGAACGGGGTGGTCCTGAGCGCTTACTGTTCATTGATTTTCACATCTGCAGGTGGGGACACTTGGCTTAATAAACCTGGTAGTTTTAATTACACTTCATGAAAACATATCCCCAGCAAACCCGGACCGGTATGTACTCCCAAGACCGGACTTATATCCGAACTCATAAATTCCTTGATATTAGGTAGTTTGCGTAGCCGTTCCACTAATTTTTGACATTCCTCTTGTGCTCCACCGTGAACTACGGCCAGATTTATTTCTTTTTGGCGGGTAGCCTCTTCTACCAAATGCACCAGTTTCTCGATAGACTTCTTTCTGCCTTTGGCTTTGCAGTAGGTAAAATATTTTCCGTCTTCTCCTACGGATATGACCGGCTTTAAATGTAAAAATTCTCCCAACACCGCAGCAACCTTACCGATACGTCCACCCCGGCGCAGGTATTCCAGGGTTTCCAGGATGTAGAATACCTGGGCGCTTTCCTGCACTTTATGTACCCTCTCGATTACCTTTTCAAAGCTAAGTCCATTTTTTATACTGCGGGCGGCATCCAGTACCATCCAGCCGGTTCCCATGGAAAGGGTCTTGGAGTCAATAACCTTTATGGTTAAATCATGAACATCGCGGCATATAAACTCAACCGCATTGAAAGTGCCTGAGAGACCGCTGGATATGTGAACTGCCAGGACATGGGTAAATCCCTCACTTCTTATCTCCTCCAGGGCTTGTCTTACTTCCTCCAGGGAGGGAAAAGAGGTAGTAGGTATTTCTTCCGGCATACGGCTATACACCTCTTCCGGCTGAATATCAATCCGGTCTGAATATTCACGATCAGGATATATCACCTTGGCTGGCAACACTTTGACCTTAAAATTTTGGACAATATCATTGGGTAGATCGCACATACTATCTGTTAACAGGGCAATTTTTTCTTTCATATTCTTGCTCCTTTTTACATTGTTATATATTTGGATAATCCTTCTACTGTTATTTTATCATTATTTGCAGTATGGTAAAGGATAATTCAACTTAGTCAACATTTTGTGAAGTAATTAATTCAATGAATCCTTGACACCGGGATTTAATATGAGTAAAATTTACAAGTAAAGTATTTTTACTTTACACACGGAGAAGCTGATAATGATTGAAAAGACTGAGAAGATAATAATGCTTAAAGATTTTTATGGGCCACTGCTTACTCAGAAGCAGCAGGATGCCCTGAATCTTTATTATGAAAATGACTGGTCGTTGTCTGAAATTGCCGATAGTATGGCTATATCCAGACAGGGTGTTTATGACCTGTTAAGGAGAGCCGAACTGGCACTTTTGGATTATGAACAGCGTCTCTGTCTGCTGGAACGTTTTTCCCATACCAGGGAGCATTTGGAAAAGGCGTTTATATTGTTGAACGATGTGAATGCAATTGACGCAAAAAAGATAGATGATGTTTTGACCATATTAAGAGCAATTGATGAATTGATCTGAGATAAAAAGGAGAGTTACTGTGGCTTTTGAAGGGCTATCACAAAGATTGCAGGATGTTTTTAAGAAGCTGCGTGGTAAAGGAAAGATCAGTGAAGAAGATGTAAATCTTGCTATGCGAGAAGTTCGTCTGGCGCTTTTGGAGGCAGATGTAAACTTTAAGGTAGTAAAAGATTTTATCAAACGGGTTAAAGATAGAGCCGTCGGAGTTGAAGTACTGCATAGTTTGACTCCCGGGCAGCAGATTATTAAAATTGTTCATGATGAAATGACGGTCTTGATGGGTGGGTCGGAAAGCAAACTGACCTTTAACCCCCGGCCGCCTACGATATTTATGGCAGTGGGGTTGCAGGGAGCTGGAAAAACCACTACCGTGGCTAAATTAGGCAAGGTTTTAGTAAAACAGGGACGAAAACCGCTCTTGGCGGCTTGTGATATTTACCGGCCGGCTGCTATTAAGCAACTGCAGGTTTTGGGGGAACAAACCGGTATCCCGGTCTTTGCCATGGGGCAAAACAAGCCTCTGGATATTGCTAGGGCTTCTATTGAATATGCTAAAAATCGCGGTTGCGACACGGTAATACTGGATACCGCCGGTAGGCTGCATATAGACAGTGAAATGATGGATGAATTAGTTCAAATAAAAGAGGCCATCAAACCGGATGAGATACTTTTGGTGGTAGATGCCATGACCGGCCAGGATGCGGTTAATGTGTCTGACCATTTTAATTCCCAATTAGGGATATCAGGGGTTATTTTAACCAAACTGGATGGCGATAGCAGGGGTGGGGCCGCTCTATCAGTTAAAGCGGTAACCGGTTGTGCCATCAAGTTGGTAGGTATGGGCGAGAAATTAGATGCCCTGGAACCATTTTATCCGGATCGCATGGCATCCAGAATACTTGGGATGGGCGATGTATTAAGCCTGGTAGAAAAGGCCCAGGCCAATATAGACCAGGTTAAAGCCCGTGAAATGGAACGTAAAATCAGGGAACAGGAATTTACCCTAGAAGATTTTTTTGATCAGATGCAGCAAGTCAAATCAATGGGTCCTCTAGACGAACTGCTGGGTATGATACCCGGGATGGGAAAAAAACTCAAGGGGATGCCGACCAGTTTTGATGATAAAGAAATTGCTCATATTGAAGCTATCATACAATCCATGACCAAAGATGAAAAGCGAAATCCCTCCATTATAAATGGAAGTAGAAAAAAGCGCATTGCCAGAGGAAGTGGAACCCGGGTACAAGATGTCAATCGCTTGTTAAAGCAGTTTGAAGAGTCCCGCAAGATGATGAAACAAATAGCGGATATGAGTAAAAAAGGGAAAAAAGGAGGCTTTCCTCCCATGAATTTTCCCTTCAATTAAGATCAGTTATTTGATAGGCAGTAAACGGATTTAAAAGGGTATTAAGGCCGGATTACTTCCATGAAATAATTAAATAATGTAGAGGAGGTGAATGGAGTGGCAACAAAAATAAGATTAAAAAGAATGGGTGCTAAAAAGAGACCTTTTTATAGAGTCGTTGTAGCAGATTCTAGATCTCCCCGTGATGGTAGATTTATTGAGGAATTAGGATATTATGATCCTACCACCAATCCTGCCACGGTGAAAATTGACGAAGAAAAGGCTTTGAAATGGCTGGCAACCGGAGCACAAGCGTCTGATACCGTTAAATCACTTTTCAAAAAACAGGGTATCATGGCTAAATTCGCTGAAAGCCGTAAATAATTTTAACTCAGGCAGGGGGTGAAACATAAGTGAAAAATCTTGTGGAATATATTGCCAAATCTCTTGTGGATAACCCGGATGCAGTCCAGGTCACAGAGATTGAAGGAGAAAGGTCTATTATTATTGAGCTCCGAGTTGCGCCTGATGATATGGGGAAGGTAATTGGCAAACAGGGAAAAATAGCCAAATCCATTCGTTCCCTTACCAAGGCAACGGCAGCCAAAGAAGGTAAAAGAGTCGTAGTGGAGATTTTGCGTTAAAAGGGCTATAATATAGCCCTTTAGGCCGATGACAACAGCCTAGAGGATCACAGTATGAGGGTTCGTAAGCCTAATAGTAGAGAAACAGATTTCTGAGTTGTTTGAAAAAGTCCGCTCCTTAATGTACTCAGGTACGCCTTAATCGCGGCTTTTATCATGCCTTGATTTTAGCTTCCGTCATCGGCATGACAGTTTTTCGATAAAAATAAGGGCTATAATATAGCCCTTATTCTTATCGAAGGTGGAGTGTTAACTAAGATTCAAATTATTAAATGGTTTGCAAGAGGTGATACAGGTGCAGGAAAAAGAGCTTATCAGTGTGGGGCAAATAGCAGGAACCCATGGTTATAAAGGGTTAATTAAGGTAACCCCGCTCACCGATTTCCCGGATAGATTTAAGGAACTGAAAAGGGTTGTCCTGGACACCGGTGGAACCAAAGAGGAATTTGCCATTGAAAACTGTCAGAAGTACAGGCAACAATTATTGATCAAATTTGACAATATTAATGATTTGGATTCGGCCCGTAAGTATCATGGTGCTTTGGTAAAAATTACTGAGGATCAATTGTATCCGTTGCCTGAAGGTCATTATTATCACTTTCAACTCCAGGGCATGCAGGTTCAAGATCTGGAATTGGGCCAACTTGGAGAATTAAAAGATATACTTGAGACTGGAGCTAATGATGTTTATGTAATACAGTCAGAAGAGTATGGCGAAATATTAATACCGGCCATTAAGGACGTAATCCTGGATGTGGACCTGGAAAGCAACCGCATGCAGGTAAAGCTTTTGCCTGGGCTTATTGACAATAAGTAATGACCAGAAATGAAAATATCCAGGAGGACAGATGAGAATCGATATTTTAAGCCTTTTTCCGCAGGTATTTTCTTCAACCTTTGAGGAAAGTATTATAAAAAGGGCGCGGGAAAAATCTCTGGCCGAAATAAATATCTCTAACATAAGAGATTTCGCTACCGATAAACATAAGCAGGTTGATGATTATCCTTACGGCGGAGGACCAGGGATGGTCATGAAAGCTGATGTAGTTGGTCTTGCCATAAAGCATCACCGTACGGAAGAGTCGTGGGTAATTTACATGTCACCACAGGGAAAAGTATTGGAGCAGAAGAAAGCAGAAGAACTGGCCAATAAAACCCATCTGATTATCCTGTGCGGGCATTATGAAGGAATAGATGAGAGGGCCGCAGATCTAATTGATGAGGAAATATCTATCGGGGATTATATCCTCACTGGAGGGGAAATTCCGGCTATGGTTCTGATAGATGCCGTGGTGCGTTTGATTCCTGGAGTCTTGGGAGATGAAAAATCTCTGGAAGAGGAGTCCTTTTCCGCTTCATTACTGGAATATCCTCATTACACTCGACCTGCAGTGTATGCAGATAATGAGGTGCCACCGATCTTGCTTTCGGGGCATCACGAAAACATTCGCAAGTTCAGAAAAAAGCAAAGTCTGCTCTGCACATTATTGAAACGTCCTGAATTACTGCTGAAACATCAGTTTGATGAGGAAGAAAAACAATTATTATCTGAAATATTATTCGACAGGGAGAATCAAACAAGTGAGGAAATCCAGGGTATATATAGCACTCCTTCATTACCCGATGTATAACAAGAGAATGGATACCATAACCACCTCCATTACTAATCTGGATCTGCATGACATATCCAGGGCGGCTCGAACATACCAGGTTGAAGGATTTTTTGTAGTTCATCCATCTGAGAGCCAGCATAATCTTTTGAACGAGATTCTGGCTTATTGGCGGCAGGGATATGGCGCACAGTACAACCCGGACCGGCAGGAGGCTTTTAGCATATTAAAGACCGCCGCTGATCTGGATCAGGTTATAAAGGAGATCGAAAGTGAAACTGGCCGCAAGCCCTTAACCGCAGCTACTGATGCCCGAATTTATCCCCATAGTATTTCTTATCAGCAGATGAAAGAGCTCATTTTCAATGAGGAACAGGTTTTGCTTATATTATTTGGTACCGGCTGGGGGATAAGCCGGGAGTTTATGGAAAAATGTGATTACATATTGGAACCGGTTCAGCCCGGCAGTGATTACAACCACTTATCAGTAAGAAGTGCAGTTTCAATCATATTGGATCGTTTGTTAGGTGAATTCTGGTTTCAGGGCTAGTTTTTCTTGAGAATACTAGGCCACTGTGATATAATACCCTTGTTCTGTGTAAAAAAGGTGGTCCGCTGCATTAACATCAATGTACGAACACCTGTTGGAAGGAGGTTGAAGGAATGCAAGATATCATTAGATCTATTGAAGAAGAATATTATAAAAAGGATATTCCCCGCTTCGGCCCTGGAGATACCGTCAAGGTACATGTTAAGGTAGTTGAGGGCACGCGGGAAAGAATACAGCTTTTCGAGGGAACGGTGATTAAAATCAGAGGTGGAGGCCTATCCCGGACCTTTACCGTTCGCAGGATATCTTACGGTGTAGCTGTAGAGAGGACCTTTCCTATACACTCACCCAGAGTTGATAAAATCGAAGTGACCAGGCGAGGCAAAGTGCGTCGGGCCAGGTTATATTACTTAAGAAAACTCATGGGTAAAAAAGCCAGAGTTAAAGAAAAAGGCAGATACTAAGAAGACGGCATAAAAAGAATACCGATCAGGTATTCTTTTTTTATTAAGCCAACCAGGGGATCATTTCTTCTACTTGCATTACTGGAGCAAACTAGATACTCTGAGGGAACGATCCTCGGGAGCACTGGTTTCTTAATGGTAATTTAGGTATTTGAGTACCGAGATTGATTTGCTGCCGGTAGAAGAGCAGGAGAGATGCCAATTATTGGCTGTCTTGCAATAAGCAGGAGGTTTATATTGTGAGTATTAACTGGTATCCCGGGCATATGGTCAAAGCCAGGCGGGAAATAGAAAAAAATCTGAAAATGGTAGATATGGTATTAATACTGCTGGATGCTAGAGCTCCTTTATCCTGTAGAAATATTGACCTGGAAAGAATGGCCAGCAAAAAGAGCATCATAATGATACTTAGCAAAGTGGATCTGGCTGACCCCAATCAGACTCAAAAATACGTTTCCCAATTTACCCAGGAAGGAATTCCAGTTGCGACTATAAATTCGATAAATAGTAAAGGAAGCAAAGAGGTACTTCAGTTGATCAGCGATACCTTTCGTGAACAGGCTGAGAAAATGCGGGCTAAAGGCAGACGGGTCCGTGCTGTGAGGGTTATGGTGGCCGGGGTTCCTAATGCTGGAAAATCGACGTTTCTAAACTGTCTGGTAGGTAAAAAAGCAGCCCAAACCGGGGCTAAACCAGGTGTGACCAGGGGCCAGCAATGGATTCGGATACGTGATGACATCGAATTGATGGATACCCCCGGACTGATGTGGCCTAAAATTCAAAATGAGACTCAAGGCAAGAAACTTGCCCTTTTGAACATCGTAGGGGAAAATGCCTACCAAGAATATGAAGTTGCGCTCTTTTTGCTGGAGATTTTGAAACAGAAGAGCCCCGATATATTAACCGGCAAGCTTAAGCTGAAAGACATTAACAAGCCTAATGAGGAACTGTTGGATGATATATCTATATTAAGGGGACATTTGCTTAAACAAGGACGTCCCGATACCGCCAAAACCTGCAAATTGCTGTTGCAGGATTTTCGGAAAGGCAAACTGGGGAGACTCAGCCTGGATTAGGTTGTAGGTTGAATAAAGGTAATATTATGAAGACCAATATACAGACATATTAAGGGAGATTAATAAACCTTAATATCTGGTCCCAGAAAAATATTCATTAGCGTCATTAGTGAAATGTTAACCCCATATTAAGTATGGTTAGGGTCTGTAAGTGATTGTAACTACACTTCCAATAATATATAATTACTATAATACAAAATTAGGTAAACAATAAATAAGTTACCAAATTATTATTCTACTATAAGATCAGTGAAAATATAATAGTACCAGCCTTAACCAAATTATTTCCCGATACTGGTTGCTGAAGAGAGCCTGGAGCCCCTTCTGGTTAGAAGGGGTTATTTAAGTTTAAGGGGGTGGTTTGGCAGTATTAATGGTATTAATACTGAACTATATAATGATAAATGTGGACTGCCCATATAATTACTTTGCTATAATAAAAATGACAATATTATAAAGCAGGGTAAGGTGGGGTTTTATGAAGTTTCGAAATAGAATTGCTTTTAGCGGTATGGGACGGATGGGCGTCGTTATAATGTTGTGCTTGGTTATTTTTGCTAATGCTGGATGCTGGACTCCTGAAGAGGAGGATCCAGTATTAAACAATTCGGACCTTCCGGTGGTGACCAAACCGCTGAGCAGTGAAATTTCTCTGCTTGCAGTCGGTGACTGCCTGATGCACAATACTCAGATTTGGTCAGGGCAACAAGCAGACGGCACCTACAACTTCGATTTTTTCTTTGCTGAGGTGCAAGACCTCATTGAGCGGGGAGACTATAGTTCTATATCTTTCGAAGCGCCTATGGCTGGCCCAGAATCAGGTTATACCGGTTACCCATTGTTCAATAGTCCGGATGCTATGGCTAAAACCTTTCGTAATTCGGGTTTTGACCTAGTCACAACTGCTAATAATCATACTTTTGATCGTGGTTATCAGGGGGCTATGCGTACTCTTGAGGTTTTAAGAAGTTCAGGTTTGGACACTATTGGTACCTATACCAGTGAAGAAGAGAGCAAAGTCTATCTTATTAAAGAGATCAAAGGAGTAAGAGTGGGTTACCTGGCTTATTCCTATGGTACCAACGGAATACCGATACCGGTTGATAAGGATTACTGCTTTAATTTACTGGATAGAGACCAAATATTATCCGATATTGATCAACTCAGGCCTCAGGTGGATATACTGGTTTTAATTCTGCATTGGGGTAGTGAATATATGCTTAAGCCTAATCCAGAACAGGTAGAACAAGCTCATGAGTTTCTGAACGCAGGTGCAGATGTGATTCTAGGCAGTCATCCCCATGTTATACAGCCCATGGAAATTATTAAAGTCGATCAGCAAGATAAGCTAGTCATATATTCCATGGGTAATATTATCAGTAATCAGAATGGGCTGGAACGCAATAGCGGCATTATATTGGAAATGAAATTTTCCAAAAATATCGATAGCGGAGTAACTAGTCTGGTGGAAGTTAAGTACACTCCTACCTATTCACATTCTTATTATGATGAAAACGGTCACAGAAAATTCAGGGTGGTACCGGTGGAAAAGACCCTGGAAAATATTAAGAGTGGGAGTGAACCATTCTTGAAAGAAGAAGATATCCCAATGTTGGAACAGGTATTAAACACAACCACCAGCCAGTTAGGGCAAGCTTTTAGGGCCGGTGCTAATTAAAATCCGGGGTACATTTTTTAGATAAGATGATTTTGTATAACCAAACCGTTTACAGTGATTGTGTTGTACCACGGATATACATAAAAGAGGTGAATGAATTATGACCCTACCCTTAACAGGAATACGTATATTAGACTTATCTCGTTACCTTCCTGGACCTTTTTGTACCCAACTGCTGGCTGACTTCGGAGCAGAAGTAGTTAAAATAGAGCAACCTGAGGTAGGTGACCCGGGGAGACAACTGGCTCCAACAGTGAATGGAATGAGTACTCGCTTTTATACCGTTAATCGAAATAAAAAGAGTATTACACTGGATATCAGGAAAAAGGAAGGGCAAGAGATTTTTAAAAAATTAGTGCCTCAATTTGATGTAGTTGTTGACCAATTTCGACCCGGATTTATGGATGATCTAGGGATTGGATATGAAGTCTTAAAGGGCATTAATGATAGAATTATCTTTTGTGCGATAACTGGTTATGGTCAGGATGGTCCTATGTATAAGGTGGCCGGGCATGATTTGAATTACTTAAATCTGGCCGGGGTAACCGGAACCACGGGAAGCCGGCAAGGAGTGCCAGCCATGTCGGGAGTTCAAATCGCGGATATAGCTGGGGGCACACTATATGCAGTAATAGCCATATTGTTGGCCTTGGCCAGTCGGGAAAAAACTGGTCGGGGGCAGATGTGTGATGTTGCTATGCTAGATGGAGCAATAAGCCTCTTGGCATATACTATGGGAGAATGGTCAGGAGACGGAATAATACCGGGGATTGCAGATGGTGTTTTAAGTGGAGGATATGCATGTTATAACATTTATGAAACTCTGGATCATAAATATGTAAGCCTGGGAGCAGTAGAAAGAAAATTCTGGGCAGAGTTTTGTAACAAACTAGGGCTTTCCCATTATGTTGCTAGTCAATGGAAAAAGGCTGAGCAGAAGCAGATCATAAATGAGGTTGCTGATATGCTGAGACTAAAAAACAGGGATGAATGGGTGGAATTTTTCGCAGAAAATGACATTTGTTTTACCCCAGTACTGGACTTACAGGAAATGAGTGAACATCCTCAGGTTTGCGCCCGGCAGATGGTGGAAAAGATCCCTGATCCCAGTGGGTCAGAAAAGAAAATTGCCCTGACCGGAGTGCCCATTAAATTATCAGATACCCCAGGTAGAATAGTGCTGGATTTCCCTCATCTGGGGGAACATAATGAACAGATCTTGCAGGCCGCAGGTTATGAAGCTCAAGAAATTGAGCGTTTGCGCAGTCAAGGCATCATTTAGGACCCAGGGATAGTTCCTGGTCCCACAATGTGAAGGTGATCCTGCTGACTTAAAATTTATAAGCAAGTAATGGAATAATTAGAAAAGGCCTGGTTTAAAAGCCGGGCTTTTTTGCTCAGAAGCAGGAAAGATCGGACAGGTCCATTGTCCAGGAATTGCAAGCATAGATGCAGTGGGGAGATGATATAGGGAAAATCCCGGCTGTCATACTTGCTGGATAAAGAGCTGGGCCAAGGGATTTGTCTTCGCATCTTGGAGTCGAATTATAGCAGAGTGGGGATTAATAACAATTAATGTGAAGTTTTGTTTGTAGGTCAAGCATTAGGGGCCTGTGTTATAATTAGCGTAAGACTGAGTGGGGGTTTGGAGGGGTATAATTGAAGATAAAAGAATTTATAAAAGGGGAATTAATATGGTTAACCCAGGATGTATCCATAAAAGATGCGGTAAAGATTTTTGGTGAAAACAAAATCGACGGAGCGCCGGTATTAGATGACGATTTTAAACTGCAAGGTCTTTTTACTAAAACTCATATATATCGGGCTATAACTCAAGAGCTGGATCTGCAAACACCGGTGGGAGAAGTTATGACCCGGGAAGGCTTAATTGTAGGGCATCCAGAGGCCGATATTGATGATGTTATTTTTCCTGGTATGGGCCGACTGCCGGTTGTAGATGATGATGGGCAGGTAATAGCCTTAATTACTCGAACCGATCTGGCCGGAGTCTTTTATAATTCCTATCAGGTTCTAGCCAGTCAATTGGATGCCATAATAGACTCTACTCATAACATGATTGTCGCTACTGATAGTGAGGGTCGGATAAAAGTATTTAATAAGGCGGCGGAAAGAATACTGGAGATAAAAAATGAAGAGGCTCGAGGCAAACCTATTTTTGATATTTTACCTAACAGCGGTCTGCCGGATACCATCAGGACCGGCGAGGAACAACCTCTACAGAAGATTACTTTAAATAACCGTAATTTTATATCCAATCGTTCTCCGATTAAAAAAGACGGAGAAATAATTGGTGCTGTGGCTGTGCTTCAGGATATTTCCGAGTTAGAACAGATTTCCCAAGAGTTAAAATATGTTAAGGAATTAAATGAAGAACTGGATGCCATAATCGAATCATCGTTTGATGGTCTGTATATCACCGATGGAGATGGAAAAACATTGCGGGCTAATAAAGCCTTTGAAATGATAATGGGAATAAGCCTGGACGAGTTTCTGGGAAGAAATGTGGAAGACATTCAAAATGAAGGTATAGTATCCGAGTCCGTATCTTTCCTGGCTTTGAAGAAGCGTAAACCGGTTACTATTATTCAAGAAGCAAAAACTGGCAAAATCACACTGGCTACCGGCAGTCCAGTATATGACAAGAATGGCAAAATCTTTCGGGTGGTATGCAATGTAAGGGACATAACCGAGCTCAATTTGTTAAGACAAAGACTGGAAAAGGCAGAAGGTTTATCACAGCACTATGAAAGCCAGCTGCGTAATTTAAAGCTGCAGTTTATCGGGTCCAGCAACATGATTATTAATTCAGCTTCCATGCGCGATATATTGGAAGTGGTAACCAGACTTGCCCAGGTGGATTCCACCATCTTGATAACAGGTGAGTCAGGTACTGGCAAAGAGCTGATCGCCGAGACTATTCACAGCTACAGTGGGAGAAAAGGTGAGCCCTTTATAAGGGTTAATTGCGGAGCAATTCCAGAAAACTTATTGGAATCAGAATTATTTGGTTATGAATATGGGGCTTTTTCGGGTGCCAGGCAGGAAGGCAAGCCCGGGTTTTTTGAACTGGCTAACGGTGGAACCTTATTCCTGGATGAAATTGGGGAATTACAGCTCAACTTACAGGTAAAATTACTGCGGGCTATTCAGAGCAAAGAAATCACCCGAGTAGGAGGAGAAGCCCCTAAAGAGATAGATGTCAGAATTATTGCTGCTACCAATCGCAATCTAACAGAAATGGTGAGAAACAAACAGTTTCGGGAGGACTTATACTATCGTTTAAATGTTGTGCCTCTAAGTGTGCCGCCATTAAGAGATAGGAGAGAAGATATACCTCCTTTGATAACCCACTTTGTTCAGATCTTTAACCGTAAATATAATATGAACAAGAGGGTTGCTGCTGAAGTGGTAGATATTTTCATGAGTTACAACTGGCCCGGTAATGTAAGGGAATTGGAAAACCTTATTGAAAGAATGATAGTAGTTACTCCCCACGATGTAATTAGTAAGGGAGATTTGCCTTTCCGATCAGACATTAATGATCTGGACCAATCTTCTCAAGTTTTAGTAAGGGGTATGATTCCACTGCGAGAAGCGGTTGAAAGCACTGAAAAGCAACTTTTGGAAAGAGCCTATAATGATTATAGAACTACCCGACAGATGGCAGGTGCCTTAAAGGTAAATGCGTCAACCATTGTCAGAAAAGCTGCTAAATATGGACTAAATGTTAAAGATAAGAGTTATTTATAAAAACTTGTTGCGCAATAGCAACTTTTGCTGCATAATTGCAACAACCTCTGCAACAAAAAGCCGGTCCCAATCTAGGGTTGTTTCATCCATAAGCGATTACAATTCTAGACCTAAAAACCCAATATATAACAATTAAAAATAAAATAATGCTAATATTGCACACGTGTTGTTGTGGTTATGCAACGGTTGTAAATGGTGGAACAAGTCGGAAAATAGACACAAACACCAGTACATTCACATCAACTTTAGTATCGGGAGCTTGGCAGGATTCTTGCATGACAATTAAGCAGACATATCCTTGAGAATCTACTCATAATATATAAAGCCAAGCTATTTGTAAAGAATCAATAACATTTTTTGTGAATGCACTGGAGGTAGGGATAGCGTAATATTAATCTCACCCCTTACCGTTATCCCGGTAAATTACTGAAACTGGAAGGGGTGTAAAAACAGTGATAGAGTTCAGGTGCAAAAACTGTAATCGCTTACTAGGTAAATACAAGGACTGCAAACGACTCGAAATTAAATGCCCTCGTTGCGGATATAATAACCAGGTCTACTGGCAGGAGGGGAATTTGCTGAAGGAAGGTAGTGGAGTAAATAAGATCATAGAAAAAAGGGGTTAATAGAATAAAGTCTGTTATGTAAATTAAATACACATATAAGAGAGCCTTTGAGCCCCATCCATTAATTATCTATTGGATGGGGCTGTCGTTTTCTGAATACTGGATATAGAGAAGGAGTGAGGGGGATATGAAGGAATTCAGGTGCAGAAAATGCCATAAGTTGTTGGGAAAATACCGGGGAAATCTGGAACTGGAAATAAAATGCCCGCGCTGTGGAGTAAACAATCACTTATTGCAGACTGAAAATCAATCTATTGCCTCGAGGAGGTTCGCTCTGACAGTTAAACCAGTTCTAGAGAGATAGAGAGAAAGATAATTAGTATTAATTATAAATAACAATGAGAGCCTTTGAGCCCCACAAGATTATTTCATTATAATCTGTGGGGTTCTTTTATTGGAGGGGGTGGAAGAGAAACAAATACTTGGTAGCACTTCATGAGTTGTGCTGACATTTTAACCCAGAAGTGGATTTTTAGAAAAGGGGAGGATTTAGTAATGTCGGATTATGTTCAAAAACCAGCGATCAAGCGTGCCGATTATCCCAAAACGGTACCTGTGACAGGCTTTGGAGAGAGAAAGGCCAACTATGAGGGTATGGGCCGGAAATTGGATAATCCTAATAAAAACCTACGGGAAGTAGTGTGCGTGTCTGCAGCCAGGACTCCTTTTGGAGTGTTTGGCGGCAAGTTGAAAGAATATGATGCTCCGCAGTTGGGTGCTATGGCGATTAAGGAAGTCCTGCGCCGGGTAGAAGATAAAGTTCAAGGTGCTGACATTGATTATGTATATATGGGTGAGGTTGTTCCTGCAGGGGCAGGACAGGTTCCCAGCCGCCAGGCAACAATACTGGCCGGACTGCCTGAGTCGGTACCTTCTATTACTATTAACAAGGTCTGCTCTTCTGGAATCAAAACTGTGGATCTAGCCATGCAGTTAATACAATTAGGCCGGGCGGAAATCGTTATCGCCGGTGGCATGGAAAGCATGAGCAACTGTCCCTTTTCCCTGCCTGACCAGAGATTTGGCAGCCGTATGGGTTTACCCAATGGCAAGATGGTTGACTTAATGGTTTATGACGGATTGTGGGATGCATTCTACAACCGCCACATGGCCATACATGGTTCCGAAGTTTCCGATGAGTTTGGCATCACCAGAGAAGACATGGATTGGTGGGCTTACCTGTCCCAGACCCGGGCAGTAGATGCCATGAACAACGGCAATTTAGATGATGAAATATTCCCGGTGGAGATCAAGAGAGGCAAAGAAGTTTTTGCTAAAGACGAAGGGCCCCGTCCCGGCACCACCATTGAAACTCTGGCCAAACTGCCTCCGGTATTCAACCACAAGAGTCCGGTTACCGGCGGTCCTGGCAGTGTAACTGCAGGTAATGCTCCTGGTGTTAACGATGGTGCTACAGCGGTTATGTTGATGAGTCGCGAAAAGGCTGATGAACTGGGCTTAAAACCCCTATTTACCATCGTCGGTTATGGAGAAGTATCACAGTATACCAAAGATATCGCTACTGTTCCAGGTCTGTCTATCAAGAAGGTTTTGGATGAGAACGGTCTGACCCCTGATGACATGAAATTGGTAGAGGCCAATGAGGCTTTTGCAGCCGTAGTTCTGGTTAGCTGTTTGGGTATTCTGAAAATGAGTAAAGAGGATATGATAGCCAAAGTTAATGTTAACGGATCGGCTATCGCTTACGGGCATCCCATCGGAGCCAGTGGTGCGCGCATTCTAATGACCTTAGGCTATGAATTGAAAAAGCGCGGCGGCGGATATGGCGTTTGTGGCATCTGTTCCGGTCATGCTCAAGGTGATGCTATGCTGATCAAAGTTGAGCCATAAAAGAATCACTAATTCCTAGTAAAAGATAAGGAGGCGAATTTTGGTGGAAATTAAAAAAGTCATGGTTATTGGAGCCGGTCAGATGGGCGGCGGTATTGCTCAGGTATCTGCCCAGACCGGTTGGGAAACCGTTCAATATGATATAAATATGGATCTGGTAAATAAGGGTATAGCAGTTATCGATAAGAACCTGTCCCGCAATGTATCTAAAGGGAAAATGACTGAAGATGAAAAGGCGGCTATTTTAGGTCGTATTAAACCATCCGTAAGCCTGGAGGATGCAGCCGATTGTGATCTTATCATTGAGGCTATAGTTGAAAACTTTGCTATTAAGGAAAAAGTCTTTAAAGAACTGGATAGAATAGCACCTCCTCATGCCATTCTGGCTAGTAACACTTCATCCCTGCCTATTACCCAAATCGCTGCAGTTACTTCGCGTCCGGATAAGGTTATCGGAATGCATTTCATGAATCCGGTTCCGGTAATGAAACTGGTGGAAGTAATTAGGGGTCTGGCAACAACTGACGAGGTTTACCAGATTGTAGAAGAAGCTTCAATCAAAATGGGCAAAGTTCCAGTATGGTGTAAAGATGTGCCTGGATTCATATCTAATCGGGTACTGCAGGTAATGATTAACGAAGCTCTATGGGAACTGTACGAAGGTGTAGCCCCGGCGGAAAACATTGACAATATAATGAAACTGGGCATGAATCACCCCATGGGACCGTGCGAACTGGCAGATTTGATTGGTTTGGATACCATTCTGTCCATCCTTAATGTAATGTACGACGGTTACGGAGATCCTAAATATCGGCCTTCTCCTTTATTAAAACAGTATGTCAATGCCGGCTGGCTGGGCAGGAAAACTGGCAAAGGAATCTTTGACTACAAGTAAAAACAATAAGTTTAATAACTCAAAGAAGGAGGAGTGAAGGTGGAATTTGCTAACATATTACTGGAAAAAGAGAACAGAGTAGCTGTTTTGAGTGTCAATCGGCCCAAAGCCTTAAACGCTCTGAATAAAGACACCTTGCTCGAAATTAAAGCCGCGGTAGAAAATATCAGAGATGATGACTCTATCGATGTGCTGATCATTACCGGTTCAGGTGATAAGTCATTTGTGGCTGGAGCTGACATAAGTTTTATGGTGGATATCAACGCCTTGGAAGGGCGGGAATTTGGTTTATTAGGGCAAGCCGTGTTTCGTCTGATAGAGTCCATAGAAAAACCGGTTATCGCAGCAGTAAATGGATTCTGCCTGGGTGGTGGATGCGAACTGGCTATGTCTTGTGATATCCGGATAAGTTCAGAAAAAGGTAAATTCGGTCAGCCTGAAGTAGGCCTAGGGGTTACTCCGGGCTTCGGCGGAACCCAGCGTTTACCCAGAATCGTAGGACCCGGTATGGCCAAATTACTCCTATATACTGGTGATACTATAGATGCCATGGAAGCATTGAGAATTGGTCTGGTTGATCAGGTGGTGGCTAAAGAAGACCTGATGGACTTTGTAAAGGGAATAGCCAAAAAGATTGCTGCCAAAGGTCAATGCTCAGTAAGGTTCTGCAAAGTAGCAGTTAATGAAGGTATGCAAACCGATATCGATCGGGCTATGAGCATAGAGGCCGATCTATTTGGCTTATGTTTTGCTACTGTGGATCAAAAAGAAGGTATGAAGGCTTTTGTTGAGAAGAGAAAAGCCAACTTTACAGGGAAATAGAATTAGGGAGATGAGATTAAATGGATTTTAGTTTAAGCGATGAATCATTAATGATGCGAGATATGTTCCGGAAATTTGCCAAGAACGAAGTTGAACCCTTGGCAGCAGAGCTGGATAAAACACATGAATTTCCCATGGTAACTTTTAAGAAAATGGCCGATTTGGGTCTGACCGGACTGCCGATTCCTGAGGAATGGGGCGGTGCAGGAGCTTCTTATCTGGACTTTGCTATGTTTGTTGAAGAGCTGGCCAAGGTCTGTGCTTCTACTGCCGTTATTATGAGTGTACATACTGGTTTAGGGTGTATGAGTACTTATCTGTATGGCAGCCAGAGATTAAAGGAGAAATATCTGCGGGCTCTGACAACTGGAGAGATTGTAGGAGCTTATGCTCTAACAGAACCTAATGCCGGATCAGATGCTGCATCAATCAAATGTAAGGCTGAAGACAAGGGTGATTACTTCTTATTAAATGGCAGCAAGATATTCATCACCAATGGTGGGATAGCAACCACTTATTGTACATTTGTAAAGACTGATCCTACCCAGCCTTCTGGCCGGGGAATCACCTGTCTGATCATCGAAAAAGATACGCCGGGATTTACCATGAGTAAACCGGTGGAAAAAATGGGTATGTCTGGTTCACCTACAGTTGAGCTATATTTTGAGGATTGTAAAGTCCCGAAAGAAAATGTGCTGGGTGAAATCAATGATGGCTTTAAGGTAGCCATGGGTCTGTTAGCCGGCGGTCGTATGACCATAGGT
>CAZXIR010000034.1:0-17736 GCA_964640845.1 uncultured Syntrophomonas sp.
CAAGACAGCCCCGATACAAAATCCCTCCTCAAGTTGAGAGGGCAGGTCTTTCATACTATGGACCGCTATATCAATCTTTTCTTCTAAAAGCTCTTTTTCTATTTCCCTGGTGAACAGTCCTTTATCACCTATTTTAGATAGAGCTACATCCAGAATTTTATCACCGGTGGTTTTTATTATATGGATTTCTACTTGAAGGCCAGGTATTGCTGCTTCTAAAGCATTCTTTACATGCTCGGCCTGCCATAGAGCCAGCTTGCTACCCCTGGTGCCCAGTCGTAATATCTCCAATATCACTTTCCCCCATCTCTAACTGTAAATCAAACAGCTTTTTACTCACCTCTGCATATAAATGTCCCTGATTACTGCAGGCCATCTCTTTTAAGTTTACTACCGGATAATGCAGAAGCTGGTTGATAATATTGTTAGCCATGGTAGATATTACTTTTCTTTCGTAGACGCTTACATCCAAGCGGTTAAATACTTTCTCCAGTTCGTTATTTTTGATAGCTTCACCTTTTTGTTTTAAAGCAGAAATGACCGGTACTACATACAAAGCAGCCAGCCATTCGTTAAATTTCTCCAGCTCTTCCACAATAATGCTCTCAGCCTGACGCGAGGCTTTTTTACGCTCCAGATAATTATCATCTATAACATTTTGCAGATCGTCAATATCATAAATTTGCACGCCCTCGATTGTCTGTAAAGCAGGCTCTATATCACGTGGAACAGCAATGTCTATCATTATTAATCTCTGTCCACCACGAGACTTCAATATATCCTCACAGTTTTCCATACTCAACACATAATGGCTGGCAGATGTACAACTAATTACTATATCTGCTTGGCCCAATTCTGCCGTAAGCATATCAAAACGAACCGCTCGCCCTGAGAACAATTCAGCCATGGCTAACGCTTTTTCATAAGACCGGTTAGATACTATTACTGAGCTTAACCCGTATTGCATAAGGTAACGGGTGGTCAATTCGCTCATTTCTCCCGCCCCAATTACTACTACTGTCTTATCCTGCAGGTTTCCCAGCTGGCTGCGTGCCATCTCCACCGCGGCCGAGCTAACTGAGATCGGATGTTTATCTATATCGGTTTCGGTTCTTACTTTTTTCCCAACCTTTATGGCCTGCTGAAAAAGAGTATTTAGAACTCCATCTGAAGCCCCTTGGTCGATAGCGTTTTTATAGGCCTCCTTGACCTGAGCCAGAATCTGTGATTCTCCCAGTATCATGGAGTCAAGACCTGAGGCAACCCGGAATAGGTTCAAAATAGCGTCATAACAATTAGGCTTGTACACATATCTGTCCAGCTCTTCCGGAGCCAGCCGGGAAAATCTTAGTGCAAACTCCTGAAGAGCCTGCATGCCTTTTTCAATATCCCGGGATGTGGCATAAACCTCGGTACGATTGCAGGTGGCTAGAATAACGACTCCTTCAATATCTTCCTTTTGTTTAAGATATTTATAAGCCTGATTCATAACGCCCCCGGTAATGGCTAGTTTTTCGCGAATTTCGACCGGAGCCGTCCTGTGGTTTAATCCAACCAGTAAGACATACATTTTTCAACCTTCTCCTTAGCCTTTTCTTTTTCCCCCGCCTTGAGTAAATCAAGAATGTCTGAATAAACTAATTCCTCAAATATCTTTTTACGTATTTCAATATCCTTAATGTGTTCTTTAATTACATCCCTTTGCTCTCCAAGTATATCCACAAATTCTCCATATTCAGGAGTAATTATTTCTTCCAGTTCGCCGCGCAACCGACGAGCAAAAGCCGGGCTCTTTCCTCCAGTAGAAATAGCCAGGACCAATGAATTACGCTTCAGTATTGAAGGAACATAAAAATCGCAATTGGGAGGATCATCTACAGCATTTACCATGATACCCCGGTCGCGACATATTTGACTCACCTTTTCATTAATCTGGTAATTATCGGTGGCCACAAAGACCATAAAATTGTCTGCTATATCGTGAGCTTGGAATTCTCTGCGGTATAATTCAATAAGCTCCTGGTCCGCCCATAACTCAATATTCCTTTCCACCTGCGGGCTTACCACCCTGATAGAACAGCCATAATCCAGAAGGTGGTCAATTTTGCGTTCAGCGACCTTCCCTCCCCCGATTACCAGACAGTTTTTATTTGTCAAATCAATATAAACTGGATATAAATTCTTCATCACTGCTCCCGGACTTACAAAAAAAGGTCTGAAGCCAGACCTATTAATTGATTATTCATCCTTCTTCTCTTCTAGTTCCTCAAGATTTTCATCTTTTGCTTTTCTGAAGTTTTGTAGTGCCTTTCCTACAGACTGCCCAACCTGCGGCAGTTTCCCAGGACCCACTATAATCAGTATGATAAGCAGAACGAGAGCCAGTTCCCATGGGCCGAAATTACCAATCAAACCGAACAAGGCATTCCCCTCCTTTACTTCGAATATTTCGGCATTCTAAATGATATATGGTTTTATTTACTTGGTTTTATGTTTGATTGCTTTTCCCCATACATATTGCTATTATGACAAAAAGGCCTTCTTTTGTAAAGAATTTAGACTACATCCCTGACTATCCTTTAATCATGCAGTCATATTTCATCTTGGTCTTCAGTTTCTCTAGCCGCCCGTTTTTTCTTGCCAGCCCATTTTGATATCCAGATGCTAATTTCAAATAACACATATACCGGTACTGCCATCATCATCTGAGAAACAGGATCGGGACCGGGAGTTAGAGCAGCAGCCATAATTACTATAATCAATAAAGCATATTTTCTGTTTTTGGCCAGCAGTTCATATTTTATTACCCCTATTATAGTCAAGAAATAGACGACTACCGGCAACTCAAAAACCAATCCAAAAGGAATGGTAAAAGCCAGCACAAAAGCAACATACTGATCTACTTTAAACATGGTCTCCAGGGTATCCCCGGCTATATAGATAAAGAATTTCAATACCAGACTCAATATACCAAAATACGAAAATAGAACCCCTATTGCAAAGAGAAGCATACTTACCGGCAGCAATACATATATATACTTTCTTTCCGAAGGATACAGGGCTGGTTTAAAAAAACTCCAGAATGACCATAAAACAACGGGCGAAGCAATGATAAAGCCAGACAGGAAAGCCAACTTCAGCTTAACGAAAAATGCTTCTGTAACCCCGGTTACCACCAAATTCTCGTTTAGACCAGTCAGAGGCGAGGTAACTATGGCCAGAATTTGTTCATTAAAAGAAAACGAAGCCACCGCAGCTACTATTATTGCTATCACGCTTATTATTAACGATTTTCGCAGTTCCTCCAAATGTTCCAAAATTGTCTGCTTTTCTTCCGGTGATAGATCATTGAATGCCACAAGGTTCCCCCCAAAATAACCTGATTACAGGCTGCTAATTTTTCTGTTAACTCAACTTTCACAGATGGTAACAGCTTCGACGTGACGAGCCCCAATTATTATCCAATGGGCAAACTCGTCAGAAGATAAGGTCGTAAGTTGAGTTATTAAGCTAATAGTCACGGGCTGATATAAAATCCGCTATTTCGAATAAAGTATTCTTTACTGGTTTATCGGGCAGGTAGTCCAGTTGTTTTCTAGCCTTACGAGCAAAATGATCGGTAACAAAATAAGCATACTCAATTCCGTCAGAATCTAGAATAATATCCACTATCCTACTAGAATTTGCTGCACATTGACTGGGAGAAGCCAATAGTCTTTGTAATTCCTGCTTTTCCGGACTATGATGTAGAGCATATATAGCAGGCAGGGTGATAACTCCCTGTTTAACATCGCTTCCAGTTGGTTTTCCTAACACTTCCTCGTCTGCTACAAAATCCAGAATATCATCAGTTACCTGAAAAGCCATCCCCAGATAATAACCATAAAGCTCCAAGGCTCTAACCTGTTCCTGGGGTGCGTTGCCAAGCATGGCCCCTAGTTTACAGCTTACTGATATTAGTAGTGCAGTTTTACGTTCTATTCTGCGCAAATAGTTCTTGAGCCCCACTCCCACGTTATAGGTGCTCATCATCTGATATATCTCGCCCTCGCAAATTCTCATACTAGCATCAGCCAGCACTTCAAGAATGTCTTTTCTATTGTAGGACGCACTTAAGGCCAGAGCCCGGGCAAAAATATAATTCCCCGCGTTAATTGAAACCCGGTTGCCCCATTGATGTTTTACAGTATAGGTTCCCCGACGCAGGGTAGAATTATCTATGACATCATCATGAACCAGAGTAGCCAAATGGGTTAACTCAAGTGCAGTGGCCATAGGAATAACTTCATCCAGACTGTCCATGAAAAATCTTGCAGCCAGCAAAACGAAGGCCGGTCTAAGTCTTTTTCCTCCGGCTTTCACTAAATGCATGGAAGCCTGGTTTAAAACATCAACTCCCGAATTTATGTTTTGGTTTAAATTAACTTCTACCATGGTCAATTCTCTAAGCACTGGATTAAACATTTGCTTATGCTGCATGATCTCCCTCTCTAAATGCGAATTACAATCTATTATATAGCTAATTCTAACAGATTCCAACCAGTTCTTGGTTACCTGCCTTTTCACTCATACCTAGTAAAAATATTATGGGTAATATTAAGTGCATCCATCACCTTACCTACTATAAAATCAATCATATCTTCTACTGTACGAGGATGGTGATAAAAGGCGGGCATAGCAGGGATAAGATGAACCCCCAGATCAGACAATGTTAACATGTTTCGCAAATGAATTGAATTTAAGGGGGTTTCTCGGGGCACCATTATCAATTTACGCTTTTCTTTCAGCATAACATCGGCGGTTCTTTCCATTAGATTTCTAGCGCTTCCGGTAGCTATTCCAGAAACACAGGCCATGCTACAAGGTATTATAACCATAGCATCAGTAATAAATGAACCGCTGGCCAATGGTGCAGCAATATTATTATTATCATAATAATAAATATCTCCTGCCGGCAGATGGTTCCTCAAGGTGCTTTCAACAGATTTGGATAAGTCCCAGCCTAACTCATGGCTAATTACCAGCGAGGCTGGCTCACTTACGGTTATATGCAGTTCATTATCCCTTATCAGTAACTCCCTCAGCAGTTTAATACTATAAGCAGCACCACTGGCACCACTTATAGCAATAATATACTTTGCCAATGCCATCCCCCATGTTCACTATTAATTGTTTATCCCAGTATGTCAATTAATGCTGCTGCAAATATTATAAGGCCAACGTAATGATTGATTTTGAAAGATGCAAAGTTAACCCGGCTCAAATTTCCCGGTTTAACAATCATATGCTCATAGGTGAGAATCACCGCCGCAAAGGTTACTCCTAGATAATAATAGAGACCTAAACCCAGAATCACTCCATTAGCAAACAAAAAAATTACCGCCAAAAGGTGGAATAAGGCTGAAAATCTTAGTGCTCCTTTTTCGCCAAAGCGAGCCGGTATAGAGTAGAGATGGTTTTTTCTATCAAAATCAATATCCTGACAGGCGTACATGGCATCAAAACCAGCTATCCAACAAGCAACTGCCATGCCCAATACTATTGGATACCAATCAAAGGTACCAGAAATAGCAATCCAGGCCCCAACTGTACCAGTTCCAATGGCCAGGCCCAATATCAAATGACACCACCAGGTAAAACGTTTAGTATAAGAATAGCCCCACAGCACAATTACTGCCAAAGGGGCAAGTTTCAAGCATAGCGGGTTAAGTTGAGCTGCTGCTAAAAACAGCCAGAATAGAAAAAAGAAAACAGTTGCCCAAATTAAAGGTATTGATAATTGCCCTGAAGGCAGAATCCATCCCGCGGTGCGGGGATTGGCTTTATCAATAGATCGATCTATCAGCCGATTCAAACAAAGAGCTGCTGTGCGGGCGGCTATCATAGCCACCGTAATCCAAAATAATTGTTGAAAAGTCGGTATCCCTCCAGCAGCTAAAATAGCCCCTAAATATGCAAATGGTAATCCAAAAAGACTATGGCTGAAGTCTATTAACTTTAGAAACTTGCCTATTTTAGTCAATTCCGTATTCGCTCCATCTCTTATTTACCAAATCAATAATATCCTGGCTCATAGCTATATCTTTGGGCCACTCCCGATTATGCCCCTCCTCCTGGAATTTTCTGGTAGCATCTATACCCATTTTCGAACCGAGCAATGGCAATGGAGCAGAATGGTCTAAAACCTCCAGGGGGCCGTCAACAATCATCGTATCTCTACGCGGGTCAACATTATTAAATACTTTCCACATTACTTCGGAAACATTTTGTACATTTACATCTTCATCAACCACTATGATAAACTTGGCAAACATCATCTGTCCCATACCCCAGAGAGAACTCATTATTTTTCTGGCATGACCGGGAAAGCTCTTTTTAATAGAAAGCAACACACAGTTATGAAATACTCCTTCCATAGGCAAATGCATATCAATAACCTCAGGTAGCTGGAACTTTAACAGCGGTAAAAATATACGTTCGGTAGCCAGCGCCATATAACAATCCTCTTGAGGAGGTTTTCCTACAATAGTAGCCGGATAAACTGCATTTTTTTTATGGGTTATACATTTAACATGAAATACCGGATACTCCCCCGCCAGAGAGTAATAGCCGGTATGGTCGCCAAAAGGTCCTTCAATTCTACGCTCGACAGGATCAACATAACCTTCAATAATTATCTCCGCATCAGCCGGAACTTCCAGATCAACTGTTTTGCATTTTACTAATTCAACTGGTTTTTTTCTCAAGAATCCGGCAAAAATTAATTCATCGATATCTTTGGGAAGAGGTGCAGTGGCAGCATAAGTTATGGCCGGATCGCCTCCCAGAGCTACAGCAACCTGGGTAGCCTGGCCCAGTTCACAATTCCTCCGATAATTTTCAGCCCCATCGTGATGAATATGCCAGTGCATACCAGTAGTTACCGAATCAAACACCTGTAAACGATACATACCCGAATTTCTCTTACCGTTATCTGGATTTTTAGTATAAACCTGAGGCAAGGTTATAAAACGTCCGGCATCTTCTGGCCAACATTTTAAAACCGGTAATTTGTCCAAAGAAGGATCATAATCCACCACTTCCTGACAGGCTCCATTTTTAACCATTTTAGGCATAAAAGACGAAACCTGAGCCAAGCGAGGTAATATCTTAACCTTATCCAGCATAGAAGAAGGTACATTGTCTGCTATCTGTATGAATTCCAGGATTTCGGCAGCAATATCCTCCAGGCTGTCCACTCCTAAACTTAAAGCCATGCGGCTTTTACTGCCATAGGCATTTATCAATACCGGCATATTTGATCCTTTAACATTTTCAAACAGCAAGGCTGGCCCAAACATTTTGCTTATCCGATCAGTAATCTCTGAAATTTCCAATTCCGGGTCAACCTCAGTGCTGATACGGATTAGTTGTCCATTACTCTCCAATACCCGGATGAATTCCTGTAAATCCTTGTATGCCACAGCTATCCCCCCGTATTATCTTCATAATAAACGGCATGCTTGTGTAAAAAGCCTGCCATTCTTAATAATTAAGGTATATGTATCTGTCTACAGTAACAGCAATTGAATATTTTCTATACTGCTGCTAGTTTATCACTGGCAGACAACAGACCTCGCATTTCCTCATAGATAGGTCCCAGTAAAACACAAATTTTACTTCCCTGCTCACCATTCAATAAGTTTTCACTATCATCCAGGTAGGATAAAGCTTGGTCCCGCAGAACTTTTTCTTTAATAAATTCCACCGCCAGGCCCAGCTTATAACCCGCCTCTTCGAAATATACTTGTTCTTCCATATTTTTACCCGCGCAACAAGCGGCAGTTAAGAATGCCGTTTTATAGAAGGAAGCTCGGATACTAGGTACAAACTTCTGCGGATCTGCGCCCAGCTTGTATCTTTCAACCATTCCTTCATTAATTTCACAGATCATATCGGCGAATATAGGTAGCAGCATGTCCGCTTCCGCCTCGATGAGAAGTGCTAATATCCGGCCAAACATGTAATCGCCAATAAGTATTGAAAATTGCAGGTCTTGATTGTATTCCTGTCCTTCTTCGTCATCCTTAATCAACTCATGAATAAAAACAGATAGATATAGTATTTTAAAAATATTGGCCATAGATATACAGAACTCTCGGTTCAGTCCTGTGCCTCGATATACACTGAATACAATAGCCGGCAGTGCCTTCCAATTATGATCTAACCTTATTAATTCCACGTATGTCTGTATTTCTTCCCACCAGGGTAGTACGCTTGTTTTGAACAACCCATCCACATCAAGTAGTTCTGAACTTAAATCCCTGGTAAATTGAAAAACCATAAATATCCCCCTCAGATCCTCCGCTTGCTTCCTTCTCTCTCCACTTAACCTCTACCTCTATTTTATAGCCGATAGCTTAAATCTTCTCCATGTATTTTCTTCCTGACAAATATCTGCTAATGAGATTCATTATCATTATTCCCCCAGATGCATTTGACCCATCTATATTATATAGGAAAATTCCTATCTACTTGCAAATATTTTGCTTCCCATGGCAAAACAACTTCCATAAAAACAAGCCTTACTTGCAGTTTCTAAGTTCAAGTAAGGCTCATTAGAGATAGTTGAAACCATATCTAAACCTGCATCGGTCTACTAAAATAGTATCCCTCCTAAATATTAACCGCCAGGCGTTCTTCCTGCTTTTCAATTAATCCCCGTTTTACTTCAGAAGCATCCACATAGTCTGCTCCAAATTTATCCTGGAGATATTGGCATGCATCCCATGGATTAACTGAATCCCCACATGTGAATACATCTACTGCAGCATACCCAAGTTCGGGCCAGGTATGAATCGCCAGATGGGACTCTGAAATCACAACCACTCCACTTACACCCTGCGGGCTGAACTTGTGAAATACAACTTCTCTGATTTCAGCGCCAGCCTCCAACGCAGCGTTAACCATGATGTCCTCAACCTTCCGAACATCATTTAAAACATCAAACCGACATCCGTACACTTCGGCAAGTACATGACGCCCCAATGAATGCAATAATATCGCCTCCCTATAATTGTTTTGTTTCCCAAACCTCCCTTGCAGTTAATAATGAATTTACCTGTTATTTGGCACATGTAGAATTTTAGCATATTTCTGCTGCATGTCAATAAATCACTCTGCTTTTCTTTAAATTATGCTAAATATCCACTTTACAACGGAATAGAACCAAATAATCTTCAATTACTATAGTATGCAGCTTAATATACCTGGTTTACTCACACTGGCCTTTGCTAACCTGTAACATTATATTAGGAAGAAAATGAATACATAGGGATGAAGGCTTAAGGTTAGCGCAGGGGGAAAGGCGATTCGATCAGCGGGAACATAACTCTTACCAAATTAATCACTCAAGCACTACTCAGCTAACTTACACATAAGAGCTAAGACCGGCCCCAAGCGGTCTTAAGCATTCATTCCACCCTTAAGCCAATTTTCATACGTGGTCGTTGTCCCCGGCCATGGCGGGTTAGTGTAAAGAAAACCAATATTTTTTGGCTAATAGGGCTTTTTTATACTAGAATATATAAGAAGTAATCAGAATTATTATAGGAGACTCACAAAATTATCTACATGTCCCAAAGATACAATGTCCTTGAACTACTATATTAAAGCATTTGTATGGTTTATGATATTTATTAAATTCTCATGTTGCTGCAAAGGAGCTTATATGAATAACAAGATTTTTGTGTCATTCCGAAGACAATCACCTGATACCAGTTTTTATAATTCTATATTGAACCTGGCTGGAATAAAAGACTATCCAAGGAAGCTTTTGTTTATTGTGTTGTTTATTCTCATGTTTATTGTTCCATCATCTGTATTAGCAACAGTACCAATGCAGAAAGAAACCGGCAAGGTATATCTGCTGGTAATAGATAAGCTTTCTATTAATGATATTAATGAAACATCTACCCCCCAACTCTCAAAAATTATAAATAGTGGAGCAGTAGGTCTTTGCAGTACCCGTACCCTTAAAGGATACAATACTATGAATACCTACCTTACTATTGGGGCGGGAAATCTTGCTCGCAGCAATAAAACTGGATTAATGGGATTTAACTATGACGAGACGATACCTGGCCAGCATCAAAATGCTTCATTGTTTTATAAAAACATGACCACATGGGAACCTGGGGATAGTTCGTGCCTCCTGGTAAATCTACCGGATATACTGATAGGTATGAAAAGTGAAAGCGTGACTACTATCCCTGGTGCAATGGGGCAGGTATTGGCAGATAACGGCTATATAACTTGTGTTTTGGGCAATGCTGATAACGGTACTGAATTGAGGCGTCCAGTAGTTGCTATGGGTATGGATGCCAGTGGCAAAGTACCTTTAGGCGACATAGGACCTTCAAACAGCCTGAGTCCTCAAGATAGTATCTTAAGTTTCAAAACCAACTATGAATACCTTAAAGAACAGACTAAGCATTTTGCCCCGGATTCTGATCTGCTTATTATTGATCTGACTGACTTGGCACGGCTGGAAAACTCCCCCACCTCTTTTGATGAAGTAATCCAAGGCGAAAAAAGCAGAATTCTAGGTGAAATAGACGACTTTGCCGGTTGGCTAGATGAAGAAATTAATCAATCCACAGATCTGCTGCTAATAGTTAGTCCCTCTGCTTCACAAGCGGAAATAGACACAAAAAGCAATTTTGCCCCCATTATTGCCAGTGGGCCTGGTATTAATAAAGGATATTTAACATCTCCAGCTACCCAACGCGAATACATAATTGCTAACACAGATATTGCTCCTACCATACTTAACTTCTTTAATCTAAATGCTATGGATAACTCCATGATCGGCCGGCCTATTCAAAATGTAACTCTAGATAATATCGACGCACTGGAGCAGGCACAGGTATTGGCCCAACAGACCAGCACTACTACCCGTTTAAGGGGACCCCTGATAAAAACTTATGTAGCAGTTCTCATAATCACGTTATTGTTGGCCTCCATAATAATACTCAGGTTTAAGAAGCTTAAGTACCTTTTGCAGCCTATAATCATTGCCATGGTATCTTTTCCTCTGGTGTTATTGTTCCTGGGTCTATTGAAACTACCATATGACTGGCTATACATTGTCATAGCCATCCTGGCTACCATTCTACTAACTGCCCTTTCTCTTTTATTATGCAAGGACAATGGATTTCAGGCTTTTGTTGGGCTAAGCATAATTACCGTGCTATGTTTAGATATAGATTTAATAACCGGCACTAATTTAATTCAATGTTCGGTACTGGGCTATGATCCTATGGCGGGAGCACGTTATTATGGGATCGGTAACGAATACATGGGAATATTAATCGGGGCCTCTATAGCGGCGGGAGCAGCCTTGTTTGAGAAAATCAGAAGTAAGTGGATGTTAGCATTTCTAACCCTGTTCTTTTTGTCACAATGTTATCTTATTGGCATGCCTTCCTTAGGTGCCCAATCAGATGGAGTAATAACCGCTCCGTTGTCATTCCTGGTCACCTTATATCTATTCAGTGAAATGAGACCAAATCTCATAGGTTACTTGAGCATTGGAGGGATTATTCTGTTTACTGTGCTGGGGATAAGTATTTATGACATGAACCGACCTGCAGAACTCCAATCTCATATTGGCAGAGCCGCCAATCAAATAATAGGCGGGGGCTGGCAGGAAGCCCTCACCATTATAATACGCAAACTACAGGTTAATATTAAACTTATTCGATACACCATTTGGAGCCGGGTATTTATAGCCATTTTATTGGTCCTGGCCACATTTATTTATTTTCCAGTTGGCGCCATGAAAAATCTCTTTATGAGCCGCCCAATTATCCTTAAAGGTTTTGTTGGAATAGTCACTGGAGCACTGGTGGCTTTAATCGTAAATGATTCAGGTATTGTGGCAGCTTCTACTACCAGCATTTATCTGGTAATGCCTTTTCTATTACTGATGATGAAACATCAAGGAAACCGGCTTTAATCGAATAGTCAATATAAATAGCAAACCGCTTAAACTGCATCCTAAGGCTGATAACCATACTAATATCTGCAAGAATTTATGTTCGCCTTCTAACAAGGATATAAAAGCCCGTTCAATCACCGTACTCAGGTACACTTCAATCACGGGCTTCTATTCATACCTGGACCTTCGTTCTGGTATTAAGCAATTTAATTATTAGTCTTCAGCTCCATTAACGATATTGTTCAATCCATGGATAAATTCCTTTTGATTTCCTTCCCCTAATAAATCAAATAACAAGGTATTCAATTCCGAAATTATGATGTAAATCTTTTCTGCCATTTCCATTCCTGATTCAGTTATGAATACCCTAATTGCTCGCCTATCCTGGGAGTCTAATTGTCTTTTTACCAGATGCACCTTTTCCAATTTATCTACCAGTACGGTCATAGATGAACTGTCGATAAGAGTACGAACGCCTATTTCCTTAAGCGTTAGCCCATTATCCTCTTGCAGACAGAATAATATGAATGATTGGGGTATACTTATACCTATATCTTCAAGTCTATTACTAAATATCCGGTCAATTTTCTTCATGGCAGCACGCATATTATAACAAATATATGCATTTAGTCTGTTCATTCGCTATTACTCCTTCACCTGATAATACACCAGCAAATACGCTTAAAATGTATTATTCAATTATAAATATTCTATAACCATAATATTATATAATCTTAACCATTGCAATATAGTTCAACTGCTGTAGTGAATCTGATGTTTGGACTTGCATAACGTATAGTATAATGTTATTTTAAAAACACTAATTATACTTAAATACCATGAAGAAAGATAGTAGATGGGACCATTATAGTCACAGAGAACCGGAGCAGCTGGAAACCGGCACTATGATTCCCATTGAATGGGCTTCTGAGTTGCCGTTCCTGAACTGCATCTGCTGATCAGGTAAAGCCGGTTTCCCCCGTTAAAAGGATAAAGCGGACAGTTTATGTCAATAAGGGTGGTACCGCGGATTGCTGATAGCCTCCGTCCCTTGGTGGATAGGAGGCTTAATCTGTGCATACTTTTAAATCCAAAATCAGGAGGAAGATATCTTATGCAAACTACAAAAAAGAGAATTCTAACCGGAGACCGGCCAACCGGCAGTCTTCATCTGGGGCACTACGTGGGCAGCCTGGCAAACCGGGTAAAATTACAGGAGGAGTACGACAGCTTTATAATTATCGCTGACGTTCAGGCTCTTACTACTCACTGGGAAAAAGACGAAAACCTTACCCGGGATATATACCAGATAACTTTGGATTATTTGGCTGCCGGACTAAATCCAGAGTTGTCTACTATTTTTATTCAGAGTATGATCCCAGAAATACATGAACTGACCATGTACTATTCTATGTTTACATCAGTTAATGTTCTTCGTCACAATCCTACCGTCAAAAGCGAAGCCGCCCAGCATGGTTTTAAAGATATGACTTACGGCTTTCTAGGCTACCCGGTCAGTCAGGCCGCTGACATAAGTATTTTTAAAGCTCACTTGGTACCAGTAGGGGAAGATCAGATTCCACATATTGAACTGACCAGAAAAATAGTAAGACGTTTTAACGATCTCTATCAACCAGTACTAGTGGAACCTGAAGTCCTGGTAGGAGATGTACCCCGGTTGGTAGGATTGGATGGAAAGGCAAAAATGAGTAAAAGCCTTAACAATGCAATATTCCTTTCAGATACTCCAGAAGCTGTCAATATGAAAATAAGAAATGCGGTGACTGACCCAGCCCGGATAAGAAAAACCGATCCCGGCCATCCGGAAATATGTACAGTATTTGAGTATCACACGGTATTTAACCCAACGGAGGTTGAAGAAATTGAGTCTGACTGCCGGAGTGGAAGTATAGGCTGTGTAGCCTGTAAAAAGAAGCTTAGTAACCGTCTGAATGAGCTTTTGGACCCCATGAGAGAAAGACGTGAAAAATATCAGAGCAATCCTAACCTGGTTAAAGATATTCTTATCCAAGGCACCAGTAAAGCTCACTCAGTAGCCAGGGAAACCATGGTGGAGGTACGGGAAGCAATGAATATAAACTATTTCGATCACCAGGTTACCATTTAAGGACATATTAGGGGTATACCAGGGGGCATACCCGTCCCCCTGGTATACCCCCCTGGTCGTCACAAAACAAAGGCGATTGACCTGCTAAGAGGTCAATCGCCTTTAATAGTATTCTTATAAGAGCCTAATCATTCAATTCTTCAATTGAATTGATATCCACATAAGCGGGTACTACCAGACCTATTTTGGCGCCCTCATAGCTGGGACCTAAGTCTTCCACCCGGTCTCCCACCTGATTCATATATTCTCCATGGGTAAGCGGCAGCCAAGCGGTAAAAATAGCATCCCCTTGTCCATTAGCCAGGCCTTGGTACATAGCTGCTGCACCAACTGAAAGCATTTCTACTTCATAACCCATGATGTTTTGCAATACATCAGCCATTACATGGGTTTCTGCCCTAGCACAAGCCCATTCTACATACAAGAGAGTAATAGTATCCTTAGTCGGATTTTCCACTGTCTCAGCTGCATCGTAACCTTCAGGCAACCAAGTGTTAACCAGTTCTGTGTTTTCCTCTACCCACTGCCGGGCTGCAGCTACGTCATCTCCTAAATCATCTGCTATTCCCATAGCTGATCCAATATCTGCATCATCCCAAGCAAAATTGTCACATACTTCATACACTTCCGGCAGATCCTCTTTAAGTCCCAGTCTTACTATAGTATTGATCGTTTCAGCTTCTCCATAAATACCCTGGGGATCTTCCAGGAATTTTAGATCCCAGCGGGCAAATTTCCAATGAGGAGCCCAACCGGTTACTACTACCCATTCATTGTTATCAATTGCTTGCTGTAAGCTAGCGGTCATGGTAGCTCCGCTGCCTTCCATTAATTCATAATCCAAGTTATATGCTTCCAAAGCATTTTCACTGGCAGCCATAATCCCTGCACCAGGGTCAATTCCAATGATTCTGCCACCAAACTTTTCTTTTACACTCTGGTCAGCCTGATCTGATGGTTGGGTATCTCCACCTCCACATCCGACCACACTAAACATAGCAAATACCAGCAAAGTTACAATTAAAACCAGTTTCTTCTTCCTTATCAAACTAAATCGACTCCTTTCCTTATCTTGATTTTCCCAGATTCTGAGTTATTCTATCCAAGATAATTGCAATAATAACAATTGCTACCCCGGCCTCGAATCCTTTTCCCATATTCAGGGTTTGTATGGCTCGCCATACTATTCCTCCCAAGCCTTTAGCCCCGATCATGGAGGCTATAACCACCATAGATAGGGACAGCATTATGCACTGGTTTATTCCAGCCAGCATGGTAGATCTAGCCAGAGGAAGTTCAATCTTTATAAGCATCTGCCAAAAAGTTGAGCCAAAAGATTTACCTAATTCAATGAGTTCCTCCGGCACCTGTTTAAGACCCAGATCAGTCAGTCTTATTACCGGGGGCATGGCGAAAATAATAGTAGTAATTACCCCAGGAACCACCCCTAATCCGAAGAAAGGAATTGCGGGCAATAGATATACGAACGCAGGCAAGGTCTGCATAAAGTCAAGAACCGGCATTATGATCCGGTGAGCGTTATCGTTTTTTGCTCCTAGTATACCCAATGGTACCCCGATAAGCATACATAATAGTACTGCCGAAATTACCATGGCAATGGTCTCCATAGTTACCGTCCATAAGCCTAGGTTATATATAAATAATAATCCCAACAGGCTAAAGATGCCGATTTTCTTCCCTGCCAACCACCAGGCCAAAAGTACAACCATTATAATAATCAATTCTGGCGGCAGAGCTATGAAGAACCCCTGCAGTCCTTTTATGAATCCTTCCAATCCATCTGCAAATGCTTGGGTACTGGCTCCGAAATTACGCTGCATGTAAGCAATAAACAGATCCGTCCATTCTGCCAGTGGAATCCGAGGTATTCTATCCATTATTCATTTCCCCCCTTGCACCGGCAAGTCCCGCAATAACAGATCCCCTTACCAAGGTTCCCTGCAACCTGTAGTCCTCATCAACAACCGCTATGGGCACTTTTGTATATGCCATTACGTCCAGCAAGTCTGCCAGGGGAGTATCAGGAGCAGTAGTAGGCATATCGTCCTGAATGATACCTTCCAGATCCTTGACCCCCTGAGAGGCTAATTCTGAAGCATCTTCAGCTCTTATATATCCCTTGAGTTTTCCAACCCGATCAAGAACAAACAGAGTAGATAGCCCATGCTTTTCCATAAAATTCAGAGCCGTCCTGGGTCCATCCTTGGGATGGACCACATAACGAGGTCTGACCATTACCGAAGAAGCGGTTAAGGCCAGGGATCGGTTAACATTTTCAACAAAACGAGCCACATAGTCACTAGCGGGCGACAGAAGTATATCTTCAGGCTGACCTATCTGCACGATTTCACCATCTTTCATCAAAGCAATATGATCTCCAAGTTTAAGCGCTTCATCCAGGTCGTGAGTGATAAATATTATCGTCTTCTGCAGTTTTTCCTGAATATCAATGAGTTCTTCCTGCATATCCTGACGGATTAGCGGGTCCAAGGCACTAAATGGCTCGTCCATAAGTAATATATCAGGATCTGTAGCCAAGGCCCGAGCTATACCTACCCGCTGCTGCATGCCACCGCTGAGATTGTGAGGATAGGAATCCTCCCATCCTTTGAGGCCAACCAAGTCTATCACTTCCCTGGCCTTTTGCAGACGTTCCTCCCGGTCTATACCCTGTACCTCCAATCCATAGGCAACATTATCAAGGATAGTCCGATGGGGAAGAAGCGCAAAGCGCTGAAAAACCATGGACATTTTTCTTTTACGAAGCTCTTCCAGTTCTTTCACAGACATGTTGAGTACGTCCTTGCCGTCGATAATTATCTCACCGGCGGTGGACTTGATTAAGCGATTAATACAACGCAACAATGTTGATTTGCCACTGCCAGAAAGACCCATGATCACAAAGGTTTCACCTTCTTCCACGGTTAAACTGACATCTCTTACTCCTACTACCTGCTTGGTTCTATTCTTTATTTCTTCATTACTGATGCCTTTTTGCAGCATTTCCTTAGCTTTATCGGTATTGCTGCCATATATCTTACTCAAATTTTTAATTTCAATCATAGAATCCTTCCTTTTTAAGTTAAAATGCAGGTTAATAAATGTCCTATTTTTATTATGCCCATGGTAATTATGCCCATGCTAACAATAAGTGGACTATTTATGCTTATTACGGTAAGTCTGAAAACTTGGGAAATAAAATAAAAGATTTATTGAGGATATGAATGCGGGCAGTCATTGTAAAGTGTAATTTGGGATCTTACACTAAATAATGCAGCATAACATCCATTTCTCCCCCCTCCTAGCCTGCGAGGTTAGCTGACGGATTCGGGCTAAAGGGCCGCCCTATCCCGGTCTAAACCGAGAATTCACCCCAATTATTGGTTCCCCCGCTCTCTTAATCATCAGAGATTTGGCATATGAGAATGGCTAAATACCGCTATATTATATTTTGTTATTGTACATTACTATTATAATAAATTATACTTGTTGCTGACAAAGACCCGTTAATCCAGCTATTAATTGAAAACTGGAATTTATGGAGGGATTCTGAACATAAACTTGCATAAACCCATTTTTTCAGACTGATAGGTTCACCCCACAAGAA
>CAZXIR010000035.1:0-17624 GCA_964640845.1 uncultured Syntrophomonas sp.
AATTAGCTGAAAATCTAAATATTTCTAAGGAAATCAGAGTTATTGACGTTTTTAGACTACCTGAGGTATTTAATCTTCAGGATGAAGAGGAAGATCTCGATCTGCTTTGGAAGGTACTGCATAAAGCTGTTCAAACCGCTGTGACCGGGGTATTGGATATGCGGGAGAAGGAAGGCCGGAATCTGGTTAAAGATATTCTAGCCCGCAATGATCTAATACTATCTTATGCCAGAGAACTGGAAGAAAGAGCACCGGCAGTAGAAGTTGAATATCGTCATAAGTTGCAGTCCAGGATATTGGAAGTATTGGACAAACAGGACATGCTGGATGAAAACCGATTGTTGCAGGAAGTGGCCATATTCGCAGATAAAACCAGCATTACTGAGGAGATTGTAAGGCTTAAGAGTCATGTACAACACTTAAAGGACTTGTTAGGAGCCCATGAGGCGGTAGGTCGTAAATGCGATTTTTTGGTGCAGGAGATGTTCAGGGAAATAAACACCATTTCTTCAAAGTCTAACGATCTAAAAATGAGTCAAATCGTCGTTGATGTGAAAGCAGAAGTAGAAAAAATCAGAGAACAATTGCAAAATATAGAGTAGCTGGGAGGTGCACCGGTAAAGCCGGATAAATATGGATGTTAAACTGATCAACATAGGTTTTGGTAACATTGTAGCCGCTAATAGGATTGTTGCCATAGTTAGTCCCGAATCTGCTCCTATAAAACGGATTATACAAGAAGCCAGGGAAAAAGGGATACTGATTGATGCCACTTATGGTCGTCGAACTAGGGCGGTTATAATTGTCGATAGTTCTCATGTAATCCTTTCTGCGGTTCAACCGGAGACAGTGGCTAATCGACTTACTTCCAAAGAGGCCAGCGAGGAAGCATAGGGAAAAGCAGCTAAATGGGATGTGTTTTAATTGCATAAGAGAAAAGGGATACTGTTTGTGTTATCCGGACCATCTGGAGTTGGTAAAGGGACTGTCAAAGAATCCTTACTTAAGACAATGGACGATATCTGTTTATCCATATCTGCAACTACCAGAAAACCCAGGAGTAACGAAATAGATGGCCGGGACTACTTCTTTGTTGAAGCAAATGAATTCGAGGCCATGATAAAAGATGACATGTTACTGGAATGGGCAGATGTGTATACTAACCGGTATGGAACTCCCCGAGATTTTGTGCTGAAAACTCTAAATAAAGGATTTGATGTACTGCTGGAAATTGATATCCAGGGTGCTCTACAGGTTAAGAACAAAATGCCGGAAGCAGTCTTTATATTTCTTTCCCCACCCAATCTCGAAGAATTGGCCAGGCGTCTATGCACCAGGGGTCAAGACTCCCAGGACAGCATTGCTATACGGCTGGCTACCTGTGAGGAAGAGATGGCTCATATTAAGTATTATAATTACGTGGTTATTAATAACTATATAGATGAAGCGGTTGACAAAGTTCGATCTATAATTAAAGCTGAACGGTGCAAATTAAATAATTTAAGTGTGGGGTGATTTTAATGATACCTCCTTCGACAAGGGACCTGATAAACATTGCAGATAGTAAATATGCGGTGGTGGTAGCTGTTGCCAAGAGAGCCCGCAGTCTATCGGAAAAAAAGAAAGATGAAGATTACCGATTATCAACTATGGTTACTCAAGCTCTGGAAGATATTATAGGTGGAAAAGTCAAAATTGACTGATTTTGGCCGGTTTGAGGAGGATAGGTATGTCAAGAACAGTTGGCATTGGTGTAACAGGTGGTATTGCAGCATATAAAATAGCAGAATTGGTTAGTAGGCTTAAGAAGGATGATTTCGATGTAATAGTAATGATGACTGAAAGCGCAACCAGATTTATTACACCACTGACTTTCAAAACGTTATCTAATCGAGAAGTGTTAACTGATTTATGGCAAGACTCACACGAGTGGAAAGTGCAGCATATTGGGGTTGCTGAACAATTGGATTTGCTGGTTATAGCACCTGCAACCGCCAATATCATTGCTAAAATGGCTCATGGAATTGCTGATGATTTAATTTCCACCGTAGTACTGGCTAACACTGCTCCGGTATTGGTGGTTCCAGCCATGAATACCAATATGTATCAAAACCCGGTAGTGCAGGATAACCTGGACAAATTGAGCAGGTATGGTTACGAAATTATGGATCCTTCCAGTGGAGTCTTAGCTTGTGGCAGCAGTGGACCGGGGCGACTGCCTGAAGTTGATATTATTTATCAAAAAATAATCAGAATGCTGAATCCCAAGCATGACTTACGAGGAAAGAGACTGATGGTTAATGCCGGAACTACTTGTGAAGATATTGACCCGGTAAGATTTATTGCTAATCGTAGTACCGGCAAGATGGGTTATGTTATCGCTGAAGAGGCTGTCAGCAGGGGTGCAGAGGTCATCTTAGTTAGTGGTAGATCATCCCTTGATCCCCCCATAGGGGTAAAACATATTTCTGCTTGGGCAGCAGAAGAGATGTGTGAAATCATGTTAGAATACCAGCCCCTTTGTGATATTATTATCGGTGCTGCCGCAGTAGGCGATTTTAAAATTGCCCAGGCCGCTGATCAAAAGATAAAAAAAATGGCCAACAAAAATGATACATTAATGATAGAATTGGTGGGTACGCCCGACATTCTGAAGACTCTGGGACAAGTCAAAAGACCAGGGCAGATTATGGTGGGCTTTGCTGCTGAAACTCAGAATCTGATAGAAAATGCTGTAAAGAAACTGGAAAGCAAGAACCTAGACTTTATTGTAGCTAATGATGTAACCCAGGAAGGGGCAGGATTTGCTACTGATACAAACATCGTTACTATTATTAATAGAAGTGGTGAAACCAAGGCTCTACCTAAAATGACCAAGAAAGAGGTCGCCGTTTCTATCATTGATAGTATTGTGGATATATTAAACTAGACCACTATAAGGAGATGATACACGTGTCCAAAATCTTATTTACTTCTGAATCCGTTACTGAAGGACATCCGGATAAGATGGCTGATCAGATATCAGATGCTATTCTAGATGCGATTATTGAACAGGATCCATATGGTCGAGTAGCAGCAGAAACCTTAGTAACCACTGGTCTGGTCTTCGTAGCTGGAGAAATTACCACCACTTGTTATGTGGACATACCCAAACTGATCCGGGATACGGTTTGTGAAATAGGATATACCCGGGCTAAATATGGCTTTGACTGTGATACCTGTGCCGTACTTACCTCATTAGATGAACAGTCGCCGGACATAGCTATGGGAGTTGACCGAGCCCTGGAGGCTAAACGGGGAGAAATGGACGATACAGCTATCGAAGCTATTGGCGCCGGAGACCAAGGGATGATGTTCGGTTATGCATCAAACGAGACCGAGGATTTTATGCCCATGCCTATATACCTGGCTCATAAATTGGCCAGACGGCTTACGCAAGTACGAAAGGAAGGCATTATACCTTATTTAAGACCTGATGGTAAAACTCAGGTAACGGTAGAATACCATGATTATAAGCCGGTTAGAATTGATACTATTGTAGTATCAACCCAGCACAGCCCCAAAGCTGATAATGAGACTATCTTTCAAGATATTATAGAACATGTAATTAAGGCTATTATTCCAGAGGAAATGTTGGATGATAACACCAAATATTATGTTAATCCTACCGGCCGTTTTGTTATTGGGGGCCCGCAGGGTGATTCCGGACTAACGGGAAGAAAGATTATTGTTGATACTTATGGTGGAATGGCTCGGCATGGTGGAGGGGCTTTCTCTGGAAAAGATCCCACCAAGGTGGATAGGTCTGCTACTTATGCAGCCAGATATGTGGCTAAGAACATTGTTGCAGCCGGCATAGCTGATCGCTGTGAAATACAACTGGCTTATGCTATTGGTATTGCTAATCCGGTCTCGATCATGGTGGAGACTTTTGGCACCGGTAAAATATCGGATGACCAAATCATCACCCTTATAAAGGCTAATTTTGATCTGCGTCCGGCAGCCATCATCAGGGACCTGAATTTACGCAGGCCTATTTATAAGAAGACTGCTGCTTATGGGCATTTCGGGAGAAATGAAGAGGACTTTACCTGGGAAAAGACGGACAAAGCTGATACATTGAAAGATCAGGCAGGTCTATAATTTCTTATCGCGAGTAGTTGGCCGCAGATAAACATAACTCCCTTTATAAGAGGGAGAACTGGATTAATCTGCGGTTTATTTATTAGTTACTCACTTTGGCTCTTATACATGAGGAGGGTAGGTTAAAGCTGTTACTATCTGTGGAAATGGAATAAACACTTATTTTATATCCCAGGGTGACATGATTTATCACTACCCTTAGTAAGAAAATAACCTGGTGGGGCTGAAGGCTTAAGGTTAGCGCAGGGGGAAAGGCGATTCGGGAGGATAAACTATGAATAATGTTGAAATCCTGGTAGACTTACCCTTAAAAAATACTGATACTGTCTTTACTTATGCAGTTCCCGATCATCTAGCAGATGAGGTTGAATACGGAAGGCGGGTTCTGGTAGAACTAGGCAATCGCAAAGTAGAGGGATTTGTTATCAGTCCGCCATTAGATCAGGAAGAAGATATTTCCACCAAAGCAATTCTGCAGGTATTAGATATCATTCCAGTATTTGACCATCAATTATTTAAGCTGGCCCAGTGGATAGCAGATACTTATATTTGCCCCTTGTCAACCGCCCTGAAAAGCATGATACCACCGGTATTAAACCGGAAAAAGGGTAAATGGCTAACTCCCCTGGTTAGCCGGGAAGAGATGGAGAGAAGTATCCAGGCCTTGGCCATCGATGTGCAGATAGAAATAGTTGAAACTTTATATCAAGGAAAGGCCCTTAGTTTTTCAGAGGCTTTATCTTTTACTGATAAGAAATCACTTCTGGTGATGGTCGATAATGGGTTAATAGATATAATTGGGAAATATACTGCTGCCGGAACCGACAAAACGGGTATGGTTTATCGTGCTATCAGCCCTGAATTTGAAAACGATATGGAAATGCTGGAGCGGAGAGCACCCCGGCAGGCGGAATTACTTAAGGCTCTACTGGCCCAGGGTGAAATAGAGCAAACCAGAGTAAGTAAAGACTACCCATCCAGTAGTATAAAGTCTTTGCTGAACAAGGGATATATTACCACTGCCAGGAAAAACGCGGTTGAACAGCCAGCTCACCATATTTTATTGGATGAACAAAAACGGGTGGTGAGTCAAATCAACTGGGGGATAAAATGCGAAGAGTATAAGGAGTTCCTATTGCATGGCGTTACTGCCAGTGGTAAAACGGAAGTATATTTACAGGCTATACAAAACTGTATGGCAAGAGGCAGAAGTGCATTGGTCTTAGTGCCTGAAATCGCACTTACCCGGCATTTGATGGGAAGTTTTACCAGCAGGTTTCCGGATATCGCGGTACTGCATAGCAGTATGAAAAGCAGTGAACGCTACGATTCCTGGAAACGCATAAAAAATGGGGAAGTGAAACTGGTTTTGGGTACCAGATCGGCGGTTTTTGCTCCTCTGAAGAATATAGGATTAATAATTATTGATGAGGAACACGAAACTACTTATAAGCAGGAAGAAAACCCGAAATATCATGCCTGTGAGGTAGCTCGCTGGCGAGCTGAAGAAGATCAGGCTACAATTGTATATGGAAGTGCTACCCCTTCATTGGATACCTATTATCGGACTGTGAAGAGTGAAATTGGACTATTACAGCTCAAGCGACGGATTGGTAATATAGATGACCCGGTAGTTCACATCCATGATCTGAGAAAGTCAGATAGGAAAAATGCATCGGTATCTAGGTTTCTGGAAGAAAAAATCCGAACCGCATTGGAAAATGACCACCAATGTATACTCTTTTTGAACCGCAGGGGATTCGCTCCCATTACCATATGCAGGAAATGCGGACAAGTACTTACCTGTCCGGCCTGTTCGGTGAGTCTAAACTATCATCATGACCGTAATATGAATATATGCCATTATTGCAACTATCAGGAAAAAACCAGCAGCAGATGTAGTGCATGTGGCAGTAATTACCTGGATTTGACTGGGGTTGGAACTCAAAAAGTGGAAGCAGAAATAAGAACCTTATTTCCCGAGGCCAGGATTGCCAGGTTGGATCAGGACAGCAGTAGAATTGTGGGCAGCCAGGATCAGATTCTGCAAAAGATGAAAAGTCATGAAATCGATATTTTGATTGGCACCCAGATGGTGGCCAAAGGTTTGGATTTTCCCAGAGTTGCTCTGGTAGGCATTATAAGTGCCGATGCCATGCTCAATATACCTGATTATCGAGCCGGTGAAAGAGCTTTTCAGTTGATGGTACAGTCGGCTGGAAGAGCGGGACGGGGTGATGTGCCGGGAGAAGTAGTGATCCAGACCTATAATCCTGATCATCCGGTTATTGCTTGGGCGGTCGAACATGATTATGAGGCGTTTTATCATTCGGAAATCAATAACCGTTTTTTATTAAATTACCCGCCCTTTACCAACATCATGAGAATCGTGCTGAGCGGGTTAAATGAAGAAGAGCTTATACAAACAGCCCAGATACTGCTGCAGCAGACAAACGATTATATCGATGCTAAGGAAGATGATATTGATATTTTGGGTCCAGCACCGTGTCCCATCTATAAATTGAGAAAGAGATACCGGCAGCAGATAATATTGAAATGCGAGAATATGTTATTATTAAAAAGTATAGGAGAAAAAATGTTATATAAAGCTCCTAATAGGGGCTTAAGAATCGGAATAGAGATTAATCCCTTGAACATGATCTAAGGAGGAATTTGAAAGATGGCAGTTTATCAGGTAGTGACCACGCCGGATCCAGTCTTAAGAGCTAAGGCCAAACCGGTTACTAAAATAAATGAGGGAGTTTTCCGGGTTTTGGATAATATGAAAGATACTCTTTATGCCGAAAATGGAGTAGGTCTAGCCGCTCCTCAGATCGGGATATCCAAACGTCTGGTAGTCATAGATTCTGGAGATAATTATATGGAACTGATTAACCCGGAAATAACTGATCAACAGGGGGAACAGATACGTAGTGAAGGATGTTTGAGTGTTCCGGGTATAGTGGGTATTGTCAAGCGGGCGGAAAAAGTTGCAGTAAAGGCTCTTAATCGCAAGGGTGAAGAAATAATCCTGGAAGGGACTGGGTTACTGTCCCGGGCCTTGCAGCATGAAATCGACCATTTGGATGGGATACTATTCATCGATAAAGCTATCGAGACTCGTAAGGAACCGGTTTAATTGGGAGGATAAAAAATGAAAGTAGTATTTATGGGAACGTCTGAATTTGCGGTTTCCTCCCTACTTAAATTATCTCAGTCCGGTCATCAAATAGTTGCGGTAGTTAGTCAGCCGGATAAGGCCAAAGGCCGCGGTAAAAAACTCAGTCCTACCCCCATTAAGGAAATCGCACTAAGTTTGAATTTGGAAATTTACCAGACTAATAATATTAAATCTGATCAAGCCCTGGCTAAAATACGCGAATGGGATCCTAAAATTATAGTAGTAGCTTCTTATGGCCAAATAATACCGGTGTCGATACTGGAATATCCACCTTATGGCTGTGTTAATGTGCATGCTTCCATATTACCTGAGTACCGGGGTGCAGCTCCAATACAAAGGGCATTAATGGCTGGGGCAGAATCCAGTGGGGTCACTATCATGTATATGGATAAAGGCTTGGATACCGGAGATATATTAGCCCAGGCCGTGGTACCCATAAGCGATGATATGGATCATGGGATGCTGGAAAATATCCTGGCAGAAAAGGGCGCAGGGCTGTTAATCCAGGTTATAAATGAAATCGAACAAGGTTCAGCCCTCAGGGTTAAGCAGGATGATAGCCAGGCTACCTATGCTCATATGTTGAAGCCAGAGGATGAATTAATAAACTGGTGTAATCCGGGTGAAAAAATATTTAATCAAATCAGGGCCTTAAGTCCATCTCCGGGAGCATATACCTGGCTGGATGATAAAAAGATCAAGATATTCTTGGCTAGGATCTTAGAAGAATCGGCTGAGGGAGGAATTGGACAGGTAGTTGGGTTGAGTAAGGACGGTTTTGTGGTTAAAACGGGAGATAAATTACTGGAAGTATTGGAAGTCCAGAAAGAAGGAAAAAAACGAATCAAGGCAGGCGATTTTCTGCGAGGATATAAGGGTATAACGGGTAAACTTCTGGGCCTATAAGGAGGCTGACGTTGTGGAAACCAAGAAAAGAATTTATGTGGGATTATTGGCGGCCAGTTTGCTATTTGAAATGGCTCTGGCGGTAATGATCTGGTATGTAATAGTGAACCGGGATATTATAATTAGCCAGATCATGCTGATAATTGTTGCCGTAATCCTGGGCATAATATTTTTGATTCTGGGCCTCGGTATCCTAGCTACGGTTATTATGATTGTAAGGTCCAAGGATATGCCTTCCCTGGAAAAAATAACCCTGTGGGCCAATGAGTTGCTATTCCCTATTGTTCTGGTTATCGGAAGATTGTTTGGTTTAGAAAAAGCCAAGATATTAAAATCATTTATTTCAGTTAATAATTATATAGTAGCATCAAAAAAAATACTGCCAGAGGAGCGAATTTTGATGCTCCTGCCCCACTGTCTTCAAAATAGTGATTGTCCGTTCAAGATTACTATTGATATTAATAACTGCAAAAACTGCGGCAAATGTCCGATTGGGCAGTTAAAAGAACTGGCTGACAAATACAATGCAGTATTGAAGGTGGCTACCGGGGGCACCCTGGCTAGGAAATGGATAGAGGAGGTTAAGCCTCGGGTGGTTATTGCTGTGGCATGTGAGAGAGACCTAGCTGCAGGTATTCAGGACACCGGTGGACTTCCGGTGATGGGAGTTCTAAATTCCAGGCCCCATGGTCCTTGTTTTAATACTGATGTGTGCTTGGATGAGGTTGACCGGGCCTTTAGAAATATTGTGAAAGGGTAAGATTCGCCCCTGACTTACCTGGGTGTCACATTGTTGTTGGTGTTCGGTCCTATATACTATTTGATAATTTTTTACCGGTGGCGGTGATGATTAATACATTCGAGGTGAAATGTTTGGGTAAAAAAACCGATTATGCTATAAGTTCTACCCGAGAATTGGCATTAAAGGTAATTTATGATGTAACCGAAAAGGGGGCCTATACTAATTTGGCCCTTGATAAAGCTTTGTCTGCATCTGCTTTGACGGTTCAGGAGAGAAGAAGCGTAAGCGAAATAGTAAATGGCACCATAAGGATGATTAAGCGCCTGGACTGGGTGCTTAATCTTTTTGTGAAACAAGATATTCAAAAACAGCATCCCTGGGTAAGAAGTATACTGCGGATGTCTGTTTATCAACTCTTGTGTATGGATAAAATTCCGGACTATGCCTGTGTGAATGATGCAGTCGAGCTGACCCGTCTAAAAACTAAGCAGGTTGGACTGAGCAAGGTGGTAAATGCAGTACTGCGCAATATAATTCGTAGAAAAGACCAGTTTACTTGGCCAGAAGATGAAATAGAGTTCCTGGCGGTGTATTATTCTCATCCGGAATGGATGGTGGAATTATTTTTGAGTCTATTTGGTAAACAGGACAGCGAAAAATTATTGATGTATAATAATACCGCAGCACCGCTAAGTTTTCGTAACAATAGTCTGCGGTGTTCAAGAGATGAGCTTATACAAAGGTTGGAATCAGAAGGAGTAGTTTGTTCACCTGGATTAAGAACCCCCTGGGGGGTAATAATTTACGATTTAAACAACTCCATTGTTAAGCTAAAAACATATCAAAGTGGCAATTTCTATGTACAAAACGATTCTTCTATGATCGCAGCAGCGATTTTAGATCCCCATCCGGGAGAAATAGTATATGATTTATGTGCCGGGGTAGGAGGTAAAACTACCCATATGGCAGAATATATGCAAAATACCGGTCAGATAACGGCCTATGATATATATTCCCAAAAAATTCATATACTAAATGAAAACTGTCAGCGATTGGGGATTGATATAGTTGATGCCTCTGTATATAGTGTATTTGATTTAAGTAAAGATCACTCTCAAGCTGATCGCATATTATTAGATGCTCCCTGTTCGGGACTGGGGGTATTAAACCGTCGTCCCGATGCGCGTTGGAGGAAAGAACCCCAGGATATCAAGGAACTTGTTGATCTTCAAGGGAAAATGCTGAGGAAGGCTGCAGACTTGCTGCTCCCGGGTGGACTTCTGTTATATGCAACTTGCACTATTAACCCGGATGAAAATGAGTATCAGGTGATGGATTTTCTGGAAGACCATGGATTGGTACTGGAAGGCTTTGAACAACGATTGGATTTATGGGGACTGGACGAAAAAGATCGACATCAAGCAGCAAAAGGCATGTTGACTATCATCCCCGGCAAGTATAATACGGATGGGATGTTTTATGCCCTAATGAGGAGGATAAAGTAAGCTACTATGAGTTCGTCAACAAAGTATGAATTGCTTGGTAAAAGCATGGAAGAACTACAAGATTACATGATGGAACTGGGAGAACCAGCATTTAGAGGCAGACAACTGTTTAAATGGATATACTCCAAAGAGATAAATTCGTTCTATGATATGAGCGATTTGCCCAGGAATCTGCGCAAAAGCCTTGACTCTATTGCTAGAATATCTATTCCTCGAGTACTAAAACAAAGGGTATCTGCTGATGGAACTCGCAAGTACCTTTTTGAGCTGGGGGACAAAAAGAAAATTGAAACTGTACTTATACCCCAGAGTGAAGAAAAAGACAGAAGATATACCTTGTGTGTATCGACTCAGGTAGGTTGCCCCATTGGCTGTAGTTTTTGTGCTACCGGACAAGCGGGCTTTCAAAGAAATATGGATTATTATGAAATAATAGGTCAGGTACTGGGATCCAAAAGGGAATTAAAGAGGAAACTGAAAACCGACGAAGAAAATATTATTAGCAATGTTGTATATATGGGTATGGGAGAGCCATTTCTTAACTACGATGAAATGATTAAATCGATACAGATGCTCAACCACCCCAAGGGATTAAACATCGGTCAGAGGCACATAACGGTATCTACTTCCGGAGAAGTAAATGGGATAAGAAGATTAGCTCATGAACCAATGCAAGTAACTCTGGCGGTTTCCTTACATGCTGGTGATGACCAATTAAGGAATCAACTGGTGCCATTGAACCGCAAATATCCTCTTGGTGCCCTGAAAGATGCTATTGAGTACTATATATCCCAAACCAATCGACGGGTTACTTTTGAATATGTAATGTTAGATGAAGTTAACATAAGCAGGCGGGATGCTGAAAACATTATTAAACTAGTTAACCCCCTGCTAGCCAATGTTAACTTAATCCCATATAATGAAGTTGTTGGTCTCAACTTCAAAAAACCACCCAAAGCCAAGATTCAGCTTTTTAGTAGCTGGCTTATGGAGGCTGGAATCAATGTTACGGTACGAGATGAAAAGGGTGCTGATATTATGGCTGCCTGCGGGCAACTGAGGTCTGACCCTGGAACTCGATAAAAATTGTATTTCAGTCATGTCATCCTGAGACAATGCCGAAGGATCTAGATTCTTCGTTGTGTTCAGAATGACCAACTGGATTTTGACTTATGCAAAACTACTAATTAAGAGTTTAAAGAATTATTTATTCTTAGGGAGTCAATGTTTATGCGTGCAACAGGACTAACAGATATTGGGTTGGTAAGGAAAACAAATCAAGACGGTCTCCTGATAGACAAAGAGACAGGACTGTGCGTGGTATGTGATGGCATGGGAGGCCATAAAGGCGGAGACGTAGCTTCCAGCTTGGCGATACAAGCTTTCCAACATTCATTAGCTGATTTTGATCGGCAGGAGTCGGTTAAATGGCTAACCCAAACCGTTATCCGGGCTAATGAAAACATAATCTTATGCAGCCAAAAAAACCCGGAGTTATTCGAAATGGGAACTACTATAACTGCGTCAATATTAACCGATCAGGAGTTGCTTATTGCCCATGTGGGGGACAGCAGGCTTTATCTTATAAATAAAGTGGGGATCAGAAAAATAACCAGGGACCATACTCTTGCAGAGCAAATGTTGGAAGATGGACTGCTTAAAACTGAAGAAATGGGAAGCAATGCCTATAATCATGTACTCACCAGAGCTCTGGGTATTAGAGAAGAGGTCGTAATTGATTATTTAACTGAAACCGTAACTCCAGGTGATATCATCCTGCTTTGCACCGATGGTTTATATGATATGCTTAATGAAGAAGAGATATTGACTATTATAAATGCATTTGGACCTAATATTGAAGGAGCAGCTCAAAAACTGGTGGACAGCGCTCTAAACAATGGTGGTTATGATAATGTCACATTAATACTGATACTAGTGTAATAGGAGGTTAAAACTTGATTGGCACTGTATTAGGCGAAAGGTACGAATTAAAGGAAAAAATCGGCGAAGGTGGAATGGCAGACGTATTTACTGCCCATTGCCGAATATTGGATAGGATAGTAGCTGTCAAAATACTCAAGGAAGAGTTTTCCCAGGACAAAAGCTTTGTTCAGAAATTTAGGACCGAAGCCTTGGCCGCCGCCCGTTTGTCCCATCCAAACATTGTTAATATTTTTGACGTGGGTCAAGAAAACAGCATTCATTATATTGTTATGGAATATATTGAGGGACAGACCCTGCAGCGTATCATCAGTGAAGAGGCTCCTCTGTCGGTAAAAAGGGCAGTAGATATAGCAATAATGATATGTTATGGGGTTCAGCATGCCCATGAGCGGGGAATTATCCACCGGGACATAAAGCCTCATAATATACTGATTACTACTCAGGGAACAGTAAAAGTCGCTGATTTTGGTATTGCCCAGGCAGTAAACAAGAAAACCATTACTTTTGGAGGAGATATTGAAGGATCGGTTCACTATATTTCCCCTGAACAGGCCAAGGGAGATACAGTCAGCCCGGCTACCGACATATACTCCCTGGGATGTGTGTTATACGAAATGCTTACTGCGAAACCGCCTTTTGATGCTGAAAGTATGATAACGGTAGCCTTAAAACATATTCATGATGAACCTAAGTCGCCTCGTATTTGCAATCCTCTTATTCCTTTGCCTCTGGAAAAAATCGTACTCAAGTCCATGGAAAAAGTACCCGCCCATAGATATACTTCGGCATGGGAAATGAGTGAAGATCTCTTACAGGTTCAGGGTAATATGCATACCCGAGGCAACGGGGAAGTGGTAATTAATGACGGTTTTATGTCTCGTGAAGAAGGAGAGGGTGATGCTGTGGCAAAAAAGAGAAAACTCAGTCCTTTTGGAATTCTAGTAATAGTTGTCGCCTTGATAGGGTTACTTTCTGGACTGGCCGCTAATTTCAGCTCTGCCTTATTTGGTGAGGAAATAGAAGTTCCGAATGTGGTGGAAATGACCATGGAGGAAGCCAATAAAACCCTGTTGGATAGTGGCTTAACCATGACTATTAAAGCGCGCAGCTATGATGATGAGATTGAAAAAGATCGGATTATAAGTCAAAAGCCAGTCCAGGGTCTGAAGGTGAAAAAGAAAGCCAAAATAGAGGTTACGGTTAGTGATGGACCCCAGTTGGAAAACGTCCCTAATCTATTGGGTAAAAGAAGTGCTGATGCCAAAATAGCTATAACCAATGCTGGATTTGAGGTAGGCTTGATTGATGAAAAATATGATGACCAATATGAGGCAGGCATCGTCATGTCCCAGGATCCCAAGTTTGGTACCAGTTATAAAAAAGGCAGTCCAATCAATGTGATGGTCAGCAAGGGTCCAGCACCTAATAAGGTAACGATGCCCAACTTAATAGGCATGGAGCTGGAAAAGGCTCGGGCTGAATTAACGGCTAATAAGTTGCTGCCGGGGGATATAAGCTGGGAGGAAAGCCAGGAGTATTATAATAACCAAGTAATCAAGCAGGATACAGATGCTGGAGTACTTCTGGATGAAGAGAGCAGAGTTAATCTGGTGGTAAGTAAAGGACCGGGACCGGTATCGAAAACTCGAGTGGTGACTATTCATTTGCCAGAGGATAAGGATTATTACAATGTGCAGGTGACGGTAAACGATGCCAAAGGCCAACGGGAGGTCTACAATGAGTATCATTCGTCCGAGGATACGGTTAATGTAGCAATAAACTACTTCGGCTCCGGGAAAGCTGTAGTTAGATTAAATGGCCAGGAACACGAATCCATTGATTTATAGGAAGAAAACACTGGGAGGGACTGCATGACTGCCAATCAAGTGCACGGCATTATTATTAAAAAGATTGCGGGCTTTTACTATGTTAAAAATGAAGATGGCAGCATATATGAATGCAAGCTAAGAGGAAAGCTTAGGCAGCAGGTATTAACCGGCGATAAAGTAATTATTACCTTATTGGATAATGATCGGGGAATAATGGAACAGGTACTGCCCAGAGATAACGAACTATATCGTCCTAAAATAGCCAATGTTACAGCCGTGATTATAGTAATGGCCCATGACCGTCCCGCACCCAGTCCTATTCTCCTGGATAGACTGCTATTCTTAAGCTATTACCATCGTCTGTTGCCCATTATAGTGCTCAATAAATGTGATATACCGGAAAGCGATAAGGCCACGCTAATAAAGAACTACTACTCTAAGGCAGGTTTTAACTTTATACTATCATCGGCCAAAACGGGCTGTGGTATTCAGGAGATTCAGCAAGCAGTTCAGGGACAAGTAGCAGTAATGGCTGGGCCGTCCGGAACCGGAAAATCTACCCTGTTAAATACCCTGAGTGACGGGTTACATCTAAGGACCCAGGAAGTGAGCACCAAAATAGGCAGGGGTAAACATACCACCAGACATGTGGAATTATTCCCATTGCCAACCGGAGGTTTGATTGCCGACACCCCTGGCTTTAGTATTATCGATATGCCTAACATTGCCAGACGAGAGGTAGCCCAACATTTTCCGGATTTTGATCAATATAAAGACTTATGCGAATTTAGAGACTGTCTGCATTATAAAGAAAAAAACTGTGGAGTGAAAAAGGCTCAGGCAGAGGGAAGCTTACCTGAGTTTAGATATAAAAACTATATAACTATGTTAGAAGAAGTAATCAGCAGTGAGAGGTGTTACAAATGATATTGATCGCTCCCTCAATTTTATCCGCCAATTTTGCCTGCCTGCAGGAAGACATAAAGAAGGTGGAAGAGGCTGGAGCTGATTGGCTGCATATAGACGTGATGGATGGACATTTTGTCCCTAATCTTACCATCGGTCCGCCGGTAGTAGCCGCCATCAGGAAGACTACCGATCTTTTCCTGGATGTTCATTTAATGATTGAAAAACCGGAACAATTGATACCAGCTTTTGCCCATGCAGGAGCCGATTTAATAGGAGTTCACTGTGAAGCATGCACCCATTTGCACCGGGTGATAAGATTGATCAAAGATCAAGGTGTAAAAGCAGGGGTGGCGATTAATCCGGCTACTCCGGTAAATGTACTGGAAAATGTTATCGAGGAAGTTGATTTGGTATTACTGATGAGCGTCAACCCCGGCTTCTCAGGGCAGGAATTTATTCCCTCAGTGTTGCGCAAACTCAAACAAGTGGGGCAACTGATGGATGCATGCGGTTCTAAAGCTTATGTACAAGTTGATGGAGGAATCAATGAAAAAACTGCCCCACAGGTTATAGAGGCCGGCTGCAATGTCCTGGTCTCGGGGTCTTTCATATTTGGGGCCAGCGATGTAGGCCGGGCGGTTAAATCGCTGCGTGATGCGGCACCGCTTGACCATTTTTAGATGAGATGATAATATATAATCACAAAAAAATATAAAAACTTTCTTCGGGGATGGGTGAAATTCCCTATCGGCGGTTATAGCCCGCGAGCCTTATTAAAGGCAGGACCTGGTGTAATTCCAGGGCCGACAGTGATAGTCTGGATGGGAGAAGAAGGACTAATTAAATCTGCCCAAAATGCAGGTTCAATTTCCTATGTCTATGTCCAATAACCCGATGAAATATCGGGTTTATTTTATTTAGAGGTGAATAGCAGTTGAATGAGATCGACCGTAAATACATGGAAAGAGCCATAGAACTGGCAGCCAGAGCTAGGGGAAGAACCAGTCCCAACCCCTTGGTGGGAGCGGTTATTGTAAAAGACGGGCAAATAGTAGGTGAAGGCTATCATCAAAAAGCCGGTACTGCTCATGCCGAGATACACGCATTAAAAGCAGCAGGGCAGCAAGCCTGGGGTGCTTCCCTTTATGTTTCACTGGAACCCTGCTGTCATCAGGGTAGAACACCCCCCTGTACCGAGGCCATAATTAAGGCTGGGATAAAAAGGGTAGTTATCGCCGTCCTGGATCCTAATCCTAAAGTAGCAGGTAAAGGAGTAAAAATACTGCAAGAGGCTGGGATTGAGACTGAAGTTGGAGTTATGAAGGAAGATGCATTATATTTAAACGAAATATTTTTCAAATACATTCAACAGAAGCTGCCCTTTGTAGCCATTAAAACAGCTATGACTCTAGACGGAAAGATTGCAACCGGTAGCGGCGATTCAAGATGGGTGACGGGAGCAGCGGCCCGAAAATACGTACATCATTTACGAAACACCTATGATGCCATACTGGTAGGAATAGGCACTGTGCTGGCGGATAACCCCCAGCTTAATACCAGGCTGGATCAAGAGTTAACCAGGGATCCCATTAGGATAGTTATTGATAGCAACTTGGATTTGCCCCTAGACAGCGTAATTGCCTGCAGCAGCCGGGAGCAGCCTACTATCATATTTTGTGGAATGCACATTGATGACCATAAGGCTCAGGATTTGGCTCTGCTGGGAATAGAGATAATCAAACTGGAATTGGAAGATGATCAGGTACCGCTGTCGACAGCCATGTCAATTCTGGCACATCGGGAAATAAGCAGTGTACTGGTTGAAGGAGGAGGCGAAATTAATGCTTCATTTATCAATCAGGGATTGGTCGATAAGCTGTACTGGTTCATTGCTCCCAAAATAGTAGGGGGTCGAGGAGGGCCATCGCCAGTTGGAGGGAATGGCTGCCAGTTTATGAATGAGGCGGTACAGCTAACTATCAGTAAAGTGCAGAGCTTCGGAAAGGATATATTGATTACTGCCATCCTGGGGTGAAACCCGTAACTAGAACACTTAAGCATGGAAATAGACCACACCTAGTGGTGATGTGACTTATGGGAGGTAATTACTATTTTTACTGGAATCATAGAGGAGATTGGCACAGTAGAAAAGATCAATCGGGGTAAAGAATCGTTTGCCATATCTGTTCAGGCTGGCATAGTACTTCAGGATGTCAAAATAGGTGACAGTATTGCTGTAAATGGTGTTTGTCTCACGGTTACAGATCATTCCGGCAGTCGCTTTACAGCCGATGTGATGCCTGAGACCTATGGGCATACCACCCTGAAATTATTGAACAGTGGCAGTCGAGTCAATCTGGAGCGAGCCTTGAGGTTGGCCGACAGATTAGGTGGGCATCTAGTACAGGGTCATGTTGATGGTATTGGGACTATCATAAACAAAGCCTTTAGGGATATTGCCATCG
>CAZXIR010000036.1:0-4847 GCA_964640845.1 uncultured Syntrophomonas sp.
GGTAACCATAATTAGTTGCTAATTTCATCCGCAAATCTTATCCCTCTTGGTGTATCTTACAAATCCGGTAGACTTTACTACTAGCCTTCCTATAAAATAAAAAGAAAGTTTAAGTCGAGGAGTAGGAGATTGAACATGAATATAAACTTACTGTCTTCCCGGGTCCAGCAATTATCTCCCTTTATCGTTATGGAAGTACTGGAAAAGGCGCAGGTTATGATGGCCCAGGGGGAGGATATTATACATCTGGAGGTAGGCGAACCCGATTTCGCTACTCCCGAACCGGTAAAAGAAGCAGCCCTGAGGGCTATGCAGCAGGGAGATACCCATTATACCCATAGCCTGGGGAAAATGTCCTTACGGGAAGAGATCGCTAAGTTTTATTGGAATAAATATCGGGTAGAGATATCTCCCGAGCAAGTGATAATCACTTCCGGCACTTCTCCGGCTATGCTGCTGATCTTTTCGGCACTCCTGGAGAAGGGAGAACAGGTTATTCTACCTGATCCTTATTATGCCTGTTACCCAAATTTCATACGTTATGTGGATGGACAACCGGTATTGGTACCGGTAAGCGAGGCTGATGGATTCAAATATCGGCCGGAAGATATCGGCAAATATTTAAGTCCCCTTACCCGAGCTATCCTGCTTAACTCCCCTAGCAATCCTACCGGTGCGGTATTCAGTGCCACTGATATGAAAGCCCTGGCTGATATGGGACAAATGCTTATATCTGACGAAATATATAACGGCTTGATTTACGAAGGTGAGGAACATAGCATTCTGGAGTTTACCGACCGGGCTTTTGTTATCAATGGCTTTTCCAAACTCTATGCCATGACCGGCTGGCGTTTGGGATATGTTATTGCTCCCCGGGAATATATCCGGGCTATGCAGATAATGCAGCAGAACTTTTTTATCTGTGCATCTTCCTTTGCCCAGGAGGGAGGCATTGCCGCTCTTAGAGAATGCAATAAGGACGTAAAAAAAATGCTGTCTGTATACCGGGAACGCCGCCAGTATTTACTGGAACGCCTTAAAAGGATGGGTATTGCTACCCAAGTTGATCCATCCGGAGCCTTCTATGCCCTGGCCAATGTGAAAAGCTATACTGATAATTCCTATGATTTTGCCTTTAAAATCCTGGAAGAAGCCAAGGTGGCAGTAACTCCTGGGATTGATTTCGGCAGCAACTGCGAAGGCTATATTCGCCTTTCCTATGCCAATTCCTTGAGCAACATCAAAGAAGGTCTGGGTCGTCTGGAGAATTTTTTGGATAAGATTAGATAATATATCGGCGGGTGCCACCGCTGGTGGCACCACCACCAATTCTTACACCAGTTCGAAGTCTATTTTGGCTTCGTTGACGTCGACTTTTACCAGGAGGACTTTTACGGTGTCTCCGATGGCGAACTTCCGGCCGGTGTGGTTTCCTACTAATGTATAGTTGCGGTCATTAAATACATAATAGTCGTCGGCTATGGATGATATATGCACCAGACCTTCTACAGTATTTGGTAGTTCAACAAAAAATCCAAAGGATAGCACGGATGATATCTTCCCGGTGAATTCTTCCCCTACAAAGGGCTCCATGTATTGGGCCTTTTTAATACTTACCAGTTCTCGTTCTGCTTCTTCCGCTTTTATCTCCTGCAGGGTCGAGTGCTCGCCGTATTCGGTCATCTTGGAGGTTAAACTGGCCTTCTTACGTTCACTGATGTTATGGTCCAGTATCAGGCTTAGGACCCGATGGACGATCAGATCCGGATAACGCCGGATGGGACTGGTAAAATGACAGTAGTATTGGGAAGCCAATCCAAAATGCCCTAAGGCCTGAGGCACATAGCGGGCGTGTTTCATGGAACGCAGCAGGTTTAATGATATCATCTGTTCCTCCGGACGGCCTTTTATATCTTCCAAAACCTTCTGGAAAGAGCGGGGATGAATTTTGCGCCCGCTTATCTGATGTCCAAACACTCCCAGTACATGGTTTAATTTGACCAGAGCTTCTTCATCAGGGTTTTCGTGGACTCGGTACAATATAGGGAGTTCCTTCTTATGCATATGTTCGGCTACCGTCTCATTGGCTTTTATCATAAAGTCTTCAATCAGCTTTTCACCATCACCCTGCTCGCGGCGTTTAATCTCTATAGGCACACCGTTATCATCAACAATGACTTTAGATTCTGGAAAATCAAAGTCCAGCATGCCACGAGACATTCTCTCGGCTCTAATAATATCGGCCAGTTCTTTCATAAGAAAGAAATTGTCTATATAATCCCAGTAGCGATCTTTCAGTCCGTCATCCTCACCGGCTAGAATCTTATTTACATCGTTGTAAGTCATGCGTTCTTTTACATCTATTACCGACTTGCGAATTTCATAATTGAACACTTGTCCTTGCTGATCAATGTCCATGATGCAGCTGATAGCCAGCCGATCCTGTCTGGCATTGAGACTGCAGATGTCATTGGACAACTGGGGCGGCAACATGGGCAGTACTTTATTGATGAGATAAACACTGGTTCCTCTTTTACAGGCTTCTTTATCCAACTTGCTGTCTTCCCGTACGTAATGGGATACATCAGCGATGTGTACTCCCAGACGGTAACCACCTTCTATTCTTTCCACCGAAACTGCATCATCCAGGTCTTTGGCATCTTCCCCATCGATAGTAACCATAGTTAGTTTTCTTAGATCCAGTCTTTTTTGTATTTCATTCTCTGATACTGGTTGGGCAGCAGCTTGTACCGCTTCTTCTACCACACTTTCCGGAAATTCGGAAGCCAATCCGTGTTTTTTGATCACCACCTGTACATCCAGGCCGGGTTGCCCTTGTTTGCCTAATACCTCCAAAATCTTTCCCTCGGCAATTCCCTTTTTATCCGGCCAGGAGGTAATGCTGACCAGCACTTTATCACCAGGTTTAACTTTTAGCTTGCGGGTTCTACTGACAGTAATGGGATATATCTGCCGGGAATCGTCTGGTATTACCTGCAACGAGTGTTTACCCCGTTCGAAGGTCCCTACCAGTTCTTTATTGGCCCGGTTGATTACTCTGATTACTTCCCCTTCCGGACGCCTTGAATCTCCATTACTGCGCTGGTACACCCTTACCAAAACCTTGTCATGGTGCATGGCACCGTTCAAGTTCCGGCCATAAACAAAGATATCGGGAGTATCCGGCTGATCAAGGATAATAAATCCATATCCTCGCTGACTCAGGTTTATTACCCCTTTAGCCAGGTTCATCTGTTCGGGTAGACCATACTTATTTTTGCGGGTTTTGATTATCTCACCCTGTTTTTCCAATGTTCCCAATGCGCGTGCAAATTTGTTCTCTTCTTCGGCCTGTATCTCAAATACTTCTATCAGGTCCGTATAACTGAGCGGGTGATATGAATCCTGCCGCATATATTCAAGAATTGTGTTCCTATTGACCATAAATCCTCCTTGCCACTTGTTTGGCATTTTTTATTATTATTCCCTTATCCAGAGGTAGATTAATCTATAAACCTATATCACGAGCAATTTTTTTCATACTCTGCAAGCTTAAATCCAGAAATTCTTCCAGTTCAAAACCCAGTTCTTGGCAGGTCTGCATCTGCTCCCGGCTGGCACCTCGGGCAAAAGCCTTCTCTTTGAAGCGCTTTTTAAGTGATTTCAATTGTACTTCCTCCAGTTTTTTATCCGGTCTGACCATCGCCGCCGCAGTAATAAAACCACTTACCGGGTCAGCAGCATATAACGCATGATCAAGCAGACTTTTCCTCTCCAGTTCGTGCACCTCATTATGTACCTTGACAGCGTAGATGATATCTTCCGGCACACCGTTTTCTCCCAATATCTCCGCTCCCAGAAGTGAATGGCGGTGGAAATCGTCGGCCGTAGAATCATAATCTATATCGTGTAACAGCCCGGCCAACCCGAATTTGTCCACATCTTCCCCCATCCTTTCAGCAATTCCTCTCATAATAGCTTCAACTGCCATTGAATGGTTAAGCAAATTTTCACTTTTCAGATGTTGTTTGAGCAATTGCATAGCTTCATTTCTATCCATTCTTACCTCCTGTTGTCATTTAGATTCACTATCTATAAATTTAACCAATTCATATACTAGTATCTCCTTCTCCTCATCCATAGTAGCAATATGCCCTGATTTGGGTAGAGTTACTAATTTAACCCGGCTGTTACGCAGCTGCTCTTTTATATATTCTACACTCCCGCTCCTAACTGCCCGGTCTTGTAAAGACTGTACCAACATGGACGGCAACCGGAGCTCCTCCAGCTCTTTTACTATAGTATTTCTGAGTTGAGTAAGGCTGGTGTACGCTCTGACCGGATAACAATTGTAATCAAATCTCCCCTTCTTCGCCAGTTTATCCTCTTTCCTGGCTCCTTTAGTAAAGTAAGGGAGAATATGTTGCATGATGGGCGCTAATGCTGATAGAATCCGATACTGGGTAAAAACCGGGGCATTGATCGCTACCACCCCTTTAAGACCCTGCAGGTGGATACCCGCATGCAGGGAAAGCAGACCTCCCATGGACAATCCGGCTACAAATACATGCTGGTATTCAGCCACAAGTCTTTCCCCTTCCTTTTGCACCGCTGCATACCAGTCCTGCCAAGTAGTAGTATTAAGATCGGCCGGATGGGTACCATGGCCGGGCAGGAGTATACCGCTCACGGTACAGCCATTAATATCATGCAGCAGCTCTGCTGCAGGCCACAGTTCTGAAGGTGAGGCGGTAAAACCATGCACAAAAAGCAGAGCCTGATCGGTTTTTCCTGATAAATAAAATGGATTAGCTTTAGGATTAATAGTTTTCACCTTATCGCTTCCC
>CAZXIR010000036.1:4947-17526 GCA_964640845.1 uncultured Syntrophomonas sp.
GCATGTGCTTCACTGCCTTTTCCACCATAATTACCAGATTCAATATATTTCTTGGCATTGTCCCATGCTCCTCCGGCATTAGCCAGCATTATGGCCAGACATACTCCGGAAGCAATGGAACCAGCCAACATTCCAGCCAAGGCTTCGCCTCCCAGGGCTATACCCACCAAGACGGGAGCTACAATGGCCATCAGGCCGGGCACTATCATTTCTCTGATAGCCGATTTGGTGCTGATGTCTACACAACGGGCATAATCAGCTTTGGCTGTTCCTTCCATCAAGCCGGTAATTTCCCGGAACTGTCTTCTGACTTCTTCTACCATCTCAGCGGCTGCTCTTCCTACTGCTCCCATGGTCAGGGCACAGAAGAAGAAGGGCAGCATCGCACCTATCAGAACGCCTATCATAACCATGGGGTCCAACAGGTCAACGGTTCCGATTCCTGCTACCTGGGAAAAAGCACTCAATAAAGCTAAGGCGGTCAAGGCAGCAGAACCGATAGCAAAACCTTTACCTATAGCAGCGGTAGTATTTCCTACCGAATCCAATCTATCAGTAGTTTCGCGCACCTCGTGGGGTAGTTGAGCCATTTCCGCAATACCACCTGCATTATCAGCTATGGGACCATATGCGTCAACTGCCACTACCATACCGGTAGTAGCCAGCATGCCCACTGCTGCCAGGGCGATACCATAAAGACCTCCAGTTAAGAAAGCTACGAAAATTGCTAAACAGATTATCAATACCGGAATTAAAGTGGAGAACATGCCTACTCCCAATCCGGATATGATTACTGTGGCTGGTCCGGTTAGGGCTGATTTGGCGATGCCTTTTACCGGCTTATATTCATCAGAAGTATAGTACTCGGTAACCAGACCGATAATGGTTCCTGCTACCAGCCCAGCCACCAGGGACCAGAATACTCCGAAGAATTCTGTCGGCAACAGATATTTAACAGCAAAATAGGCGATCACTACTAATATTGCAGCTGAACTGAAAGTACCGGCATTTAAAGCTTTCAGGGGATTGGCTTTTTCATCGGTCCTAACAAAGAAGGTCCCCACAATAGAGGCCAACACTCCTCCGGATGCAATAACTGCCGGCAGGAATATTCCTCCTAACCCGTACATGGCTACTCCTACTGCGCCCAAAGTCATAGCGGCAATAATTGATCCTACATATGATTCAAACAGGTCCGCACCCATACCGGCTACGTCACCTACATTATCTCCTACGTTGTCAGCTATAGTAGCCGGATTCCTGGGATCATCTTCGGGAATTCCTGCTTCCACTTTACCTACCAGGTCAGCTCCAACATCAGCAGCTTTGGTATATATGCCCCCGCCTACGCGTCCGAACAGGGCTATGGAACTGCCGCCCAGAGCAAATCCATTTACTATGCTTGGCTCTCCATAAATTATGTACAGTATTCCCAGTCCTAACAGACCTAATCCAGTAACGGCCATCCCCATTACTGCCCCACCGGAAAAAGCTATCCCCAGAGCAGCATTCTGTGAAGTCCGAGCCGCATTGGCAGTTCTCACATTGGCCTTGGTTGCCACACTCATGCCGATATATCCGGCGGTAGCAGAACATACGGCCCCTACCAGAAAACAGATAGCAGTCTGCCAGCCATTGTTGGGCAGAACAAAACCAAGCACCAGAAATACAAATACTACAAAAGCGGCCAGAGCCGTATACTGCCTTCTTAAAAAGGCCATGGCCCCTTCATGAATATGCCCTGCTATTTCCACCATTCTTTCATTACCGGGGTCGGCCTTATTTACCTTTCCGGCCAGATAAAGAGCAAAAAGAAGAGCGATTGCTCCTGCTGCAGGCGCATACATAATCAGGTTTTCTAACACAATAAAAAATCCTCCTTATACAAAATAACGAAGTGAAATCAAGTTTTCTTAAAAAATTATAATGCTTTACAGTACAGCAATTACCAAAGTCACTATCATAAATGCCGCTACCATCCAAGCTGTTACCTTAGCCAATAATTGATCCAGGCCTTTCTTTTTCCCACCAAACAAGGCTTCACTTCCACCAGCGATACTGCCTGATAAACCGGCACTTTTACCAGATTGAAGCAGTATAGTAGCAATCAGGCCAAGTCCGATCAGTACCTGGATTACCAGGGCTATAGTTTTAATCATGATTTCACCTCCGTTTCAATCAATGCGTCAAAGCCAAAATATATTTTAACACATAAATATTGCTAATAACAATACACTGCTGGAATTAAACTTGTTGTATACTATAGAAAACATCCTGGCCCCGATATTGCGCAAAAATGTCCAGTTCCTCTTCTATCCTCAGCAGTTGATTATATTTGGCTACCCGATCAGTCCTAGCCGGAGCCCCGGTTTTTATCTGTCCGGCTCCAGTAGCTACTGCAATATCGGCTATAATAGCATCTTCAGTCTCCCCGGAACGATGGGATATGACACAGGTATAACCGGCCCTTTTGGCCATATTCATGGTTTCCAGGGTTTCACTCAAGGTTCCGATCTGGTTTACTTTTATCAGTATACTGTTGGCAACTCCAGTTTTTATTCCCCGGGCTAATCGTTCGGTATTGGTTACGAAGATATCATCTCCGATCAGTTGAATTTTACTGCCCAGACGTTTGGTAAGATTTTCCCAACCTTTCCAGTCATCTTCATCCAATCCATCTTCCAGTGATATGATTGGATATTTATTCACCAAATCTTCATAGAAATCTATCATCTGATCTGAAGTCAGGACCTCATTAGTACTTTGAAGATGATATTTCCCGTCTTTATATAATTCACTGGCCGCTACATCCAGGCCCAGATATATGTCCTGCCCCGCTTTATAGCCCGCCTGGCCGATAGCTTCCATTATTGCATCCAGAGCAGCCTGGTTGGAGGGCAGATCAGGCGCAAATCCTCCTTCATCACCAACGGCAGTTGCCAGTCCTTTGGCACTGAGTACCTTTTTCAAAGTATGATATACTTCTACCACCATCCGAAGCCCCTCCGCAAAGGTTTCAGCACCGGCGGGGATAACCATGAATTCTTGAATATCTACATTATTATCGGCATGTTGACCGCCATTCATTATATTCATATGGGGCACCGGGATCTCCCGGGCGTTCACTCCACCTATATATTGATATAAAGGCAGACCCAGATAGTCTGCAGCGGCTCGGGCTACCGCCAACGAAACACCCAGGATAGCATTGGCTCCCAGCTTGCTCTTGTTAGGAGTACCATCCAGTTCTATCATGAGGGTATCGATATCGATTTGACGAATCGCTTCCATGCCTATAACTTCTGGAGCGATTATTTCATTTACATTATCTACTGCTTTTAATACCCCTTTACCACCGTACCTTTTAGCATCTCCATCGCGCAGTTCTACTGCTTCATGGGCTCCGGTGGAAGCTCCGGAAGGTACTATAGCTCTACCCATGGTGCCATCTTCCAATACTACTTCTACCTCTACAGTTGGATTACCACGAGAATCCAGAATTTCTCTGGCAAACACATCAACTATTATACTCATTTTTATACCCCTTTCTATTAAACAATTTTGTTTTGGAACTATTCTGACTATAATAAAATCATCCAACCTCGATCAGGTTCTGGCCGGTCATCTCCGGGGGTATTTCTATGCCTAACAAACTCAGGATAGTCGGTGCTATATCCTGCAAAGACCCTCCTGACCTTAATCGGCATTCCCGATGCTGGTCAGATACCAATATACAAGGAACCAGATTTGTGGTATGAGTGGTTAAGCAGCATCCGGTTTGCTCACAGATCATCTCTTCACAGTTGCCGTGATCTGCGGTTATAAGTACTATTCCCTCTTTTTGCAGTACATAATCTACTACCTGCTGCAAACATCTATCTACGGTTTGAACCGCTATTATGGCTGCCGACAGATTGCCGGTGTGACCTATCATGTCCGGATTAGCATAGTTTAAGATTATTACATCATAATAATCCCGCTGAATTTCTTGAATGACCCGTTGGCTGACTTCCCTCGCACTCATCTCGGGCTGCAGATCATAGGTTTCCACCGGTGGGGATGGAATCAGTATTCTATCTTCACCCGGATTGGCCGCTTCAATGCCGCCATTGAAAAAGAAGGTAACATGGGCATACTTTTCGGTCTCAGCGATCCGCAGCTGTTTCTTGTCTTGCTTGGCCAGCCATTGGCCCAGGGTATTATCCAAGCTCTGGGGTGTAAAGGCTATGGGGGTATCGAGCTTGATGTCATACTGGGTCATACAGACATAATGGGTGGCCGGCCATTTAATTCGTTCAAAATCCTTAAAATCTTTATCTATCAGGGCATGACTTATTTCCCGGGCCCTATCAGACCGGAAGTTAAAGAAAATGATGCTATCTCCATCTTCAACCGTTCCCAGGGGGAATCCCTGGTCATCGATGATAACTACCGGCTCTAAGAACTCATCGGTTACATCGGCTTGATAACTTTTTTCAATGGCCGCCACCGGGTCCAAGGCCAGATGGCCTTCTCCTTTAACCAGAGCCTTATATGCTCTTTCCACCCGGTTCCAGCGCTGGTCTCGATCCATGCCATAAAAGCGTCCCATTACGGTAGCTATCTTTCCGGTTCCTAATTCTTGCATCTTTTCCTGCAGATTATGCACATATTTAATCCCGCTATGAGGATCGGTATCTCTACCATCCAAAAAGGCATGTACTAATACTCGGGATAGATGGTGACGCCGGCAAAACTCCAAGAGGGCATAGATATGGTCCATATGACTGTGTACTCCACCATCCGATACCAACCCCATAAGGTGCAAAGACCCTTTGTTATTCCTGGCCTGCTCAACCGCAGCTACAAATGCCTCATTTTCGAAAAAAGAGCCATCTTCAATAGCATTGTTAATACGGGTTATTTCCTGGTAAACGATGCGGCCAGCACCCATATTTAAGTGTCCGACTTCCGAGTTGCCCATCTGTCCCCAAGGCAAACCTACAAACTTACCGGAAGTATTTAACCGGGTATACGGATAACTCATTTTTAATTTATAATAGTTTTCCGGATTAGCCAGGGAAATAGCATTGCGGGGACATTTTTCCCCTTCACCCCAGCCATCCAGAATAATTAATAACAGAGGTTTCTTATCCATTTCCACCCAACCTAACTATATTGAGAAAAGATACCGCACTAAGACTGGCCCCGCCTATTAGGGCCCCATCTATATCTTGCTGCTGCATAAATTCTTCTATATTATCTTCTTTTACACTTCCACCATATAAAATCCTTATCGACTGGGCTACCGCCAGTCCATACTTGTTAACCAATCGTTGGCGGATAAAGTGGCTCATCTGCTGAGCATCCTGTCCGCTGGCATTTACTCCCGTACCGATAGCCCAAATAGGTTCATAGGCAATAACCAGCTTATTCCCCTGCTCCAACGATAAGCCTTGCAATGCCCGTTCCAACTGCTGACTAACTACCTTTTCGGCCTGCCCGGCTTTTCTTTCCTCCAGGGTTTCTCCAATGCATAGAAGGGGAATGAGTCCTCCCCGATATGCAGTGTTTATCTTCTTATTAACCATAGCATCGGTCTCTCCCATAACCTGTCTTCTCTCCGAGTGTCCTATGATTACGAAAGTGCATCCGGCATCACTAAGCATAGCCGCCGATATTTCTCCAGTATAAGCACCATTATCCTCCCAGAATATATCCTGAGCACCCAGCTGAACCCGGGTATCAGTCAGCAGTTCATGCATTTCATACAGCATAGTAAAAGGTGGACAAATCAGCATCTCGGTGGCGGTGAGTTCCTTCAGCCGCGGATATAATTCTTCTGCAAAAGCCCGGGCTTCACCAATATTTTTGTTCATCTTCCAATTGCCTGCTATCAGCGGTATCCTCATCTTAACCCCCCTTTAAACCTCACTTAATGTTCACAGACTGCTACCCCAGGTAGATTTATCCCCTCCAGGAACTCCAGAGTTGCTCCACCCCCGGTGGATATATGGGTTATACCTGCTTCCAAACCCAAATCGTGAACTATAACACTGGTATCTCCTCCACCTATGACGGTAGTGGCAGGTGAATCAGCCAAAGCCTGAGTAATGGCCCGGGTTCCATTGGCAAATTGTTCATGCTCAAATACCCCTAGAGGCCCGTTCCAGATTACCAACTGCGCTTCCTTAATCAAGTTTTTAAATTCTTCCACAGTCTGGGGACCGATGTCCAGTATCATCTTACCGTCCTCTACCCCATCTACATTGACTATCTGAGCCACCGCCTCAGCTGATATTTCATCTGCAACTACTACATCCTGAGGCAGCACCAGACGCACCCCTTTACTTTTAGCAGTCTCTATCAAGTTTCTGGCTTCTTCCAGCAAAGTATCTTCACACATTGATTTTCCTATATTCTTGCCCTGGGCTTTTAAAAACGTATTGGCCATACCGCCGCCAATCAAGATAGTATCCATTTTTTCCAGGAGATTATGAATCAGACCTAATTTATCAGCTACTTTAGCTCCGCCTAGAATGGCCATCCTGGGTTTTTCACCATCTTGCAATACTTTTCTTAACATGGCCACCTCGTTTTCCATAAGAAAACCTGCATAGGCCGGCAGATAATCAGCTACCCCAGTGGTTGAAGAGTGAGCTCGATGCGCGGTACCGAAGGCATCGTTTATGAAAATATCTCCCAGGGAGGCCAGCTGCCTTGAGAATTCTGGATCGTTTTTCTCCTCGGCTTCATAATATCTTACATTTTGCAATAGCAACACCTGGCCGTCCTGCAGCCTCTGGGCCTTGTCTTGCACCTCTTCCCCAACACAGTCATCTGCCATAATAACGGGTATATTTAAAAGTGAAGCCAGATGATCTGCTACCTTATTCAGACTATACTTACCATTTCTCTTTCCTTTGGGTCGGCCTAGATGGCTCATCAATATCAGTCGACCACCCTCTTGCAAGACATATTGGATAGTAGGTAAGGCGGCTGTAATCTTGGTGTCATCGAGAATATTGTTTTCTTTATCAGTAGGCACATTGAAATCTACCCGCATTAATACTCGTTTCCCTTTGATATCCAGGTTGCGCAAACTTCTCACTTCTTACACCTCCACAAATAATGAATCTCATTTAAGTCCGGCTATATATGAGACGGCATCGACAACTCGCATAGAATAGCCCCACTCATTATCATACCAGGCAATAATCTTGGCCATTTTTTCTCCCATAGTCATGGTTAATAGTCCATCTACTACTGCTGAATTGTTTTCACCGCGATAGTCGGTGGATACCAGTTCCTCTTCGGTATACTTTAAAATGCCCTTTAACTCATTCTGGCTGGCCTGCTGGAAGGCCTCATTAATATTCTGCACTGAAGCAGACTTGCCTAATATAACGGTTAGGTCCACCAGTGATACAGTGGGAGTAGGTACCCTAATGGCCAACCCATCGAATTTTCCATCCAATTCAGGTATCACCAGTCCCAAGGCACTGGCCGCACCGGTAGTGGTTGGAACCAGGGATAACGCCGCCGCCCGGGCTCTTCTAGGGTCATCATGAGCCAAATCCAATATCCGTTGGTCATTAGTATAGGAATGAACGGTAGTCATCATACCCCGATCGATTCCAAATTGATCCATAAGTACTTTGGCCACCGGAGCCAAACAGTTAGTGGTACAGGAGGCATTAGAAACTATCTGGTATTCGGGTAAGCAATCGGTATGATTTACCCCCATGACCATAGTAAAATCTATGTTCTTACCTGGTGCCGTTATCAACACCTTTTCTGCTCCGGCCTGCAAATGCTTGGAGGCCTTTTCTTTACTCCGAAAAGCACCGGTACCTTCAATGACTATCTGTACACCCATTTCTTTCCAGGGCAACTTCTGGGGATCCTTTTCCGATAAATATTGTATCTTTTTCCCATTAATTATGAGGCTGTCATTTTCGAAACCCACCTCTTTCGGATACCGTCCGTATATAGAATCATATTTAAAAAGATGGGCTGAGGATTTAGCATCCCCCAAATCATTAATTGCAACAATATCCAAATCATCTCGTTCCAACGCTATTCTTCCCACCAGTCGTCCAATTCGCCCAAAACCATTGATAGCCGCTTTGATCTTCATATATACCACCCTTTCTAATGAATAGATTTAATAATTTCACTGGCAGCTCCTTCATCTGTAATCAGGACATCGAGCTGGCCATGGCCTAGTACCGCTTTTATAGCCTCAGCTTTGTTTTTACCTCCCGCTACAGCAACCACTGTTTCAACATTACTTAAATCACTCATCTCCAAACCAATACCCGGAACTTCATATACTATATTGCCCTTTTCATCAAAATAATATCTAAGAGCTTCTGCTACCGCATTTTTTTCCTGCAGCATGGATATGATGGGAGGGGAAAGCCCTCTCCGGATTGCCATTTCCATAGCTGGTCCTATTCCATGTATCAAAATACTGCTGGTTTTTATAAGCTGCAGCAAATCTTTTATGTGGATATCCTTTTTGAGAATCTCGGCGGTATTTTCCTCGATATTATCAGGAATGTGCAGAAGTCGATACTGGGCCCCCAAGCTATCTGCAATGTTGGCGGCTATTGTTCCGGCTTGCTGTGCCAACCCTTCTCCCAAGCCACCCCGGGCTGGAACCACTAGAACATCGCTCATCTTGATACTTCCATTCATAGCTCTTGCCATTTCCGCTAGGGTAGTACCACCGGTTACCGCCATCACCGTATGGGGTTTGAGTATCCTTTTCAAATAACCTGCCGCAGCCCGACCCAAGTCCTTCTGGCTCAGATTATCTTCATTGGAATTCCCGGGTACGATAATCGCATCCCGGATGTTAAAGTATTGTTTTATTTTCTCTGCCAGTGGTTGGATACTAAGCATGGAAGGAATAATTTCACTTATGTCTCGGAGCATTTCTCGCCCGGATATACTTATATTGATGCCTGCAGATGTTGTAGTTACGGCGTCCCGGGCTTTTAAATTATCAACCTCGCTGCGGATAGTCCTTTCAGACAATTCCAAATCCTTGCATAATTGCCGTCGTCCTATGGGTTGATGGTAATAGATATGCCTTAATATTCGATATCTGTTCTCAATGATAGATATTGCCTCTGGAGCAAAGCGCTCGAGGACCATAAAAATTTTATCCATTTTACATCCTCTACCTATACCAAGTCTGTTTGCGGGGCAGTATTTTGTATCAGGGACATTTTAGTCCCACTGCTGATACGGATTTCCCTTTATAGATGTATTATACCACATAGCTCAGAAAATGATGTATGCGATAAAGCTTTTAAGATAGTCTGCAGGTATATAAAAGATCCCCTAACCATGTATCTATTCTGATATTCCTAATACATAATATGCTTCATCTTTTTGCTTCCTACACTATGGGCAGCCCGGGAATAAGCCTCAATTATATCACTTCTGCTGATTATACCAATTAATCTGCCGCAGTCGTCCGGGTCTACTACCGGCAATCTTCCCACATCACCTTCCGCCATTTTTTTCATAACTATTCCTATATTGTCTTGGGGGAAAACATAGATTAAATTAGGATTAACTATATCTTTTAGCAAAAGGCTGTCCTGGTCGCCTTGCTTTATTGCACTCCATACCTGTTCATAAGTTGCTACCGCCACTAGTCGGTCTCCTTCCATTACCGGAAACCCGGTATAGGATCTTAGCCGCATTCTATCTTGAGCAGTTCTTAAGCTCAGGTTAATATCCAAAGTTTCTACCTCGGTGGTCATGACCTCCTCTACCGGCATCATACCCATTCTATCTACGCTAAGCCCTTGACGTACATTTACGCCTTTCCTTACTAATGCCATGGTATAGATAGATTCGGGGCATAAACCCCGGGCTACCAGTGCGCTGATAACACATACCAGCATCAATGGAAGTACCACCTTATAGTCTCCGGTCATTTCAAAAATTATAATTATACCTGTAATAGGGGCCTGGGCAACCCCTGCAAATACGCCAGCCATACCAACCAGAGCATAAGCACCGGGCAGGGCGGTTATGGCCGGAAATATTGTATTAAGCAGGTAACCAAAACTGCCTCCCAGCATAGCCCCCATATACAAACTGGGAGCGAATACTCCTCCTAATCCACCTGAACCCAAGGTCAGCGAGGTGGCGATTATTTTGGCCAGCATAAGCATGGACACCACTAGCCAAGGCAGGTTATTAGCCAATACCCCTTCCACGCTTTCATATCCCACTCCGAAAACCTGAGGATAATAAAGCCCGATAAAACCTACCAGTATCCCCCCCAAGGCTGGTTTAGCATAGCCTGGAATCTTAATCCGGTTAAACAGATCCTCTGAAAGGTATAATGCTTTAATAAATACTACGGCCAAGATACCGGCCAACACACCCAAGACCAAGTAAAACAACAGTTCACCTGGAGATACCAGTTCGTAAGGGTGCACCATAAAGGAAGGGTAATCACCCCAGTACAGCCGGCTTATTATGGCTGAAATAACTGAACTTATTACTATAAGTATAAAATTGCTGGTATTAAACTTGCCTAATATGACTTCCTGGGCAAATAGTACCCCGCCAATAGGAGCATTAAAGGTAGCTGAAATTCCCCCCGCGGCGCCGCAGGCAAGCAGAGTTCTTAAAATATCAGGTGAAACCTTAAATATATGCCCCACAGTTGAACCTACGGCTGAACTAATATGCACAATTGGTCCATGCAGGCCGGCAGAACCCCCTGAACCAATAGTAATAGCAGAAGCCAGGGTCTTGACCAACACCACCCCGGGCTTTATAGTTCCCTCTTTTTCGACTGCTGCCATTACTTCCGCTACTCCATACCCTCCGGTATCACGTGCAAAAAAATAGATTATTAAACCAACCAGTAATCCTCCTAAGGCGAGGATTACTAGAAGTTGATATTTGCCCAGCAGCGATCCTAATACGGTCTCGGTTTCGATGAAGAAAACAGAATGGAAAAAATCGATTAGTATTTGGAATCCAACCGAAGCGTAGCCGGTTCCCAGTCCAATAAATGCCGCTATGATCAGAAGTTGAGACGAATCAAGCCAATAATTGTTGCGGTGATGACTTTTAAGATTAGTTGTAAATTTCATAAGTATGATTCCTTAAATTGCTGGCCAAAAATAATTATTATCAATGGTGCTTGTTCCCGACGCTAAATTGAATAAAAAACAAACTGCATCCTTTGGATGCAGCTCACACTACTCTACTACAATATTTTCACATGGTTTTTATCTATTTTCAATACCTTTTGCGGGCCATAGTTGAAGGAATCCCCATTTCCTGACGATATTTAGCTACCGTTCGCCGGGAAATTCTTATCCCTTTTTGCTTCAATAATTTTGCTATGGCTTCATCACTTAAGGGCTTACTGGTATCTTCGGTGTTGATTATCTCTTCCAAGGTATATTTTATACTCTTGGAAGACACTTTACAACTTCCATAAGAATCTACTCCGGTACTGAAAAAGTATTTTAATTCAAATAGACCCTGGGGAGTCTGAATATATTTGTTGGTAGTAGCCCGACTGACGGTGGATTCATGTACATCAACGGCTTCTGCTACCTTACGCAAGTTGAGGGGCTTCATGTATTCTACTCCCTTATCCAGAAATTCGGTCTGGATATCTACTATACTGCGCGCTACCTTGTAAAGGGTCATGCGTCTCTGTTCGATACTGCGTATAAGCCATATAGCTGAACCCATTTTGTCTTCCAGATATTTTTTAGCATCTTGAGAAAAATTATCATTTTGATGTAATATCCGTTTATAAACATTATTGACTATCAACCGGGGAAAGTTCAAATCATTAACGATTACCACATATTCCCCTTCTACCTTTTCCACATACACGTCGGGCATTATATATTTAACATCATCATAGCCACTGTATTGGAGCCCTGGTTTAGGATCCAGGGTTCGTATCAGATCACATACTTCCTGAACCTGATTTACCGGTATAGACAAAGCCTGGGCTATCTTGTTAAGCTTGGCTCTGGCCAAATCTTCCATGTGGTGCTGTATGATACAGGTGGCTATGGAATTCTCTTTATTATAATATCTAAGTTGTAACAACAGGCATTCTGATAAATCACGAGCTCCTACCCCGTGGGGATGAAAAGATTGTATCATCCTTAAAACTTCTTCCACTCTGTCAATAGGTACCTTTAAATTGGCCGCTACTTCCTGCAAGTCTACACATAGATATCCAGTTCGATCAATACTTCCAATCAGGTAAAGACCTATACCCAGATCTTCTTCTTCGGTACTGCTCAGACGCAGCTGGAATTCCAGGTGTTCATAAAGGCTGGGTCTTTTAGTGAGGAAATTCTCCAGTGAAACGCCTTCTTCCCGGTTGACGGGAGTGTATTCGATATCCCGGTCATTGTAGTATTCCACCATATCCTCTATCTTATTTTCAGCCTCTGTGTTCACCGGCTCAGCTTCAATAGTCTCTTCAGGCTCTTTCACCTCCAGGAAAGGATTTTCCTGAAGTTCCTGCTCAATATACTCACTCAATTCGATGGTAGACATCTGCAGGATAGCAATAGCCTGACG